>CAADGY010000280.1 GCA_900696665.1 uncultured Acidobacteriota bacterium
ATTGATCAGGGCGAGTTGGATGGTGAGCGCTTCGGGGTGGGCGGCTGCATCCGGAATCGCAAGAATGTTCACGTCGTCGATGTTGCGCAGTGCGTCGATACCCGTTTGAAATCCCGCGGACGTCAGGCTTCCCGGATCGTCATTCACTCCCGTCACCGCCGCGGTCACATTTCCCGCCACCGCTGGGATAAGGCTTTCCGGAATACCGGCGGTGGGGGGCGTGGAGGGTGGCAGCACGTCCACCCAGCCGGAGTTCACCGCGGTGAAGACATAGTTTGGATGCGGCGCGCTCAGCGAGAGATTATCGAACGTTTCCGCGGGGCCCGAAGGCGGCGTCACGATCAGGCGAAACTCTTCCGAGATCAAGACCGGCGCGGTAGCTGCCGCCAGGTTATATCTCGTTGCGCGCGCGGGCGTGGGCGCCACGGTCACGAAGCCGCCCGCATCCACGGTTTGCACAAGCACGTACTCGTTTACCGTTGTTCCGGGGTTATCGGCGTCGTCCCCGCTGATCTGCGCCACCGTCCCCGGAAAGATGCCGGTGGTGGCCGCAAGGCGGAATGTGGTCTGTTCGGGAAGGATGCTGGCAATCCGGATGTTTTCCGTGGCGGCGAGCCCCGGGATGGTGTTGCTGAGTGTAATGTTGTTGCCTTGAATCTGCGTGATGGTAGCGCGATTCCCGAAGTTTTCCGTGCCGCCGGATTCCGTCACCACATCCCCCACGCGAAAACTGCTTGCGTCGTTCACGGTGAGGTTGATGCCGTTCATCGCCGTCACATTCGCCGTAGCGGTGGCAACGGAAACGCCCGGCGCACCGGTGGCGCTGGCGGCCTGCACCTGTATGGTGATGTTGTTCCCACTCAACCCCTCCTGCTTGGCTTGAAGGCGAAAAGCAGTCTCGGCGGTGGGCGTATTTCCGTTGACGATGTCCCAGGCGGCTGCACGAGCCGTGCCCACGCGCACGACATAAGCCTGCTTGCCGCCGTTCTCATAGAACCCGCGGACGCCGTGCGCCAGGTAGAACACGCGTGGCGTCACGATATACGGGTTGATCGTGCCATCCGCCTGCGGCTGCCCGTAGAGTTGCAGAAACTCGTCGAAGCTGCTGATGCGCCGCGGTTGGTTGATGGGGCCGGCGAGCGCGGGCCCGACGAAAGCGGCCGTGCTGGTGCCGACTCCGGCGATCACCCCCGGGCTGGTCACTTCGTCGATATATACGCCTGGTACATCAAGGATCGGCATAACCTGTTCACTCCTGTTCTAAGTAAGTTGCACATCGTAGTTGCCCGTCGGAGACGGCACCTGTATGTTTACAAAAGCCTCGCTGAAGCCTTGCGCCCGAACTCGCAAAGCAAAATTCCCTGAAGTCAATCCGCTGAATTGAAAACGGCCGTCTTCGTCCGTGCTCGCAACACCGGCCGGCGTGCCGAGACTGTCCTCGATCTGCACCCACGCGCCCCGGACAGGTCCGGGCGGAACTCCGGCCGTCACCGTGCCGCCGATTTCGACGAAAATTTCGGCTGTCGCCGCCTGCCCCACATGCCGGTACCCGGTAAAGCGTGTTGTAACCATCGGACCGGCTATGCGCCGTTCCATAATCACCGGCAGCGTGACCACGAGATAAACCAGCGGCTTCCACGGATGTACCGTGCCGAACGTCTCCCAGAATTCGGCGATCTTCGAGAAACCTTCCACCGGCAGAACATGTGTCGGCAGCTCCGCATCGGCGATCTCTTCCGGGAAGGTGGCCGGAAGCGGATTCGGCGCATACGCGCGCCGGGGGACCAGCGGCTCGGCATCCATCAGCGCGCCGACGGCGCTGTATAGCAGCGCGTGTTCATCGAACGTGGGCTCCACGGTCGGAGTAAGCGCCGCGGGGCTCCAGGCACTGATCAGATAATGGCAATCCATCCGGCGCGGCGCCGGCTCTTCGGTAACGAGGCCGTTATCGTACGTCCGGACGCGTTCGTTAGACCGGAGCGTTCGATTCTCCCGCAGGTCCGCCAGGTAGACGTTCAACGCATTCGCCGGCTGCCCGCCCACCGTCAGGTTCGACACGTATGTACGCCATGTGTCATCGGGCGGCTGAAACCGCACTTGTGATTCGTCCTCCATCTCGGCGATCCGCGAGAGAAATACCTGCCGCAACAGATTGTCGAGGTGATCGATCATGCCTGTTCCGGGCGGTTTGGTTCCGGCGTCGCCGGCGCTCTCTCGATCTGGTACAGCACCGCTCCCAGCATTCGCGGGCGGTTACAGCCGTTCAAATTCGTCTCCAGCCACTCCCGGTTGAGCTCCATTTTTTCGAAGTCTTTCCAGATGCGCTCATCGTGCGCGCAAGTGTAAGTGCGGCAGATGCCGGGCCGGTTTTCGTACACGCCGCAGGAGCCGGTTTCCGTGTTGCGATGCGTGCAGTGGCCATGCTCTTCATGCCGTATGTGATACGGTCTTCCCAGATCCCATCGGACGTGTCCGGCTTCAATCTCTTCCTGCGTCAGCGGGAAGTCGAGCTTGCAGCAAACCGAATGGCAGATGTGCATCCGCTCGGCACAGTTCACCGCCGTAGCAGGCCGCGTGGCGGCTTCGGGCGGATCGGCGCGCAGCACCAGGCCGGGTCCGATCATTTCGCCGCGCTCGGACATCTCGCGGCGCACCTGCTCCACGGCCGCGGCCACTTCGCTTTGCGACACCACCTGTTTTGAAAGCAGCAGGTCGACGAGCGCGTAGGCAAACGACTCCACTTCGTTCAGACGGCAGGTAGTCTGCCCGAGCGCAGTATGCGTGAAAAGGCCGGCACGCTCCGCCTGCCGTTCGAGTTGCGCCAGGGCTTGATCCTCAACAGCCATCAGCGGTCCTTCCCTTCTCTCTGGTCTTCGATCCAGCGGCGCCAGAGCCCCGCCGAGTGCTTCCTTTGTTCTTCAGAAGCCGCGGCGTCGTAATTTCCGTTGGCAGCCAAAACCGCGAGCGCCTGCTCCTGCGCGCCTGCGTCCGCAAAGCCCATGCCGGCCTTCCATCCGAAGCGCGCCTTAACAACCCCTTCCAAAACCCTCTGCGCTCTTCTGCGCGTCATCTGATCGTCGGTGTTCAGCAGAGGTACAACAGCCGCCGCGCCGGCCAAACCTTTGTCGATCAGGCGCTGCACGGATGGCGTGTAGTCGTTGTGCAACTCGTCCGGGTTCTCATCGATAGCCCGAACCAGCTCTGCGATTTCGAGATGTTCCCCCGCGTTATCCGCCATATGCCGTCACTTGGTTGGTGCGTCCTTCGTTCCCGGGTTTTTATAAAACTCGTTGAACAGGCGGACGGCTTCGTCCGTCGTCTCGCCCTGCCACAGGCGAAAGCTCTTGTATTCGTTCCGGATTTTCGTGACACCCTTCGCGTCATGGAACGTGTCGAATCCCCAAAGCACAGTGCCGTAGTAGAAGCCTTTGTCGGCTGCCTTGGCAGAGGTGACAAAATTGAATTTGCGCTGGCCGGGAGATCCCGGCGCGTCTTCGAGCGTAGCGGCCGTAATGGTCTTGCCTTTGCGCCGCCCGATGGTGCCGGGTGATGTCACGTCGTAGTAAGGCAACACGGCGGGGTCGGCCTTCTTGGTCCGCTGCGCCTGCGAGGCATGGATCTGGTCCAGGAAAAAGCCGCCTGCGATGTTTTTGGCGACGTCTTTCGTCGTCATCATCTTCATGCGCGGCGCTTCTCCCCCGGTCCATTCGAACTGGTCTCCGGTATCCACGTTGAAGTCGCGCGCGATCTGCACAAATCGGATCGAGTCCGACTCCGCGGCCGTCGCGGCGGGAGTGAACGTGATTTTGCCGTCCTCAACGCCACGATCCCCGGCCACCTTGCCTTCGATCTTCTTGAAATTGATCTCGAACTTACCTACACCGGGCCAGGTTTTCTCACCGATGATGTCACGCTGAATGGAGGGTTGAACGCTGGTGGCGCGCAGCGAATCGCGCAGCGCGAGCGCGCCGCTGGCAGCGTTCGAGAAAGACTCGGCGGCCGCTCTTGCCTGTACTTCAGCGGCATCGGACGGGCGGCTCACTTGGAGGGAGCCGGTGAGGGGCACGGGCCGCCCACCCTGCTGCACGCTGTGAATGGCTTCATGCGCAAGCAGCCTGCCCCGCGCCGCCTCGTCTAGCCGCCCTGCTTCCGCTCCAAAATAAATGTCGCTGCCGATCGTGTAAGCTCGTGCGTTCAGACTTTCCGCTGCGGCCGCTGAACCTGATCCTTGATGCACACGGACATTGCTCAGGTCCGCTCCGAGTTGCCGTTCCAGGTTTTGCCGGAGAGGATGTTCGAGCGGAGATCCCGGGTCTTGGGCGGCCCGCGTGATGAGCGCGGCATGCGGATCCTGCGCCGGCTCGGAGGAACGCCCTTCAACCAACTGAGTGAAAGCATGGTTTCCAATGGAGGACGGCAGTTGAGAAGCGGATGGCTTCGCCAGCACGGCCTCGCGCGTATGCCCGGCAGCCTTGTTTCCGTGCGTCTTCCCGCCCTGTTGTTTCGAGGATTCGCCCGACTTCTTCACTTACGCCTCCCTCGCGATCTCGCCGATCGAATAAGGCTGAAACTGATCGCGTCCGAGCGGCTTACCCATCTTCTGGTACTCCCGCTCGATTCCTCTGAGCAGGTGCCGCATGGCGATCGTGCCTCCCTCTTCAGCCGCTAAAAACGCCGCCGATAATGCAGCGTTTCGTATGTTTCCGCCGCTCAGCTTAAAACGTGAGGCGAGGAAATCGAAGTCCACTGTCTCGTCCAAAGGTGCGGCCTGCGGCCATACGCTCTTCCAGATGCCACGCCGGTGCTCTTCATTCGGGAAGGGGAAATGGATCGTGAAAGCCAGCCGCCTCAGAAAGGATTCGTCCAGGTGCTGCCGCAGGTTGGAAGCGAGAATGGCGACACCCCGGTAGGCCTCCATCTTCTGGAGCAGGTAGCTGATTTCGATGTTGGCGTAACGGTCGTGCGAGTCCCTCACTTCGGAACGTTTGCCGAACAGCGCATCGGCTTCGTCAAAGAAGAGAATCGCGTCGGAGCTTTCGGCCGCGGCGAAGATCCGGTCGAGATTCTTTTCCGTTTCGCCGATATACTTGCTGACCACACCGGCGAGGTCGATTTTATACAGGTCCAGCGCCAGTTCCCGGGCAATAATTTCGGCGGCCATCGTCTTGCCCACTCCGCTCGGTCCGGCAAACAACGCGGTCACGCCTTTGCCGAGCGAAAGCTTGCTATCAAAACCCCATTCGTGGAACACCTGACGGCGGCGGCGGACACGATTGCACACATCCCGAAGCTGCGCCAGAATGGGTTCGGGCAGCACGATGTCGGTCCAGTCATAGAGCGGCTCGACCTTGCGCGTGAGCGTTGCCAGCGCCTGGCCGGTCTGCGCGCGAGCCGCCCGGAAACAGTCTTCGAGCGAGGGGCGCTCGCTGCCGCGTTGCCAGGCCCTGTTGCGCGCGGCGACGGAGGCGGCGGCGATCTGATCGGCATGTAAATGGAAAAGATCGGCCAGCGAATCCAACTGCGCATCCGGCAAATCGCATCTCTGCCCGGATAAATTCGAGCGCCACTGCTCGCGCCGGATTTTGAACGCCGGTGTTCCAAATTCGATTTCGACGATACCGGCGTCGTCGAATAAGCGCCCCGCGGGCCATGCCGCGGCACCTGCCAGAACAGCATCGCACGAACCGGCGGCCAGAGATTCTGTCAGATACCGCAATTCACCGCTATCGAATGCGAAGGAATCGGCGTGATCGAGAAACAACATGACGCCGTAATTGGCGGCGTACCGGAACAACGCGCCGATTGCTTCCAGGGGATTGTCTTCGAGGCGGCCCAGGTCCGCCAGAAGCAGTCGCGCGCCAAGGTCGTAAGCTAACGCCTCCGCGGTGAGCTTTCGCAGTGGGAGATCCGGTCCGCGAAAGTAGAATCGCGCCGGCCGTGCTGACCGGTGGGCCTGCTGCGCAGCGTCAAACAGTCCATCCCGAGCGGCCCGTTCAAGCGGGAGCGAGGCCAGGGAGATTTCCGCTCGCGAAAAGGAGCAGAAGGGCGCCAGACGCGAGTCCAGCCCGTCGCGTTCAAGAAGCAGGCCGGAGGCGATCTCATCCAGCTTGATGTAATGCGCAAGCAGCGGCGGGCGCGGCTGAGCGGGATCGGCCAACAGTTCGATCAGCTTGTGCCGCATCAGATTGGCTTGCGGCTCGAAGTGCCGCCTGCGCTCGATCTTTTCTTCCGCCGTATTGCACAGGAGGTTCAGAACCAGGTCGACTGCCGGGCGGCGGCGCGTAACGTCGTCCTGTAGATATGCGTACACTCGCTCGTAACGCACGTCAATTTCAGGAGCCAGAGCCAACAGCAGAACACCGCAATCGAAAGCGTCGAGATCGTATCTTTCCGCCAACCGCGCCATCGGCCTGTGCTGGAGACACGCCTCAACGGGAGCGGGCGCCGCGGCGGGCAGCGGAGAACACGGATCACGCAGCAGCGTTCGCCGGGCGTCCTGCCCGGTGATATAGAGGCCCCGAAACGCATCCCGCCCCGCATCCCATCCATAAAAGGCGGGAGCAGCCGCTACAGCACTTTCGAGCAGGCGGTCGAGTTCCCGCAACATTGGAAGCAGACCCCTCTGTGCGATACCGGGCTCCACACTGCTCGCGCCTGTCATTTATTTCTGCTCCGGATCGGAGATCGGCTGGAACGTGCGTTCATATTCCAGAAGCGACGATTCGAGAAGTTCACAAAACGCTTTGGCATGAAGGGGACTGATGACGATTCTGGTGTGAATGTGCTCCTCCTCGGAGTCGTCAAACTGCTGCCCGAAAACCAGCACGAATTCGAGAGCATTGAAACCCACTCGAAACAGGTTGGCGTACCGCGCTTCCTTCCGCTCGTCATCGCGATCGAGTTCCATTCATAGCCCGGACACAGGAATTGCGACGGAGGATGCACCTTTCCCGCCACGATGGGAGCCAGAGGCGTGCCTCCGCTGCAAATGCCGGTAACCAGGGAAGATCTAACTCGTTTATCGAAGTGCGGGTGCGTCTTTCAGGCCGGCTGTTGTATCGGTTTGTGACAACCGGTTGTATCAGCCCCTGTCACCGGTGGTAGCGGAATGTGACAACTCCGAGCCAGGCTTCACGACGTGATATTTCGCCATCTTCCGGTACAGTGTCATGCGCGACCAGTGGAGGCTGCGTGCGGCCTCGCTAAGATTCCAGCGGGTGGAAAACAGCGCGGAAATCAGGCGCTCCCGTTCATCGTCGGGAATAGCTCCTGGCCGCGGCATGCATCCTCGAACCGGATCGGGCAGATCCGCTACGGTTACAACGCGGGAGGGGAGGTTGACGAAAATCCCCTCGATGACATTCTTCAGTTCGCGAACATTACCGGGCCAGGAGTAGCCGAGCAACGCCTCCAAAGCCTCATGGCTCAGGCGTTCCACCTGTCTGCCGAAAGAACCATTGAACTGTTCGAGGAAGCGGGCGGCCAGGAAAGGAATGTCCGAGCGCCGTTCGCGCAGCGGGGGGAGACGGATGCGGGCTACATTCAGACGGTAATAAAGATCCGCGCGGAATTTGTCTTCGCGCATGAGCTTTTCGAGATCCCGGTGCGTGGCGCAAATGATGCGAATGTCCACCCGCGTGCCGCGCGAGCTTCCGAGACTCTGGACTTCCTTCGCTTCGATAGCGCGCAGAATCTTTGCTTGGGCGAACGGGCTCATATCGCCGATCTCGTCGAAGAAAACCGTGCCGCCATCGGCCAGCTTCAACTTTCCGGGTTTCGCCGCGACCGCACCGGTGAAGGCGCCTCGTTCATAACCAAACAACTCGCTTTCGAGCAGCGTGTCGGGAATAGCCGCGCAGTTGATGCACACCAGCGGCTTGTTCCGGCGGCGGCTCATCCGGTGCAGCATTTGAGCGGCAAGTTCCTTACCGGTGCCCGTTTCTCCGGTGATCAGAAGCGTCGTGTCCGTGGGCGCCATCCGCCGTATGGATTCGCGGACGTTTTGCATCGCCTCGCTTTCGCCAATCAAGCCGGGCGTCTCCATGAGATTTCCCGTTGGGTGGGCGCCAAGGCAATGTCTTACCGCGGTGAGTAGATCGCGGGCCTCGACCGGCATTTTCAGATAATCGTGCGCGCCCAGGCGCAACGCTTCAATGGCCAGCGCCTCGGATCCCCCGCGCACCACTAAAATGACCGGCGTAAGCGCATCGACGGTACGAAGGTATTTGAACAGTTCGAACCCGCAATCCTGCACCGCGCCGCGGCATTCGATCAGAACCAAGTCCGCCCGCCAGTTTGGCAACGCCGGACCAGCCCGGGAGCAGGGGTAACAGACGCCATGCAATCCGTCATCTCGTAGTAAAGACTGGAGCTCAGAGCCGAGCGGAGGTTCCTGCACAAAAATTGCTATGACGGGAATCACGGGTTTCCGTATCCAGTTGCTGCTTTGCTTATACTGAATCAGCCTGGTACTACCTTTCAAGGGCTCTAGTACCTGGGTGGGGTTGTAGATCCACATGGTTTGTGCCGGATTGTCGATTTCGGAAAAGGCCGTTCGATCCTCTGACAGAGGGACTTACAAAGGGATAACAAGATGAGCAGTGTACGAGTACTGGTTGGTACGCGCAAAGGCGCCTTTCTCCTGACATCGGATGGAATGCGCGAACAATGGGACATCAGCGGCCCACATTTTGCGGGATGGGAGATCTACCACGTAAAGGGATCCCCCGCGGACCCGAATCGCCTGTATGCTTCCCAATCAAGCGGCTGGTTCGGACAGATGATCCAGCGCTCCAACGACGGCGGCAGGACGTGGGAGGCGATGGGAAACCAGTTCACCTACGATGGTGTGCCGGGCACTCACCAGTGGTACGACGGTACGCCGCACCCCTGGGAGTTCAAGCGGGTTTGGCATCTTGAACCATCCCTGTCAGATCCGGACACCGTGTATGCCGGGGTGGAAGACGCCGCCCTGTTCCGCTCGAAGGACGGCGGGCAGAGCTGGCAGGAACTTTCGGGATTGCGCAGTCACGGGTCGGGTTCCCACTGGATGCCGGGCGCCGGGGGAATGTGCCTGCACACCGTCCTTCTCGACCCGGAGGATAGCCAGAGGATGTACATTGCGATTTCGGCGGCGGGCGCCTTCCGGAGCGATGACGGCGGCACAACCTGGCGGCCGATTAACCGCGGGTTGAAGTCACAATACATCCCCGACCCGGACGCCGAAGTCGGGCACTGCGTTCACCGCATCGCGATGCACCGGTCGCGTCCCAGCGTCCTGTTCATGCAGAAGCACTGGGACGTCATGCGCAGCGACGATGCGGGCGAGTCCTGGCACGAAGTGAGCGGAAACCTGCCGACGGATTTCGGATTTCCCATCGACGTTCACGCTCACGAGCCGGAAACGATCTACGTGGTTCCGATCAAGAGCGACTCGGAGCACTATCCGCCCGATGGCAAACTGCGCGTGTACCGCAGCCGGACGGGGGGAAACGAGTGGGAGGCGCTCACCCGGGGACTTCCGCAAAGCGACTGCTACGTCAACATACTGCGCGATGCCATGGCAGTGGATTCGCTCGACTCCTGCGGCGTGTACTTCGGCACCACCGGCGGACAGGTATATGCTTCAGCCGACGCCGGTGACAATTGGGCTCCTATTGTCCGGGACCTTCCGCCGGTTCTTTCCGTGGAAGTCCAGACGCTGTCATGATCCGCGTGGTGCTTCCGGCGCACCTGCGCACGCTGGCGCGGGTGGAAGGCGAGGTAAAGGTAGAGGTAGAGGGCCCGCCTACGATACGGTCCGTCCTCGACGCGCTCGAAGCGGGCTACCCGGTATTGCGGGGCGCGATTCGCGATCACGTAACGGGACAGAGGCGCCCGTTCGTCCGTTTTTTCGCTTGCGAACAGGATCTTTCTCACGATCCGGTGGATACTCCGCTGCCGGAGGCCGTGGCGACAGCGGCGGAGCCCTTTCTGGTAGTTGGCGCAATTGCGGGCGGTTAGCCGGCCCGGCGCTTCCTATCGCGCGCGGCGCGGTGCAAAGAGGAACGAAGATGCAAACGGCTGCACAAGCTCCCCCAATTTCCAGAAAGAATCCCTGGCATGATGCATCATCAGCACTCTGATTGTGTTATTCCTCTTGGGGTGTTGGTTAGTACCGTGCCGCGGAGACTATCGAAGCACCTGGACGCGGCTTGGGTGCTTCGGGTCGGCCCACTCGGAGACCAGCAGCCCGTACACATTCAGATCGAGGTACCCGTGCCATAGGAGTTGCGCCTGGCGAAGCATGCCTTCGAATTGAAATCCCAAGCGCGTGGGAATGGCGCAGCTTTTTGCGTTGCCGGTGGCGCAGCGAATCTCCACGCGATTCAGCTTCAACTCATCGAACGCATAATGTATCAGCACGCGGCAGGCGTCGGTGACCAGACCCTTGCCTTCGACACCGGCGCTGATCCAGTAACCGAGTTCGGCCTTTTTGTTCGACCAGTCAACCGGGTGGAAACCGATAACTCCCACTGGTTTGTCCTGAAACCAGATCGCGGCCGAATAGCCTTCATTCCTGGCAAATTGTTCGAGCGATCGCCGTATGAACTCCCGGATATCTTCGGCGGACCGGGTGGTTTCCACCCACGGCAGCCATCGCCGCAAGCGTGCCCGGTTTGCCTCCACAAGCCGGTAGATCCCGCTGGCGTGATGCTCTTCGAGCAGGCGCAACTCCGCGTCCTCGCGGATCGCAATTCGAAAAGCCATTAATAAACGCGACCAGCCGTTTGGAAGAGTCTAAAATGGAACATCGTCGTCCGTCACGCCCTGGTCAAACCCGTGATCCTGCGGAGCGGGCGAGGGTTGCTGTTGCCTCTGGCTGCGCGATGCTGGGGACGTCTGCTGGGAGAACGAGGTGTCTTCCATCGTCTCTCCGCCGCGACCGCCCAGCAAGAGGACGTCTTCGGCCACCACTTCGGTCGTGTAGACTTTCCTGCCGTCCTTGTCGTCGTAGCTGCGGGTCTGAAGGCGGCCTTCCACGTATACCTGCTTGCCCTTCGTCAGGTAATTCGCGAGGTTTTCAGAGCGCCACAGGACAATCCGGTGCCAGTCGGTTTCTTCTTTCCATTCCCCCGTCTGCTGATCTTTCCAGCGGCGGTTGGTAGCGACGGTGAAGTTGGTACAGGCAACACCGGAGGGTGTAAAGCGGGTCTCGGCATCCTTACCGAGATGACCTACGAGAATGACCTTGTTGACGCTGCGGGATGCCATACAGCCAAGACTGTAACATAACCGCGCCTCCACGGCACGGGGTCACGTTCAGCCATGTCACGTCCAGCCACAACCGTAGGCTGTGCGGATGGTACTGGCCAGCGAGGGACGCCTGAGCCTTGGCCTTCTGACTGGTCCGGCCGGTTTCCATTGCCTGCAACGGATAATGCCCCAAGCGAACGAGACGCACGATTGGCAGATTGAGTACCGGTTCGAGGACCTGAAGATCCAGTAGATTATTGAAACGACATCGGACTCGGAACTACGGTACCAAGTCTGAGAAATCTTCCAAGATCGCCCGGGCGACGGAGATCGGCTCGGGGTCCCGCGGGGCGCCGGCATCGTTGTACGCGCCCTGTATCTCTTTCCACCGGTCGTGGATTGCACTTTGAATCTGTACCAGGCTGGGATCCGAGATCTCTTCGCCCGCCTGGAAGTTCAATTCGCAGGCGTACACGCGCCCCGGCTTGGCCGGATTATAGAGCGGCATACCGAATTTGCGGCAGATCAAAGGGCGAAACTCGTAGATGCGGCAGACACCGTCCTCCAGTGCCGGACACGCCAACCGGGTACCAATCGGAGGCAAATTACCCCAAGCTTCGGGTTCGCCGGAAACGGCCGTAAGCCGGCGCCGTTCTTCGAGATACGGCCGGGCCCGCTCTTGCATACGCTTTCGCAGAGCCGCATCCAACTGCTTTACGCCGCGTGAAATGACCGATGCCTCGATTTCGGTGATCTGAAACAGTTGATGGCAGCACTCCGAACAGCCCGGGCCACACTTCATCCGGTCTCCGTAAAGTGCGCGATTCCGTGCAAATTCCCTCCCGACCTCAGCGCACAGATTTTCGTACTGTTTCATCAGCGGGCTTTCGAGAGAAGCAGGCATGAAAAAAACTCGAGACGTTCCTTCCGGATCGGGAACAAATTCCTTGCTGCGGCGTGGCGGTTGCACCGCTCCAGGCGGAGTTCACACCCGTAGATTATGGGGCTGATGAACGTAGTCCGTCCTGGAATCGGGATTGCTCCAGTACTGCCGGATCCAGTGTTTGGGCATTGTCTCTTGCAGTTTTACACATTTTATGGATAATCACGTATGACAGGCGGCATTCACAATCGGTCCCATTTGCCCAACGCTACGCGAAGGACTACACTGGATCTGAGCCGCGTGGTGACTTTTATGCTTCGAGTTGCTCAAGGCGAAGGCCGGTGTTTCCACCGGGCATTTCCGTCACCGAAATACTTCGCTACTCTACTTCTGATTTTCGCAGCGGGAGCCTCCGCACAGGTCCCGCTGAACCGTTCTCCGTCCGGTGCGGTCCGGATTTTTAATACCGATATGGCCGTCCTGGAGATCCAGGACCGGCGCGAGGATCTGCCCTGCTCGGTCGAACCCGGCAAGCCGCTACTTGGCTTCGACCTCCGGTTCCACGCAGGTTACGAAGCTACGGTTCCACTGAGTGAACTGGCGGGGTCCGAGAATCTGCTGACGATTCTTTTTCGCGTCTACCCGGTGAAGCGTCCCGAAGATGCGGTTTATTTCGTGCAGAAGCTCAAGGTACCCTCCATAGAAGACGATGCGAAGGGGAACGCCTATCTGCAAGGCTACTTCGATATCGGTGAAGGCGACTACCATGTGGACTGGCTGATGCGGGACCGGAGCGAGCGTGTTTGCTCATTCTATTGGGACACGCAGGCTTCCATGCCTGAAAAAGACAAGGAGATTCAACTGGGCATTGGTGCAGGAGTCGTCGAACCCGTCGAGTTCCAGCAGTTTACCGAAGAGCCGCCGGTGGAGCGGGACCATACTTCACCACCTCTGAATGTCAAGGTTCTGGTAAATTTTGCCCCCCAGAAGCAGCACGCCGCTACACTTCAGCCGTTGGATACATCCGCGCTTATTTCCATCCTGCGCAGCATTTCGAGGGAGCCCCGGATCGGGAAATTCTCCATCGTCGCATTCAATCTTCAGGAGCAGCGGGTCCTCTATCGCCAGGAGAATGCGGATCGGATCGACTTTCCCGCTTTGGGTGAAGCGTTGGAATCGCTGAATCTCGGCACGGTGGACCTGAAAAGACTCAGCGAAAAACATGGTGAAACGCAATTCCTCGCTCAATTGCTTCAAAAGGAGCTTACCTCCGAAACTGCCCCCCCGGACGCCGTTGTCTTCGCCGGCCCCAAGGCGCTGCTCAACGAGAACGTGCAACAGGAGACTCTCGCGGAGTTCGGACAGGTTGAGTATCCGGTTTTTTACATGAACTACAACCTGTATCCCAACGCGATTCCATGGCGGGACTCTATTGGTCATGCCGTGCGCTTCTTTAAGGGGTACGAATACACAATCAGCCGTCCCAGAGATTTGTGGTACGCGGTCACTGAGATGGTCTCCCGCATTGTAAAATCAAAACATGGGCGGCAGACGTCAGCGGCCTCCACACAATAAACGGAATTCCGCCGTCCGGATTGCGGGCGTGCTTCTTGTACTGGGTTTAGTGTTGCCGGCTGATGCGCAACACCTCGGAGCCGGACGCCACGAGGATTTTTCCAAAAGTCTTGCCCCATATGTTCCTTCGCCGAAACTGATCGTCAATAAGATGCTCGACGTAAGCAGAATTCAGCCGGGGGAGACTCTCTATGACCTCGGGTGCGGCGACGGACGCATTCTGATCGCAGCGGTGGAAGAGAAAAAGGCCAAGGCCGTGGGAGTTGAGTTGTCGCCCCGGTTGGCAAGCCAGGCGCGCGAAAATATCGAACGGCGCAATCTCGGCGAGGCGGCGCGCGTGATTGAGGGCAATGCGTTGGAGGTGGATGTCAGTCCCGCCGACGTGGTGACACTGTATCTTCTGACCTCCTCAAACGACAAGCTAAGGCCGATCCTGGAGAGACAACTGAAGCCCGGTGCAAGGGTTGTCTCGCATGACTTCGAGGTTCGTGGGTGGGCCCCCTCCAAGGTGGAAAAGGTCGAGGCGCACGGACGCGTTCACACGATCTATTTGTACGAAATGCCCCCTAAGAGATAGGACCGGGAGCGGTACAAGGGAACCTGCCACCGGCATGAAATTGCGTGCCGTCGCCCCGCTCTCTTATATTGAATTTCATAAAGATGCTCCCCGATACAATTCCTGAAGGTCTTACTTTCGACGACATACTTCTGCTGCCCGCCAAGAGCAGCATTGTCCCCGCACAGGCTGATACACGGACTCGTTTTACTCGAAAGATTACGTTAAACATTCCTATTGTGAGCTCGGCAATGGATACGGTTACCGAGTCTCACATGGCGATCGCTCTTGCCCAGCAGGGCGGCATTGGCATTATCCATCGCAACATGCCGGTTGAGCGCCAGGCCGAAGAAGTCGACCGCGTGAAGAGAAGTGAGAGCGGCATGATTGTCGATCCCGTGACAATGGAGCCGGACGCCCTCATTTCCGAGGCTCTCGCGGTCATGAAACGATACCGGATTTCGGGCGTGCCGGTTACCAAAAACGGAAAGCTGGTCGGAATCCTCACCAACCGGGATCTGCGCTTTGAAACCCGTTTCGATCTCCCGATCTCGGCGGTGATGACGAAGGAAAACCTCGTCACCGTCCCTGTCGGGACAACGCTCGAAGACGCCGAAAAGATTCTGCATCGTTACCGCATCGAGAAGCTCCTGGTAGTGGACGAAGCCTACAATCTGAAGGGGCTGATTACGGTTAAGGATATTCAGAAAAAGTTGAAGTACCCGAACGCGGCGAAGGACGAACAGGGCAGGCTTCGCGTGGGTGCGGCGATTGGGGCCACGGGCGACTATCTGGAGCGGGCACAAGAGCTCGTTGCAAAAAAGGTGGACGTTCTGGTGATCGACACCGCTCATGGGCATACGCAGCGCGTGATGGATGCCATCATCGAAGTAAAAAGAGTTCTACCCGGCATCGAACTGGTGGCCGGCAATGTTGCGAGCTATGAGGCCGCGTCGGACCTGGCGGCACTCGGAGTGGACGGCGTGAAGGTCGGTATCGGCCCGGGCTCCATCTGCACAACACGAGTGGTTTCGGGCGCCGGGGTACCGCAGATGACCGCCGTATCCGAATGCTCCCGGGCGCTCCGGGACAAGGATATCCCTCTTATCTCTGATGGAGGCATAAAGTTCTCGGGTGATGTTACAAAGGCCATTGCCGCAGGAGCCGATTGCGTCATGATCGGGAGCCTCCTTGCTGGAACTGATGAAAGCCCTGGCGAAACGATTCTCTATCAGGGCCGCACTTTCAAAACCTATCGGGGAATGGGGTCCACGGGGGCGATGGCGCAGGGAAGCTCGGACAGATATGCGCAGGAAGGCTCTGGAAAGCTGGTTCCCGAAGGAATCGAGGGACGTGTTCCAACCAAAGGACCACTGGCGGATTGGGTTTACCAGCTCGTCGGCGGCCTGAAGGCAGGCATGGGATACACAGGGTGCGCTACTATCGCGGAACTGCAACAGAAGGTAAAGTTCCTGCGGGTTACAACGGCAGGGCTACGCGAAAGCCACGTTCACGACGTGATCATCACGAAAGAAGCTCCGAACTACCAATTAGAGTAACTTGCTGGATGGAAGGCTAAAGCTGAACCAGGCTAAACCTCCCCCTCGCCATGATAGGTATCGGATACCGGGTAGCTTCGCACGGCACGGCGGCGGCGCTTCTCTCGGAATTCGTCGGGCTTGAGCCCTGTGGGATGCTCCAAGCTTGACTGCGGTGTCCCGGCAGCTCCAGCGGATAGCATCGATCCGGCCGGCCGTGTCCTGCCTACTGTTGCCCCAGCACTTCCCGTGCGCCACGATTCAATCCGTTCATCCACGTCGAAAGCCCCGCAGTTTTCCAGAATATCGGCTGCACGATCGGCGTCGGCCGTGGTGGCTCTGACGGCAACCAACGCGTGCTCCCAGCCCACGCCTACCGAGTAGGTCCGGGCGTCTTCTTCGTCCACGCCCGCAGTTGGCGCCCCCTGCCGGTGGATTGATAGGAGACCTGGCCTCGATGGTGGGTGCGGCTGCGGGTGCGGGCGCCGGAGCGGCGATCGGTGGAATACGCCGGACTTCGGCGTCAGATCCGGAGATTCATCGCCCCGCTGGTCTTGCCATGACCGTCGATGGGCAATCGGGTTGCCACGCGCCAACTCTTTTGGTGATTAGAGAGTTGGCCAAAGCGGTGTAGATAAGCGTGAACACGGCCCGGTAAATTCTCCATTCGGCCGGTTTCGTTTGCAGTAAGCTGAGTGGATACCATGCGAATCCGATTGTCTTTTCTTATCGTGGCGTTGCTCTGCGGTGCGGCGGCGGCACAGAACCAGACACAGTCCCGGCAACAGGTCCTGGAAGAGTTGCAGCAGATTCTATTGCCCAGCCGCACGCCGCCCACCGGACGGATCAATGCCATCGACAAGACCTGGGAAGACTGGGTCAAGCGGACAGGCGAACTGCCGCCCGATTTCGATTCGATGCCATCGCTCGCAGAGTTGCCGGACCCGCTGATGCTCAATGAAGATGGACGGCGGGTTCCGGTCACCACAGCCGAGCAGTGGTTGCGAAAGAAACAATGGATTCGCGGTCAGGTGGAGCACTGGATGTTCGGGACCATGCCGCCCCGGCCCGATAATCTGCGTTCGAGGGTGACGGACGAACGCCGCGAAGGGACTTCCACCGTGCGCGACGTGATGCTGGAGTTTGGTCCTGGACATCGGGGCAAGTTGCGCCTTCAGCTCATCATTCCCGAGGGCAAAGGGCCGTTTCCCGTCTTCCTGACGAATCACGCGCGCAACAAGCCATGGCTCTACACGGCCGTGAATCGCGGATATGTCGCGTGCGTCTACTATGCCACCGATCCGCGCTACGAAAACGGCGACGATTCGGATGCCTTCATCGAACTGTATCCGGAATATGACTTTTCGTGCCTGGCGCGGTGGGCGTGGTCCGCGTCGCGCGCGGTGGACTACCTTGAGCGGCTGCCGGAAGTGGACAGGCACCAAATCGGCCTGACCGGACATTCCCGCAACGGGAAACAGGCGCTGCTGGCGGCGGCGTTCGATGAGCGGATTGGTGCAGTGATTCCCTCGAGCGGCAATACCGGTGAAATCATTCCGTGGCGCTTCAACACAAATCCTTATGCAGTGGAAAGCCTCGAACTTCTGACCGGCGCACAATCGCACTGGTTTCATCCGCGCCTGCATTTCTTCGCCGGCCGCGAGCACAAACTGCCGGTGGACCAGAATCTGCTCCTGGCCATGGTGGCTCCCCGCGGCTTGATGATGTATTCGGGGTACGCGGAATCGGCGGCGAATCCGCTCGCATTCGAGCAGGCGTACCGTTCTGCGCTGCGTGCGTATCGGTTTCTGGGGCACCCGGAAAAAATCTGGCTGCATCTGCGGGAAGGAGAGCACGGAACGACAGCCGAAGACATCGAAATTTTTATTGATTTCTTCGACGCGGTGTTTGGAAGGAAAGAGAGGCGGAAATCGGAGACCTGGATTCACGGCTACAATTTCGATTCCTGGCGCGAGGGCACCGGAGAGAAGATGGATGCTTCCAGGTTTCCCGAGCGAAGCCCGGAAGATCTCGCGCCGGCCTCCCGCGCCGAATGGGAATCGCAAAAGCTGAAGATCTGCGAGGCCATTAAGGCAGTGCTGGGGCCGGAGGCGCCGCACGTGCCCTTTGAGGCGAAGAAGCGGCTGGGCGGCATGATCTGGGCTGGAGAAGGGTGGCTGGCCACGTTGTTTGGGCGGCCAACGGATGAACGGCAATGGCAGCAGCGGCTGGCGGCGTCGGGTATGGGCGTCGCTACAGTCCCATTTGGCGATGGGCTAGCGGGAAGATTGTTCTATCCCGCCGGCACGGACGGGAAGCCCAAAACCGGTCCGTGGCCGGTAGCGGTGTGGCTGCACCCATACGCTTACTCGACAGGCTGGTCCGCACGCTCGCCCTGGAACCCGAATGTAATAGACTACCTGGCGGACCAGCGTCCGTCGTTCGCGTCTCTGGTGCAGCGCGGTATTGCTGTGTTCGCCTTCGATCAGATCGGCTTCGGATCACGGGTGCACCAGGCGCGAAGGTTTTACGAGCGGTATCCACAATGGTCGTTGATGGGCAAGATGGTGAAAGATACGCGGGATGCCATCGAGGCACTCGCCGCCATGGAAGAGATCGACGCATCCCGCATCAGCGTGTTCGGCTATTCCTTGGGCGCAAAGGCCGGACTGCTTACAGCCGCCTTCGACGAAAGGGTGCGAGCGGTGGCAGCGGTGTGTGGAGTGGAGGCGCTGCGCCTGAATAGTTCCGGGACGGAGGGACTTCGCCACTACTCGCATATCCACGGTTTACTGCCGCGGCTGGGTTTCTTTGTGGGGCATGAGTCGCGCGCGCCGTTCGATTATGACGAGATCATGGCGCTGGCGGCGCCACGCCCGATGCTGATTGTCGCCCCCACCCGCGACCGCTACGCACCAGTCGAAGACGTAAGGCGCGAGGTAGAAGCATCGCGCCGCGTCTACCGGTTGATGGGGCGCGGTGAGGCTTTGGAATTCGAGACGCCAACCGATATCAACCGTTTTTCGCGCGTCACGCAGGAGCGTGTATTTGACTGGCTGGCAAAGCGGTAACCGGAATTACTGTCCGGTATAGAAACGCCGCATGGCCTCCATCTTGCCTTCATCGGAAGCAACGGAATGGGCGGTGAACATCATGACGCCCGACGATGTCCCGCGTGCCGCCAGTTGCAGCACTGTTTCGAATTCTCCGGCCGTGATGACTTGCGGGTCGTTGTGGGCCTGCACAATGGGCCAGATCTTCGCGCCGCGCGGAAGCCTGCCGGAAAGCCACTCGACGTATTCACCGACCCACTCCGGGCGCCGGTGCATGCGGCCGTGGTAGACCATGGGCGAGAAGACATCCACCACCTTGGAGAGCGCATCCAGGTCGAGCCCGAGGATGCGCCGGCGCGCGCCTTCGAATTCTTCGTCGGTCCATGGGCAATGGTAGACGCCCAACAACGCGCCCGGACGCTTGCGCCGCAGAGTGTCTTTCACCTCGCGCGCCCAATCCATCAATTGTTGGACGCGCCACTCACGCCAGCGATCCTGGTGCCGGTCGAGAATCCACCGGGCGCGAACAGACGTGCTGCCGGACGGCAGCCGAATTCCCGCTGCTTTTTCGAAACCCGCCAGGCAGGTAGGCGAGAAACAGGTTTCCGGAAGCACCGGCTTCGGGTCTTCGAACTGCGCGTGCCAGTGGAAATAGTCCATCCACACGCCTGCGAGTTCAAAACGGTCGAGTAGATCATTGAGCTGCTGCATGCGCCAGGCACGGAACGCGGGTTCGGTCGGGCAAGCTCCCAGAAACCAAGTCGCGGGAGGAGACTTTTCTCCACGCTCGTCCACCGGCCATGCTTCCGGGTGCTTTTCCACGTATCCCTTGCCGTTCAGCGCCGGGAATTCGGCATACACGCGGGCGCCTTCGGCAGCGGCACGCTCCAACAGGGCGGGCGTGATCGAGCCACCGTGCACGAACAGCGCGTTTACTCCATAGTGATCGAGCCGGGCGCCTTTATCCCAGAACGCCTTCGGACTCGAGTACATGCCGCGAACCGGCGGAATACGCCGCGGTTGAGCGGCCGCCCACGCGGGCACAATCATAGAAAGCGCTGTCCGGCGGTTCATGAGTGTAGATTACCGCGAGTAGAGGAACGGCACGCCGTGCTCAAGTTGCTTGTACCGCACCTCTGGCGCTTTAAGAGCCAGCGACGCGCGAAATTGTCCCGGAGCTACCGCGTTATCCGGAAACATGTCGTAATGGCAGGGTATAGCGACCTGCGGCTTGATGAAAGACGCCAGTTGCGCCGCCTCGAAGTGCGAAAGATTGTTGAACCCCCCGTTGATGCAAGTGATCAGGATGTCGGGGCTATGTTTGCCGGCGGAGGCAAGCAGTTCGGTGTAGTCCGTATCTCCCGTGACGTAGACGCGCGGCCCATTGTGGAACTCAAAGACGAAGCCCATGTGGTTGAGGTCGCTGTCGTCGGTCGGCAATGCGAACGTGCCGTGAATGGTGACATCCCGAAACTCCAGCCGGCAGTCCGGCCAGGAGGCCATGATGCGGCTGTCCTCAATCTGCTTCTGCCGGTAAATTTCAATCGCGGGGAACGGGCCCACGAATTGAGCGGTTTCCTTGTTGCGCAGCCGCGCGATGGTCTCGGGGTCCGCGTGATCCATGTGACTGTGCGTGCACGTGTAGATATCCACCTGCACATCCTCCGGCTCAATAAGCACAGGCACCTGCCGGTTCAGGTTAATCGGGAGATCGCGCAGGGCGGTAGCACAACTGTTGGTAAGGTACAGGTCGGTTGAAACCAGGGTTCCTTCAGGGCTCTTGAAAATATACCCATTCTGTCCCAACCACCACATGGCGATGGAACCAGGGTCTACGGGGAACTCCCGAATCTGCTGCATCAGGGTCATTGGTTCGATTTTAGATTATGATGCGGCCAGCCGGCGCCGTGTGGCATCCACGCCGCCGTGGCAGAGTTCGTGACCGCCTTCGTGCCAGTGAAGCCCCACCCCGGCACCTGCCAGCTCTGGAATGCGGACGAGTTCCCCCGTCCGTTCCGTCGGCACGACGCGATCCCGTTTCCTGCCGGTGAACAGCACGCGCGTTCCCTGCCACCTATCGCTCAAGTTCGGAATTCAGGTTTAGCTTTAGCGCGCCGAGGTATCTCTCACGCCGAGGAACTCTGTGTCGAAGAAGCAGCTTCGGGCTTGATTCCGGCATTACGTTTAGCCGATTCCGCACCGGCCAGGAGCAGCATGCTGGCGAAGAAGCTCCACAACACAATGGTGACCGAGTAGATAAACGGGCCGTACTCGACCCTTAATTTCTGTTCGAGCCACGGCCATAGGATCAGTGTCAGGTACTTCAGCACTTCGAGCAGAAGACCTACCGTCACCGCGACCGGCAACATGCGATCGATAGGAACCTTGCAATTGGGGAGCAGCCAATAAACGAGTAGAAGAATCAGAATGGATATCGGAATGGCGGCCATTTTGAAAAGCACTCCCCCCAGAAACGCCGCGGTAACCGTATTCGTTCCCACCAGGCGGGTGAGAAATGTCTGGTTCATCGCGGTCAAGATCATGGAGACCATTGCCAGGGTTCCACAGGCGAAGATCAGTCCCAGGCTCACCAATTGGTTCCGGAAGTAGCTCCTGTTCTTCGTGCACCCCCAGACGCGATTCAACGCGACTTCGAGGGGCTCGAAAATGCCGTTTGCAGTAAACAGGAGCAATAGTACGCTGATCACCTGAAACGGCCCTCTCGAGGCGACCGTGGCCCGCAGGTTTCTACGGATGAAGTTGCCCATTTCTCCCGGAAAATAGTCCTCCAGCGCGAGATAGATGGCGCCCTCGGCGGCAGGCCATTGAAGTGCGTAACGGCACAGTGACACCATGACGATCAGAAAAGGGAAGAAGGACAGCAACACACTGGCGCCGATCGAAAATCCATAAACGTGGACTTCGGTTTCCATCCAGTATCGAAAGGTGGGGCTTAAAAACCGGCGCAACTTCGCGAAAAAGTTCCACCGTCCCGCCGGCGGGGATTGAATCAAGTCAGTCTGGAATCTCCTGTCCACCAGCTTACGGCATGAGTGGCTACACGCGGGGCCGGTTGCGCTAGAATACGAGCGCAATAGAGCCCCGGCACGGTATTGGACAGCGAGGCAGTGTGACGCAAACCAAGTATCTTCTGATACGTGGCGCAAGGCAACTGCTGACGCTTCGCGGCCCGAGTGGGCCGCGCCGCGGGTCCGCGCTCCGGGACCTTGGAATTATCGAGGATGGCTCCGTTCTGATCAGCAACGGGGTCGTCGTGGAAGTTGGCACCAGCCGGCGCGTGGAAAACCTGGCGGAGTCGCGGAAGGCGCAGGTGATCGATGCGACGGGGCAGGTGGTAATGCCCGGGTTTGTGGACTGCCACACGCACCTCATCAGTGGCACCCCGCGTATGACCGATTATGAGATGCGGTTAGCCGGCGCCGGTGAGGACGCGATTCGAAAAGCGGGCGGAGGATTTGATGCTACGATGCGCGAGGTCCGGCGTAACTCTCCCCGCCGGCGGGAGTTTTGGGCGGCCAAGGCAATCCGGACCTTTGTCCGGCACGGAACAACCACGATCGAAGCGAAATCGGGTTACTTGCTGGATCAGGCTGGGGAGTTGAAATGCCTGCGCACCTTCAACACTCTCAACGGGACGATAGCCGATATCGAGCCGACGTACTTCGGCGCACATCGCGTGCCACCGGAATCGAGCGGCTCCTGCGAGTATCTCGCCTGGATTTGCGCAGAGATGCTCCCTGTCATACGATCCCGCAAACTCGCGCGTTTCGTCGATATTCACTGTGGGCCGGATGGCTTTTCGCCGGAACAATGCCGTAAGTACCTGGCCTGCGCAAAGCAGCAAGGGTTTCTGCTGAAGGTCCACGCTCAAACCAAAACGCATGATGAGGGGGTTTGCGTTGCTGTCGAAGGCGGCGCGGTCAGCGTGGACCATCTTGACTACGCGAACACCGTGGACGCCGCCCTGCTCGCCCGTTCGAATACAGTTGCGGCCCTGACGCCCGGCATCCTGCTTGGAAAAACGGGGCGCCTGCCGCCTGCCCGGGAACTGATCGATCACGGCGCCGCTGTAGCGTTGGCCACGGGGTTCGATCGCTCCATCGCTTGCACTTCGAATATGCAGGCGGTCATAGCCTTCGCTTGCGCGCGATTACGAATGACGCCCGCCGAGTGCGTTTCGGCCGCCACCGTAAACGGTGCTCATGCCCTGCGGCGAGCCGGCCAGGTGGGTTCCATCGAATACGGGAAGCAGGCGGACCTGCTAATCCTGGACGCTTCCGACTACCGCGAACTGTCGTATTGGTGCGGAACGAACCTGGTAGCGATAACAATTAAGAAGGGCGTCCCGATCTACCGTGCGGGCGAGGTTGTAGTCTGACCGCCTGCTAACCCGCGCGGGCCAGTTTTTGAGACGTGACCGTGAGGGAGCGGCCCGTTGGAGGTACTTTGGCCAGACAGTTAGTGGAGTGCGTTCCGAATTTTTCGGAAGGCCGCAACCGTGACGTTGTGGAGGCTATTGCAGACGCTATTCTTTCGGTGCCGGGAACGTTTTTGTTGAGCCGTGAGCTCGACCCGGATCACAACCGCTCCGTGATTACGTTCGTGGGTGCGCCTGAAGCCGTTGGCGAAGCTGCCGTTCGCGCCGTTGGAAAAGCAGCCGAGTTAATCGATCTCACCGCGCACAATGGCGTGCACCCGCGAATCGGTGCGGCCGATGTAGTTCCTTTCGTTCCTGTTGAAGGCGTTACCCTCGACGATTGCGTTCGAATCGCGCGCTGGACGGGCGAGCAGATCTGGACCCGATGGAACGTGCCTGTGTATTTTTACGAGGCGGCAGCCACGAAACCGCGGAATATGAACCTGGAGAACATACGGCGTGGAAATTTCGAAGGGCTCTCCTCGGCGGTGATGACCGATGCGGAGCGCATACCGGATGTAGGGGGACCGGCGCTGCACCCGACCGCCGGCGCCACCGTGGTGGGAGCACGAAAATTTCTGATCGCGTTCAATGTGAATCTCGGTACGTCCGATCTTGAAATCGCCGAACGTATCGCACGCGCGGTGCGATTTTCATCAGGCGGGCTCCGGTATGTGAAAGCGCTGGGCCTTGCGCTGGAATCCCGCGGTATCGTTCAGGTCTCCATGAATTTGACGGATTTCGAACAGACGCCCATTCACCGCGTCTTTGAAATGGTGAGCCTCGAAGCCAGCCGGTTTGGGGTACCCGTCGTGGGCAGCGAGTTGATCGGACTCGTGCCCAAGAAAGCCATCGAAATGACGGCCGAGTACTACCTGCGCTTCGAAAACTTCCACACCCATACGATCCTGGAGAACCGGTTGGCCGATGTGGCGGCTCCCGAAACGGGTCTGCACCATTTTCTCGACGCTCTGGCCGCTCCCACACCCGCGCCTGCCGGAGGAAGCGCATCCGCCGCCGCGGCGGCAATGGCCGCCGCTCTGGGAGCCATGGCCGCGCGAATGGCCGGCCAACCCGATACCGCCTTCGAAGACGCACGGCGGCTGCTTCAAGAAGCAGTCACACTGGGAAGCGCCGCTTATGAAGCGGTAGTGTCGTCGCGAAAAAGG
>CAADGY010000281.1:0-12500 GCA_900696665.1 uncultured Acidobacteriota bacterium
ATGCACCCTCGACCGCCTATACCAGCGAATTGTTGACGACCTGGACGAGTTGCTGCGCGCCGTCGGGCTGAAGGCTGCCGCCTAACGAGTACGAAATTCTCACTTGGGGCCCCATAATGGGCCTAAAACTAAATAGGGCCGGCCCGGCGCAAGTGACGGCCGAGCCACGTTTTTTGGCCCCGGCGAGAAAACTCCGAACCAATAAGGCGGCTGCCTATCGCACCGTCGGATATTCGATCCCGAGCTGCTCCAGGTACGTTTTGTACTTCGCCGGATCGTAGTAATTCTTTTTCATCTCCGGCCGGAAACGTTCCATCTTCTCTTTATTCAGAAAGATCGGCGGTTCAGTGCCGGTTGGAATCAACGACCGCCACTTTACATTCTTGGTCTGTTCGGCGAAGTAATCTTTCGCGGCCTTGAGCAGTTCGGGATTCAATAGCAAATCGAGCGCTGTCATCGCCTGCGCTTTCGCTCCGGCGGTGGCTCCCTTGTGGGCGATAGGCGTGGCCATCGCGATGCCGCTCGACCAGTGATGCCCGATCATGCCTGGAATGTTTCCGGGGTAACGCAGTACAACAGTGGGAAGGTTCCATCCCACTTCCGCGATGTCGTCCGAACCGGCGCTGCCACGGTCACCGGCCGGCTTGAGTTCCGGTATTTCGGTTCGAAGCCCATCCACCTTCACCTTCAACTCCGTCTGCGCCGCGCGGGCGAGCTTCTGGTCCGCTTCGGACCAGGCAGGCATCCCGACACGCTTAATATTGGCTGATAGCGCTTCAGCCACCGGCTTGTTGAAGTGACCTGGCCAGGCGGCGCCAAGTACACGCTCGCTGACGGTGGTGTCCGTCATCATCGCGGCGGCGTTTGCAATCCGGCGTCCGATATCGTGAAGATCCTTGATGCGATCGTAGTCCCACTCGCGGAAGAAATACCAGACTGTCGCCTCGGATGGAACCACGTTCGGCTGATTACCGCCGAAAACAATGTTGTAGTGTGATCGATGATCGGGCCGTATGTGTTCGCGCCTGAAGTTCCAGCCGATATTCATCAGCTCCACCGCATCGAGCGCGCTTCTTCCGTTCCATGCCGAAGCTCCATGAGCGCTTCGGCCGTGGAAAGTGAACTGCGTCGAGACCAGGCCGGAACCGGCAGGCCCTCCGTAGGTGGTGGTAAATTCGGTGCTGATGTGGCTGCTCAGCATCACGTCGACGTCCCGGAACAGGCCGGCGTTCACCATATAAGTGCGGCTGCCCAGCAGTTCCTCGGCGACACCCGGGTAGACGCGCACCGTGCCGCGGATCCCGTGCTTCTCCATCAGGCGCTTCACCGTGATGGCAGCGGTCACATTCACCGCCTGTCCCGCGTTGTGTCCTTCTCCATGTCCGGGTCCGTTCTCGATCAAGGGCGCATGGTATGCCACCCCGGGTTTCTGCGAGGTTTCCGGCAGCCCGTCGATGTCGGCCATAAACCCGATGACGGGCTTACCCGTGCCCCAACTCGCAATGAACCCCGTCGGCATTCCGGCCACGCCTCGGGTGACCTGGAAACCCTCTTTCGCCAGCAGCCCCGTAATATAGGCCGCCGTCTGGTATTCCTGGTAGCCCAGTTCAGAAAAACTGAAGATCGAGTCCACCATTTGCTGCGTGAACTCGCGGCGCGCCTCCACCATTTCGACCGCCGCCTGCTTGAGAGTTTCAAGAGACGGGGGCTGCGCCACGACAGGAACCAAGCTTATAAGCGAAAGAAATAGGAACCGTGCTTTCATAGTCATCTCGCCTTCTCACCTGTAACGCAACCCGGCAGAGTCCCTCCTGGCATACGTCAGAGTCAGAGCCAACAATAATATCAATACGGCTGGTCGCTTATGGCGTGCGTCCGCTGAAGGCTATTTTTTTGATCTTTTTCGTGGTCTTGTGCGTAACAACAGTTGAAGGAATCACTCTATGGCTAGAAACGGAAGGAAAGGCCGCGGCCGATGGCTCCTGCTGGTGGTCCTTGTCGTCGTGCTCGGCGGCGCCGTTTTCGCCCTGCGGGCGGCTCTTAAACCAGATAACAGTATCGATTCATCTAAAATAGCGGCTGTCGAGAGGGGCGACATCGCACGGTCCGTAGTTGCAACCGGCAAAATCGAACCGCGCTCGAAGGTAGAGATCAAATCGAAAGCCAGCGGCATTGTCAAAAAGATTTACGTCGACTACGGAGATCGTGTCCGGGAGGGTCAGGTCCTCGCCGAATTGGACAAAGAGGAATTGGAAGCCCGTGTTCGCGAGATGACCGCCACTCTCCAGGCAGCCCAGGCGGCCGAGGAAGCTGCGGGCGCCGCATTGGAGAGGAGCAAGGTAGAAGCGCTGGGTCCGGATATTCCATTTCTGAAGTCCTCTTGGGAGCGCGCGAAACATAGGGATCGAGTTTAATTCGCAGCCGTCTTCTTCCAGTCCCGGTCCGTCACCAGTTCGGGATGTTTGCGCCGGAACGTCGCCGTGACGTGGCAGTTCCAACAAATGGGAACATGGCTGCTGAACGTCGCCGGTAATGCTTCGGGCGGTATATCGCTCCATTCGTAACTGACGCCGTCTGCGGCAAGAAAACAGGGCTTGTGCTCCATCCAGTTCATTTCGTCCAGCGGCTTCCCGCAGAGGACGCAGCTTTTGCCGGCGTACCAGTTCGCGAGAATGTTCCGTACGAGGCAGCTTTCCGGTGCAGCCTCGATCTGGCGCAGACACTCCTGCCCGCAGTTCTGCCTTTCGGGCCACCGTGAACAGTCTTTCAGGCGTAGACCAGCCGTTCCTTTTGTGAGGGCGGCGTGTTTTGCATTCACCATGACGGCCGCTGGCGCATTGTTTTCCGGGCAATCGATCAGGCGTTTCCCACGAAACCTGAAATAGGCTCTGATGGGTTTTCGAAAGACAAGGCAAGCCAATCCGGCAGCCAGGATGGCTAACAGAAGATACAAGGCGGTCATACTGAGTCGCCTCCTTGATTTACTCCTTTGCAATAGCCGGACCAACCTGTAACTCCCCCGTCAGCCAGCACTTACACCAGCGCTCCAGAATCTTCTGGGGCTTATGCCTCACCGCCTGCGGGTGTTTTCCCTACAATAGATAGCTTGTACAAAGACCTGAGGATTACCGTCATCATTCCATGCTTGAACGAAGAGCAGGGGGTCGAACAGGTATTACGGCGCATGCCTCCTTTTGTGGACGAGGTCATCGTAGTTGACAACGGGTCGACGGACCGGACTTCCGAGGTGGCACGTAGCTTTGGCGCACACGTCATTCGTGAACCGGTTCGCGGTTACGGTAGAAGCTACAAGAAAGGTTTTGCCCACGCGAGCGGGGACATCATCGTAACTCTCGACGGCGACCATAGCTACCCGCCTGACGCCATTTCCTACCTTCTGGAAGCGTTCCTGCACCTGGAAGTGGATTTCCTTAACGCGTCGCGTTTTCCTGTTCGTGACCGCCGTGCCATGAGCTTCAAGCACTACATCGGCAATCTGGTTCTTTCCATCGCGATGTCTCTGCTTTACTTTCGATGGGTGCGCGATTCGCAATCCGGCATGTGGGTCTTCCGCCGGTCGATTTTGAAGGATATGGTGCTCGAGTCTGACAGTATGGCGTTTTCCGAGGAGATCAAAATCGAAGCGTTAAAGAATCCGCGCGTCCGTTTTGAGGAGATCTCCATCCTCTATTCGTCGCGGCTGGGAGAAATCAAACTGAATCCCTGGCGGGACGGCTTCCACAATCTATTCTTCCTGGTCCGCAAGCGGTTTACTCGAAGAGCGAGGTCCTGATAATGGGCGGAGTAACAGTGGTCATTCCGCACTGGAATCGCCATGAACTCCTCGCCTCCGTTTTAGCGGATCTGCGAGCACAAACATATCCGATCGACGAAGTGCTGGTGGTGGATAACGGCTCCACCGATGGATCTCCCGAATTGGCCCAAGCCCTGGGCGCCAGAGTCGTACGTCTGCCCTCGAACCGGGGCTTCGCGGCCGCGGTGAACCAGGGCATTGACGAGTGCCGCTCGGAACTGGTCGCCATTTTAAACAACGATGTCAGCCTGTCCCCGGAGTGGCTGCACCGGTTGGTTCAGCCACTTGACGATCCCGCAATCTCCTTTACGACCGGAAAATTGTTGAATACGAACCACAAGGGATACCTGGATGGCACTTTCGACCTTCTCTCGCGGGCAGGCTGTGCGTGGAGAGCGGGGAACGCCCGTTCCGACGGGGCGCCATGGTCCACCCCACGCCGGATCTTTTCCGCCCCGCTGACGGCGAGCCTTTTTCGTGTCGAGCTCTTCCGGGCTGTCGGAAAGCTCGATGAACGCTACATCTCGTACATGGAAGATGTTGACCTCGGGCTGCGATGCGCGCTGAACGGGCGTTCCGGCCTGTATGTGCCGGATGCCATCGCCTGGCATGCTGGCAGTGCGACCCTGGGCTCCAGAAGCCCCGAGGTGGTCCGTCTGATCGCTCGGAACCAAGTCCTGCTGGCCGCAAAACATTATCCGGGCAAACTCGTTGTCCGGTGGTTTTGGGCTATTTTGGTGGGGCAGCTTCTCTGGGGCGTGGTGGCCCTGAGACACCGCGCACTCCTCGCGTTCCTTCGTGGAAAAATGGCCGGGCTCGCCTTTTGGATTCCGATGCGGCGGCAAAGCAGCACTCGTGCAGACCCTCTTCGCCTCCGCGAGGTGCTGGAGGCGAATGAACGAAACATCCGTGAACTCCAGCGCCAAACGGGCTTCGATCTCTACTGGCGGATCTACTTCAGGTTGACATGAACAAGACCGCCATCCTCGTGGTGACACATAATTCCGAACGTGTGATCGGCGCTTGTCTCGATGCGTGTGCACGATATTCGAAGGCACCGGTGCTGGTGGTCGATAACGCTTCAGAAGATGCCACGGCCGCTGTAGTCCGTTCGAGGACCGGCGTCCGGCTGCTTGCCAACAGCCAAAACCGGGGATTCGCCGCTGCAGTGAACCAGGGCATCTCGACATTGGATGCGCCGAATGTTCTGTTGCTGAATCCGGATGTCGTGCTTCGGAGTTCGATTGATTTGCTGGTGGAAGCCTGCGAGCGCGGCGCGGCGGCAGCCGCCGGCCTGCTGACGGACGAAGCGGGACAGCCACAGACCGGTTTCTCCGTGCGGCGCCTGCCTACACCTTTGGCTCTCGCTTTTGAAGTGATGGGGCTGAACCGGCTGTGGCCTGGAAATCCGGTGAACCGGCGGTACCGCGCGCTCGACTGGAGCCTAACCGAACCCGCCGAAGTGGAACAGCCCGCCGGCGCGTTCCTGATGCTCCGCCGCGACGTTTGGGCAAGCCTGGGAGGCTTTGACGAGCAGTTTCATCCGGTGTGGTTCGAGGATGTCGACTACTGTAAGCGTCTGCGCGATCAAGGTCTCACCATACAATTCGTGCCGCGGGCGCGTGCCTTCCACGAAGGAGGCCATTCCGTCTTGCGCCTGCCATGGGGATGCCGGCAGGTGTACTGGTATGCTAGTCTGCTAAAGTACGCGTCCAAGCACTTCCGTGCCTCCGAAAGGCGTCTGGTGAGTGCAGCAGTTGTTTTGGGATTAATTCCCCGCTTGGTCATGGGGATCCTTTCGGGCCGGAGGGCAAAAACCATCAAAGTTTTTTTTGCAGTGATCAGATTCGCTGTGCCGTTACTGTTGCCGAATGGAAATTCAGGCCGTATTTCATCTGATACCTCCCCGGCAGCCGGGCAGCGAGTCCGGCGATGAGAGGACGCGGTTAACGGTCCCGGTCGGAAATAGCTCACAATAAATGCGCAACTACCTGATCTCAGTCACCATCGTGACTTACAACAGCGGCCGTTTTATCAAGACATGTTTGGAGTCGGTACTGGAGCAGATGTGTTCGGAGAAGGAGATCATCGTTGTAGATAATGGATCCACCGACGGGACGTGCGACATCCTCGAGCAGTTCGAGGACCGCTGCCATGTGATCTACAACCAGGAAAATGCCGGGTTCGCCGCAGCGCAGAATCAAGCCATTCGCCTGTCCTCGGGCGAATGGATTCTGACACTCAACCCCGACGTTCTGCTGCTGCCCAATTTCATCCGGTCGCTGGTGGAGGCCGGCAACCTGGACTCCCGTATCGGAAGCGTTTGCGGCAAGCTTCTGGCAATGTCGGCCAGCTTTGACATGCCCGACAAGCCGCTGGTCGATTCAACCGGTATCTTTTTCACCCCGATGCTGCGTCATCTCGACCGCGGCAGCCAGGAAATCGATAACGGCCATTACATGAAACATGAATATGTTTTCGGCGCCACGGCGGCGGCCGCTCTGTACCGCCGTCAAATGATCGATGACATTTCGATTGACGGGGAGTTCTTCGACGAGGATTTCTTTGTCTATCGCGAGGATGCGGATATCGCGTGGCGCGCTCAATTGCTGGGATGGAAATGCCTGTATACGCCGCATGCACGGGGCTATCATGTACGCACCGTGCTTCCCGGTAAACGCCGGGCTTTACCGCGCGAAATCAATATGCATTCGGTAAAGAACCGCTTCATGATGCGCGTGAAGAACGTTACGCGCGATGTCTACCGGCGCAACTGGTTCTCGATCACGGTGCGTGATCTCGCGGTGATCGGCTGCTGTCTTATTCGCGAGCATTACTCGCTAAAAGCTTTCTGGCATGTGTGGAAAAGCTGGCAGCGGCTGTTGTATAAGCGTCAGGAAATTATGAAGCGCCGCCGCGTGACGGATGAATATCTCGCCGCCTGGTTTCGCTATACCCCGGTGAGCCGCCCTGCTCCGAACCCGGTCGCTTCCGCGGCCGTCCGCACGCGAACCGCACGCAGTTCATGAAATTTGCCATCCTCGGGACCCGGGGTATTCCCGCCAGCTATGGCGGGTTTGAAACCTTCGCCGAGGAATTGTCTGTCAGGCTGGCCGCCCGGGGGCACGATGTTGTGGTCTACTGCCGCAGCCGGTGGGAAAGTGGCACAAGTTACCGCGGCGTGACTTTACGCTATCTCCCAACTATTCGTCACAAGTACCTGGATACGATCGCGCACACTTTCTTTTCCACTATCCACTTGCTCTTCCACCGTCCTGACGCGGCGCTTTATTGTAACGGCGCGAACGCTCTCTTCACACTGCTGCCCCGTTTGACGGGCGTGCCCGTTGCCATCAATGTAGACGGACTGGAGCGGAAGCGCCGGAAGTGGAATCTTGCCGCCAGGGCCTGGTACCGTCTCTCGGAATGGCTTGCCACCTTTTGCCCCACAGCGGTCATCACCGATGCGCGCAGTATTGAAGACTACTATCTGAAGACGTACGGCAAAAAAACAACCTTCATCCCTTATGGAGCGCCAACCGGAAAAGTGGAAGGCGGAAAGATCCTCCACAGCCTCGGTCTCGATACGGGAGGTTATTTTCTTTATGTCAGCCGGTTTGAGCCGGAGAACAACGCGCTGATGGTACGCGAGTGTTTTGAAAAGGTTTCAACACCGATGAAGCTCGCGCTCATCGGCGACGCCCCCTATGCAGACGACTACATAAGGCACGTGCGCGACACGCGTGATCCGCGAATTATCATTCCGGGCGCGATCTATGGGCAGGCATATCACGAACTGCTCTCCAACTGCTTCGCGTACATTCATGCAACGGAGGTTGGCGGAACGCATCCCGCGCTCATCGAAGCGATGGGCCGGGGCGCGCTGGTGCTCTACTTGAACACACCCGAAAACGCCGAAGTCGCCGGGGGCGCCGGTATTCCGTTTCAGGAGAATCTCGAAGCGGTGATCGAAGGCGTACTGAACATGGAGGAAGAGGAGCGTGCCGCGTGGCGCCGCTCAGCCGTCGAACGCGTGCAGAAGCACTACGGGTGGGACGCCGTTACCAGCATGTATGAATCGCTGCTGACGGATCTGGTTCCGCGGAGAGAGCCCGCACCGGCGCCTGGCAAACGGCCGTCACGTCCCCATAATTGAGAGATGAACTCGTTTGCGCTTCGTTGTTGGACTGAGGTATCCAGGCATCAGATCGTCGATAACTTCCGGGCTGTCCGGAATGTGGTCGGAGCCTCTGTCGGGATTATGCCCGTTGTGAAAGCCGACGCCTACCACCACGGTGCTGTTGAGGTTTCGCGCCTCCTGGTGGGCGAAGGAGCGCAGTGGCTGGCGGTGTCCAGCGTGGAAGAAGGCGCTTCCTTACGGCAAGCCGGCATCCAGGCCCGTATTCTCGTCATGGCGGACTTTCTGCCCGCCGAACGCGCCGGTCTCATCGAATACGAACTTACACCGGTCATTCATTCCCTTCCGGACCTGCGCGAGTGGGACCAGTTGGCCGTCCGTTCAGGAATGCCCCTGCATTATCACCTGAAAATTGACACCGGGATGGGCCGTCTGGGCGCACGGGCGGGAGCGGCGGAGATCCTGGATGCGGTGAACGGCGCGCGGCATTGCCGGCTCGAAGGGCTGATGACCCACTTTGCCTCGGCCGGCGATTACAGCACACCGCAAACAGAAGAGCAGACCGCCACTTTTCTCGACATCGTCTCCGGTCTGCGCCGCGCTGGCGTTGAGCCCCACTATCTGCATCTGGCCAGCACCATTCCTGTCGCGTATGGCCGCAGCCGTGCGTGGGGCCAATTTGTGCGCCCCGGACATGCCATCTATGGCTATGTTCCACCGCCTCGCGGGGACGTTCCGGAGCGGATACTCGATGTGAAACCCGCACTTACCTGGAAAGCTTCCATCCTAACAGTGAAGGATCTGCCCGAAGGCTCGCTGGTTGGATATGGCGGTACATACCGGACGAGCCGCCCCACACGGATTGCAGTGGTCGCCGCCGGATATGCCGATGGCGTGCCGCATCAGCTTTCGAACAAGGGCAAGCTGATCGCATCCGGCAAGCTGGTTCCCATCCTCGGCGCGGTCTCGATGGATGTCACGACCATCGATGTGACAGACTGCCCCCCGCTGGCGCCTGGGGATAGCGTAACGATCCTTGGCCGCGAGGGGGACACCAGTCTCGATGCCCAGGATATTGCCAGCGTTGCGGGAACCATCTCCTACAGCATTCTTTGCAACATCAGCGCCCGGGTTAGGACAATCTATGTATGACCATGTCCGTAACTCGCCGGGCAGCCCTCGCCTCCCTGGCAACTCTCTCACAGGCCGGCCCCAGTTCCGCGCGCAAGCTCCCACCTGACACACCTGCCGCTGTCGCAGCGATTCTCGATCGATCTCTCCGACAGGATCCCTCCGTTTGGAATACGGATTGGTTCGGTACATTACTGATGAAAGGCATGCTGGAATGGGGCGGAAGCCATGTTCCGGAAGTTCGCGAATATGCCCGCCACTGGCTCGATCATCACCTCAGCCGGACGTCAGTGAGCAAGTACAGCGGCGCGAAATCGCGAGCCGTTACCGCCGGGGGCGTACCTATCACCACTTACGCCGGGCATTACGGGCTGGCGCTGCCCTGCTATGAGATCTATCGCCAGCTCCGCGATGAACGGGCGCGCCGCGTTGCCATCGATGTCGCGTCGATTATCCTTCATCGCTCCGCCCGCAATCATCTCGGACTTGTCGGCCACGACGACCACGCCGAATTTGCCATTCCCGACACTTGTTACTTTGTCGCCAGCGCCGTGATGATTGCCTCGCGGCTCGACGCGCGCAACGAAACCGCATTTCGCGAACAAGCCATTTTTCAACTCCGCGCGTATACCGACACATTCCTGGTGAAAGAGACCGGTCTCGCCAAAACCATCCTCTTCAATAAAACCGGTCTAGGAAATACGTATTGGACGCGCGCAAGCGGGTGGCTCTTGTGGGCGATGACCGGAGTGTTGCGTCATCTTCCCGCCAGCGACGCCGCGCGGCGCCCCTTCCTCGAAGACATGCGCCGCCTGGCTGAAGGTATTGTCCGGGTGCAGGATCCTGGAGGCGGTTTTCGCGTGCTGCTGAACGAACCGGACGCGCCGCTCGAAACCACCGGAAGCGCGATGTTCGCGTCAGGGTTGCACGAGGCGGTACGATCCGGCTGGCTGCCTGGCTCATTCAAAGAACCGGCAATGCGCGCCTGGCAGTACGTCCAAAAGAACCTCACTCGGGATGGGGACATCCGCCAGGCTTACACCGGCTGGGCCGTTCCAGCCGAGAAGCGCGAAATGAGCATGGACAAGCATGTCATGGGCTGGATTCCAGGCTTCATTCTGAGCACGGCATACGAGATGTCGCTCGGCTGAGCAATCGATATGAGCGGTTGAAAGTGAGAGATCTCCCGGGCGGACCAGACGGGCGAGCCAATACGCGGCGCCCGAAGCGGTGTTTTGCACCACACTATCGGGGCTGTCACCGTACCGCCGATGAACTTACTCTACACTATAAGGATTGCACCGCTTCGTTCCACTGATACGCCACCCCGATCTGCTGACGATTGTGGCGCATTTCTGGCCCAGGCCGCTTGATGAGCGGCGCTTTCCAGTCCGGAAAAAGCTTTACAGAACGGATGAAGAGACGCAGGTTCTCGTTGAGGAACAATCCGCGGGCGCTGCTCCTTCTAGCCATCTTGTTCTGGTCCATGGTCTCGAAAGTTCCAGCCGCGCGGGGTATATGAAGAGCCTGGCTTCGGCAGCACTCCATGCGGGCTTTTCGACACATCGTATGAACTTGCGGAGCTGCGGGGGAACGGAATCGCTCTGCCGCACCGCTTATCACTCCGGGCTTACTGCCGATCTCGAGGGAATTGTCCGCGAATTGGCAGCCGTCACCGGACGGCCGGTTTTCCTGGCTGGTTTCTCGCTCGGCGGAAATGTTGCTCTGAAGCTGGCGGGAGAACTGGGCGAACGAGCCCGCGGTCTGATTGCCGGGGTCTGCGGCGTTTCCACGCCCATCGACCTTGCGGTCTGCGTTCGAAGGATGGAAGAACTCCGCAACCGCCTCTATGAAGTGCGCTTCCTTCGCAGCCTGAGGCGCCGGATGCGGGTGAAGTACCAGTGTGATCCGGCCCGCTTCCCGCTGGATGGAATTGATCGGGTCCGTTCCGTACGCGAGTTCGACGACCGGTTCACAGCGCCGGCCTTCGGCTTTCGCGATGCCGCCGAATACTACGAGACACAATCGTCCATCCGCTTTCTCGACCGGGTACGGGTCCCTGTCTTGTTGATTCAGGCCAAAGATGACCCGGTCGTACCTTTCGAGCCGTTTACACGTTCGGCAGTTAGGGCCAACCCCAATATCCAGTTGCTTGCCACCGACTACGGAGGTCACGTAGGATTCCTCTCACGCGGGCAACCCCGCTTCTGGAGCGATGCAGTGATCCTCAATTGGATGCAAACACTGTTGCGAGAAACGAGAGAGACGATAGGCAATCAGCAGACCCGCGTCCCACGTCGCCACTGACCATCGCACCCCGATGCAACCAGGAACGGTTACATCCGGCAGGTAAGCTATCGCAGTCAAATATGACCGGGGCGATCCGATATGTGTTGGTGAGGTTGATTTTCATCCATGTCGGAGAAACGTCGTGGCCCCAGGCAAGCTTTGTCCCACCATCTCGAAATCGCCTGGGGGGACGCCGGTGGCGTTCTCCATCGCATACGAGCCATTTGCATCGACATCTCGGAAGAAGGCATGCGGCTCAAATCGACGGTGAAACTCCCCGTACACCAAAATGTCCACTTTAAATTCAAAACGATAGGGTTCTCCGGCAGCGCCCGCATCCGGCAGGTCACATGGCAGGGACCTTTTTATGTCTTCGGCGCGGAGTTCACCGGCGGTCTCAAGTGGAGAGATGCCGCTCGCGGTTGAGTACGGCCGGATTCAAACCGACTACGCCGCAACGAGGTGATGCGGGTCGATGACAAACTTCTTGGCTGCTCCCTTGTCGAAATCCTTGTAGCCTTGCGGCGCATCGTCGAGCGAGATCACCGTTACGTTCACCGCCTTCGCAATCTGAACGCGGTCATGCAGTATCGCCTGCATGAGTTGCCGGTGATAACGCATAACCGGACACTGACCGGTGGCGAACGAGTGTGATTTTGCCCAGCCGAGCCCGATCCGAATGCTCAGATTGCCGGTCTTGGCGTTCTCATCCACTCCACCCGGATCGTCGGTGACGTAAAGCCCCGGAATGCCGATTGCCCCACCGGCACGAGTGACCTGCATCAGCGAGTTCAGTACCGTGGCTGGTTTCTCGACGGCGGCGTCCTGACCGTGCCCGCGCGCTTCAAACCCTACACAATCGACCGCCGAGTCGACCTCGGGAACGCCAACAATCTGTTCGATCTGTTCGGAGAGCGTGGCATCCTTCTTCAGATCCACGGTTTCGCAACCGAAACTGCGCGCCTGCGCCAGCCGTTCCGGAATCAGATCCCCGACAATCACTACCGCTGCACCCAGCAGATGGCAGGCCTCGGCGCACGCCAACCCCACAGGTCCTGCGCCGGCGACGTACACGATAGAACCCGGACCGACTCCCGCGGTGATGGCGCCGTGGTAGCCGGTGGGAAA
>CAADGY010000282.1 GCA_900696665.1 uncultured Acidobacteriota bacterium
ATAGCGTGGGCACGGTGCGCGACGCCATCATCCAGTGGCAGGTGCGCCACGGCACGATGTACCAGGACTTCTCTTTGCCGGTGGTAGCGGAAACCTACGACGGTTGGCTGAACGACATAAACGGGTTTCACGTCAAGCCGGAGCACGTGTTCTCCGCGCTCGAAGCAGCTTCGGCCGGACCCGTCGAGGAGGGGAATGTTGGCGGTGGAACGGGCATGAACTGCTATTCGTTCAAAGGTGGTATCGGAACGGCATCGCGCCAGGTATCGACTCCGTTAGGTTCCTTCACGCTTGGCGTGCTGGTTCAAGCCAACTTCGGCCGGCGATACCAGTTGAAGATTGCGGGCGCGCCGGTTGGACAGGAACTGACGTGCGATAAGTGGCCCTGCCGTTCCCGCGGCGATGCCGGACCAGAGGCTCGCGAGGGCTCCATCATCGTTGTTGCGGCGACGGATGCGCCGCTGCTGCCGCATCAACTGAAGCGTATCGCGCGGCGGGTTTCGCTCGGCATAGCGCGCACCGGAAGCAGTTCCGGAAACGGTTCCGGTGATATCTTTATTGCCTTCTCCACAGGCAACCGGGATGCCGGTTCCACTTCCTCCATTCCTTCCGTCCTGATGCTTCCCAATGCTCAAATGGACGCCTTGTTCGAGGCGACGGCGCAAGCCACGGAAGAAGCCATCATCAATGCAATGGTTGCCGCCGAGACCATGACAGGCCGCGACGGGCACCGCAGCATCGGGCTGCCGCACAAGGAACTGCGGGAGGCGCTGCGAAAATACAACCGCCTGTCCACGGCGCTCTGACAGAGTATCTTTAATTGAACATAGTTGAACATGCGTAGATCGCGAAGTGTCTTTTGGTCTGTCCTGGCCGCTTATGCCCTCGGTTCGTTTATTGCGTCCGCCCAAACCGGCAGTCGTTGGGATGTAAGGCCTGTCCACCCGGTGATGTCGGCAACAAACCTGTTGCCGAACTCGCCGGCCCTCATTAAATCGCTTGGGGACGCGGCCGAGTACGTGTTGCGCTGGAAACTGCCTTCGGACGGAGAAGGCTGGAGGATTCGCCGCGTCGAAGCCGAGCGAGCGTTTCGTGCCGCCATAGGGCTGGAAAAACTGCCGGCGCGGACGCCGCTGAACCCCCGCATCCTCGCCCAGCAGGACAGGGGCGAGTATATCGTCGAGAACCTCGTCTTCGAAAGCCGGCCCGGTTTCCCTGTCACCGCGAATCTCTACCGGCCCAAAACATCCTCAACACAGAAGCGGCCGGCAATCCTTTCCCCCGTCGGGCATCATCTTTCGGCCGGCAAGACGGCGACCAACGTTCAGGCCCGGTGCATTCGACTCGCAAAGATGGGTTTTATCGTCCTATCCTATGACGCCATCGGTCAGGGTGAGCGTATGAGGTTCGAAAACATACACCATGACGCCGGCTATGCGCTGCTTCCGCTTGGGCAAACCATCGCCGGATGGATGGCTTGGGATAGCATGCGCGCGATCGACTACCTGCTGACGAGGGACGATGTCGACGCCAGCCGTATCGGCGTAACGGGAAATTCCGGCGGTGGACTGAACACGCTGTTCACTGCCGCACTCGACAGCCGCGTCCGGGCCGCCGTAGTCGTGGGATACACCTTCGAGTTCAACAACTGGCTCAAGTACGCGGGCTCACATTGCACCTGCACGCATCTTCCCGGCGTATTCCGCAACATGGAGTGGTTTGAAATCGCGAGCCTGATTGCTCCCAGACCTCTGCTGATGCTGCAAGGCGCGAGCGACAACATTTTTCCGATCAGCGGTGCAAGGCGCGCCGCCAGCAATACGATGGCGATTTATGCGATGACGGGGCATGGCGCGCAAGCCCGTTTCGACGAACTGGCCGGGTTGCCCCACGCTTACACGCGCCCGTACCGTGAACGAATGTACGGATGGATGGCGCACCACTTGCTGGGCGCCACGAGCGCGGAACCTATCGCAGAGGGAGAGATGAAAACGCTGCCCGAGGGTGATGCCTCATTGCTGTGTGATCCGGACGGCTCATTCATTCCTGCTGCCCCCTCGGTCCTCGGCATGACCCAAAGGGAGGCCTCGGCCATGGTTGCGAGGCTGCCGGCGGGCAACCGCCAATCGCTCGAGAGTTGGGTTCACGACTTAGCCGCTCCTCCGGAAGCCCAGCCTCACTACCTTGCACCACAAACATTCGGAAAATCTTCTGCCGCCGGCGGAGTGATGGAAAAACTCTCATTCCTGAGCGAAGACGGGCAATACATCCCCGGATTGCTTTGGCTGCCCGAAGGCGCTCCGCCCGCGAAAACGATCGTCCTGGTTTCGGACAAAGGAAAGGGTGCGGTTGCGGAATCGGGCCTCGTGCAGCCATTGCTTGTCAGCGGTTTTGCCGTGCTCGCGGTGGACCTGCGCGGCCGCGGTGAGACACTCGGTCACTTCCGGGAACGGTGGGATACGAACTTCCGGTTGGTGGCGAACCAGGTTCTGTTTGGACGTCCACTCGCGGGCAGACGGGCTTTCGACTTGACGCGGACCATCGACTATCTGACACAAAGGCGCCTGCCGACGGATGGCCTCTCGGTAGCTGGTATAGGAGACGATGCACTACCCGTGCTGTTAGCCGCTGCTATCGACCCGCGCATCGAAAATGTCGTGGTTTCCGGGTATTTTCACAGCTTCATTTCGCAAATGAGAACATTTCCGAGGCAACTGCCCAACGCCTGGAACGACCCGCAACTGCGCGGGCGATTCGATACCGGCGAATATGAAGTCGACTTCGGTTCGGTGATTCCATCGGCTCTTCAACACGCCGACATCCCCGATCTTCTCTCGCTGGCGGAGCCCCGGCGGGTATTGTTTTGCGACGCGAGAGACCGGAACTCGATCGGGGAAGCACTGCGGTCCCGGTTTCGCACTGTCACTAATGGAAAAAACATCCGCTACGAACCCGCCGCCGCCCTCGACGCACGGCTGTTGTTGGAGTGGGTGAGGAAGTGAGGGATAGCAGTGTCATGGAAAGCGAAGATAGACCGTGAGGCCTTCTTTCACAGGCTTAACATCGTGCTCCTCACACAAAATACCCGCAGTGCGGCGCCCATCAAATCCAGGTGAGTAACCTTTTTTTCAGCCATGCTCCAAGACTCTCCGGCTTCCTGGCCGCGATGCGATCATCAAATGCCGCCGCCACTTCCCTACCGGCGAAGTGCTTAAGTGCCTCAGTGAAAAGGCGTAGTGGGTAGTTCCTTTCGCGCCTACCATAGCAGGTCCGGTATCCATCACTGGTCTCTGGTACCTGAAAGTGGAGCCGGTTTGGCGATTTCCCCCCCGGGGTAATGGGCAGTTTTATTCAAGTCAGACCTCTCTCTTTTAAACACTGAACGCAATGAAGCTCTGACATGAAGAACCTCAGTGCGATTCGCATTCGACCCCGGTCCTGACGAATCACGAGCGCGCCAACCTCTACAGGTAGCAGTGACTCCGCAAAACGCCTGGACTCCTTCCGCAACCCGGGCATCCGCCGGCGTCGCTCCAGTTCGGCCGTAGCGGATTCCAAAACCCCGATAATCCGGGCGTTGAGATTACGGCCCTGTTGTTTTGTCTCCTGCTTCATTACCCGGTAGACTGCTTGCGGCACCTTTTTTGGCGTGATATTCGTCAACACACTCGACCTTTCAATGTGTTATACCTGTTTCAATAACAGAGGAGGGGATCGTTGCAGTTCCGCCTGGTTTTGTTGCTCTCCGGCGTTGCTATCGCTGCTGGGGGTGCTTCGCCGCAGAAACCCATCGACTTTAATCGCGACATCCGCCCGATTCTTTCCGACACCTGCTTCGCCTGTCACGGACCCGATGAAAAACACCGGATGGTGGGGCTTCGCCTCGATACGAAAGACGGTGCGTTTGCGGAACGCAAAGGCGGCCCTGTCATCGTACCGGGCGATCCGGCGGCCAGCCGCCTCTACCAGCGTGTGAGCGCCGAAAAAAAGGCGATGCGCATGCCGCCTGCGGGAGCGGGCCAGGACCTGACAGCGGCACAAATCGATCTGCTGCGGCGATGGATCGCACAGGGAGCGAAATGGGAAACGCACTGGGCCTATACTACGCCCGTCCGGCCGGAACTACCCACCGTCGGTGAGAAAGGCTGGCCGCGCAACGCGATCGACAACTTTGTACTGGCCCGGCTCGAGCGGGAAGGTCTCGAACCATCGCACGAAGCGGATAAAGCCACGCTGCTGCGCCGCGTAACACTTGACCTCACCGGCCTGCCCCCGACGCCCGCCGAAGTGAACGCCTTCGTGGCAGACAAGTCCTCCGCCGCGTACGAAAAGGTTGTGGACCGGCTGCTCGCCTCGCCGCGCCATGCCGAGAGGATGGCGATGCAATGGCTGGACCTGGCGCGTTACGCCGATACGCATGGGTATCACATCGACTCCCATCGCGACATGTGGCCCTGGCGCGACTGGCTGATCCGCGCCTTCGCGCGCAACATGCCCTACGACGAGTTCACGATAGAGCAGCTCGCCGGTGATCTGCTACCTTCCCCGACGCGGGATCAACTGATCGCGACAGGTTTCAATCGCAATCACATGATCAATTTCGAGGGCGGAGCCATTCCGGAGGAATACCACGTCGAGTATGTTGTCGATCGAGTCGAGGCTACCTCGAATGTTTGGATGGGAATGACACTCGGTTGTGCGCGTTGCCACGATCACAAATATGATCCCGTCAGCCAGAAGGACTTCTACCGGTTTTTCGCGTTTTTCAACAATGTGTCGGACAAAGGCCTGGACGGCCGCTACGGCAACGCGGAGCCCTTCCTGCAACTCTCCACTCCCGAGCAGAAAAACCGGCTGGATAATCTCACCTGGCAGATCGAGTGCAAAGAATCGGATCTCGATGACGAACAACTGGCTCCGCAGATCGCGGAATGGGAAAAGCAGCGGCGCGCGGCGATCGCGCCGGACTCGCCCAAAGACGGACTGGTGGGCCATTGGGAATTCGACGGCCATCTCGCCGACACGTCCGGAAATTACCGGCACGCCACTGTGCCGCGCGGTGAAGTAACGTGGGCAGAAGGTCCCGTAGTTCGCTCTGCCGTTTTCAGCGGTGAAACGCACGCGAGCCTGGGCGGCGCCGCGGATTTCAACAGCGGCGATGCTTTCTCCCTGGCGCTATGGATCCGGCGATCCGGCTCGAATTTCACGGTTCTCCACAAGTCCGATCCGGGCCGGGATCACCGTGGTTTTGACATCTCTTTCGATGAGTTTATACCGGTCCCGGATCTGAGGCGGGCATCGCATCTCTCCTTCCGCCTCATTCATAAATGGCCCGGCTCGGCGATCGTGGTGCGCACACGAGAGCGCCTCATACAAGGTGATTGGGACCACATCGTAATCAACTATGATGGCTCGGGTAAGGCTGCCGGGGTGAAACTTTTCGTCAACGGCAAGCCCTATGAGACGGATGTGTTGGAGGACACGCTCGCGGGTTCGTTCCGGACGTCCGCGCCGCTCGGCATCGGCGACAAACACGTTGCCCGCCCCTATAAGGGACAGATCGATGATCTGCGAGTCTACAACCGGCAACTCACCGTGGAGGAGATCGATCACCTTGCGATTCATTATCCGATCGACACGGTTCTCGCTTCCGCCAAGCGATCGAAAGATCAGAAATCCCGTGTGCGGGAATACTTTCTCACCTACGCCGCGCCCGAAAACCTGCGCGCGGAATATCGCGAGTTGAACCGGCTCCTTAAAGAAAAGAAGGAGCTGGAAAAACAGATCCCGAGTACGATGGTGATGGATGAGGGCGAGCCACGCGAAACATTCGTTCTTGGCCGTGGGGATTATCGCAACCGCACGGAGAAGGTGACTGCCGACGTCCCGTCTGCCCTGCCCCCGCTGCCCAAAGACACACCGCGGAACCGCCTCGGGCTCGCACGCTGGTTGATCGATCCCGCCAACCCGCTTACCTCCCGCGTGGCGGTGAACCGGTATTGGCAGATGTACTTCGGCACCGGGCTGGTGAAAACGGTGGAGGATTTCGGATCGCAGGGGGAACCGCCGAGCCATCCGGAACTGCTGGATTGGCTTGCTACCGAATTCATCCGCACGGGATGGGATATCCGGGCCATGCAGCGGCTGATTGTTACTTCGGCGACCTACCGGCAATCATCCAAAGCTTCACCCGAACTGGTTGAGAAGGACCCGGAGAACAGGCTGCTCGCCCGCATGTCGCGCTTCAGGTTGCCCGCCGAGACGGTACGTGACAACGCGCTTGCCATCAGCGGCCTGCTGGTCGAGAAGACCGGTGGCCCAAGCGTTTATCCGTACCAGCCGGAGGGCGTGTGGGAAGCGATTGCCTACGGCGATGTCTATTCGGCTCAGAAATACAAACAGGATCACGGCGAAGCACTGTACCGCCGGAGCATGTATACATTCTGGAAGCGCACGGCGCCGCCGCCGGCTCTCGCTACATTCGATGCGCCGGACCGCGAAAAATGCACCGCGCGCCGGGCGCGCACGAACACGCCGCTTCAGGCGTTGGTGCTCTTGAACGACCCGACGTTTGTCGAGTCGTCGCGCAAGCTGGCGGAACACATGATGGCGGACGGCGGGAAGGATGCGCAGTCCCGCATTCGATACGGATGGAAGCTGGCGACGGCGCGCAACCCGGAATCCCGGGAAGTACGCCCGTTGAAAGCTTTGTTCGAACAGGAGTACGCGAACTACCGGAATGATCGCGATAGCGCTTTAAAGTTGACCGGCGTGGGCGAATCGGAAGCGAGCGCAAAATTCGATGCGGCCGAACTAGCGGCGTGGACGACGGTAGCGAGCGTCATCCTGAACCTGGATGAAACGATCACAAAGGAATAGCGATGAGCATTGACAACGAAATCCGGTTGAGCATGACGCGCCGTCACTTCTTTTCGCGGACCGCGACGGGAATCGGTACGGTTGCGCTGGCATCGCTGCTCAACCCGAAGCTGTTCGCTAAGCCGGGAGGTCTGCCGGACCTTCCCCATTTCACTCCGAAGGCCAAGAGTATTATCTTCCTGCATCAATCGGGAGCACCATCGCAGATGGAGCTTTTCGATCACAAGCCGCTGCTCCAAAAACTTCACGGAACCGAATTGCCGGACTCCATCAGAAGAGGACAGCGTATCACCGGGATGACGTCGGGGCAGGATTCGTTCCCCGTCGCCGCACCTGTTTATAGGTTCGAACAGTACGGGCAGGCCGGAGCATGGGTGAGCGAACTGATGCCGCATACCGCGAAGATCGTGGACGACATCTCGATCATCAAAACCGTAAACACGGATGCCATCAATCATGATCCCGCTATTACGTTCATACAGACCGGCAGCCAACAACCGGGGCGTCCGAGCCTCGGCTCATGGGTCAGCTATGGTTTGGGCAGTGAGAACGAAGAGTTGCCCGCATTCGTCGTCTTTGTATCGCAGACGAGCGGATTGAATATCGACCAGCCGCTATTCTCACGATTGTGGTCCAGTGGCTTCCTGCCGTCCAGCCACCAGGGTGTCAACTTCCGCTCGGCTGGAGATCCGGTGCTCTATCTCTCCGACCCGCCGGGGATGCGCCGGGAAACGCGCCGAAGAATGCTGGACGCCCTCGAAAAGCTGAACCAGATTCGTTCGGCCGAATACGGCGACCCGGAAATACAGACGCGCATCGGGCAGTACGAGATGGCTTTCAGGATGCAGACGTCCGTGCCGGACCTGATGGATTTGTCAAACGAGCCCGAGAGCACGTTCGAAATGTACGGACCTGAGTCGCGCAAGCCGGGTTCGTATGCGCAGCATTGTTTGCTGGCACGCCGCCTGGTGGAACGCGGCGTCCGTTTTGTTCAGCTTTACAAAAGAGGGTGGGACCAGCACAATGACCTGCCTCGCGATATCGCGCTGCAATCGAAAGCAGTAGATCAGCCGTCGGCGGCCCTGGTCCGCGATCTGAAGCAGCGAGGACTGCTGGATCAGACACTTGTTATCTGGGGGGGTGAGTTCGGCCGTACCGTGTACTGCCAGGGGAAGCTCACCACAACCAATTACGGGCGCGATCACCACCCGCGTTGTTTCGCGATGTGGATGGCTGGCGGCGGCATCAAGGCGGGTGTTTCGCTCGGCGAAACGGACGACTACTGCTACAACGTCGTCGAGGATCCGGTACACGTACACGACATCCAGGCGACGGTGCTACATTGCCTGGGCATCGATCACAAACGGCTTACATACAAATTCCAGGGTCGGCACTTCCGGCTCACCGACGTTCACGGCGAACTGATCAAGAAGATCCTGGCATAGCTTCTGCAACCCTGCTAAGGCTAAGGTGCGTCCAGGGGACGGATGTAGATATTGCGGAACGCGACGGGTCCATGATCACCCTGTAGCCTGATGGGGCCTACGGGGGTCTCGGTGCGGTCTCTGTGGCTGCCGGTGGGACCTGCCACCTCGACGTCTTCGTGCACCAGCGTTTCATTTAACAGCACACGAAGAAACCGTGCATTCGCGATCTTCCTGCCGCCTTCAAAACGCGGCGGGCGAAACCAGACATGCAGCGATTGCCAGGTACCCGGCGGGCGGCTGGCATTGACGCGCGGCGGCCAACCTCCGGTGTTATTCCAGAGGCGGTAGATGGCTCCATTGTCGCCGGGCATCAAGACCCCGCCGAATCCATAACTGTCGAATAGCTGCAATTCGTATTTCCCGTTGAAGAAGACACCGGAATTAGACGCGGCGGCCAGCATGAACTCGAGATAAACCTCACAATCGCCGAAAGTCTCATCGCTCACTAGATAGGCAGCGCGGCCCTCACGGCCATTGGCTATGCGGTCGCCGGGGCCGGGGGTGAACGTAAGCCGCTTCGGGTCGAAGATGCGGCGCCAGGTCACGCTGCGGGTGGTGACCCAGCCGTGCGGGTCCCGCCCGGCGCCATGCCAGCCAGTTAGGTCCCGGCCATTCAGCAGAGGCCGCCACCCGGGTTGCGAAAGAAAGGGAGGGTCGCCATAGCTTTCGGTAGTATAGAGATCCGGGACCTGGGCGAACGCTGGAGTGAGCACCCAGACAAAAACCGCCGGCAATGCGCGCAACAACATGGGGTCACCACACAAGGCGCAGTGCAAATTGTACCGTTCGGGGCTTTGACACCTCCCCCGACACAACCCCGAAAGCCGTGCTGCTTGGAGTCGTATTGGGCACATTGTACATGACGTGATTGAACGCGTTGATAAACTCGGTGCGGAAGTGTAGTGCGGCGCGTTCAGTAACAGGGAAAGCCTTCACCAGCGATAAATCCCAGTTGTTCATGCTGTCGCCCCGGATGCCGGAAAAACGTGAGGGTAGCGTGCGGAGATTAGAACCCAATTGCCGGCGGCTGTCGGTCTCGAAGCCAGCCGCGGTGTTGAACCAGCGCGTGCGGCTGCGTTCTCCGCTGGAGAGCGGTATGTCAGCAAGATCGCCTGTGAAGATGGCATTGCCGAAGCCCAGCGCGGGGCCGCTTTGGTACTGAAATATGTTGGCCACCTGCCAGCCGCCAAGCACTCCATTCAGCACTCCGGGCCATTGGGAACCCCAACGGCGCCCGCGGCCGAAGGGCAGCTCATACACACCAGTCACTACGACGCGGTGCGGTCTGTCCTGATCGGAAATGACCCTCTCCGGCATAGGGTCCGTGTCGTTCAAGTATCCGATGGCCTCCATAAACTTCGCCCATGTCCAGGACACGTTGACGGTGTAGCCCGCGGCAAAGCGTTTCTCGAACCGTGTCTGCATCGAGTGATACCAGGAGTAACCTTGTTGGATATCGCGGCTCACGCCGGTGAAGTGGGGGTAGGGCCGCAGCAGTTGGCCACGTGTCGTATTGGTTCCGGATAGCCCGGTGCCCGGAAGAAGGGGGTAAAAGGGATTCGGAACCGCGGCGCTAAGGTAATCGATGGCCGGCTGGTCCCGCACGGGGGACGTACTGAGATACTCACGGGGTATGGGGTTGGCTTGGCGGCTGATACGTAGCTTGGTCCCGCGGTTTCCAACATAGGCGACTTCGAGCACTGCGTTCTGGAACAACTCGCGCTGTACGCTCCATTGCCAGCGCTGCATATACGGATTCACGAGTTCCTCGTTGTAGAAGGTCACCGACTGGCCCAGGTTCGTCGCCAGTCCCGCCGTTGTGCCGTCGGCGTGCTGAAAGCCGTTAGGAAAAGGATTGGCGATGCTGGCGATGTAGGTCTGGCCGTTATCCAAACTGGAGACCAGGGATGTGGTCCGGCTGAATCCGGTCTGGTTGAAGCTCAGGCGTGAAGTTCCCAACTGATCGTAGAAGACGCCGTATCCGCCGCGAAGGACGGTGCGCGCATCCAGCGAAAAAGCGATGCCGATACGGGGAGCGAAGTTGTTGCGGTCGCGACTTGTCAGGTGCCGCGACCGTCCGTTGACGCCGGGAAAGGTCAGGCCGCCCAGAACGCGAAAATTTTCTACGGGCACTTCCGGTATCGGCCTGGCCTGGTAGTTGGTACGCGCAGCGGCTTCGATCGGACTGGCCGCGGAAAAGTCGAATCCCCCCACGCTACGGTTGAAGCGCTCCGTCAGCGGTCCTGGCATCTCATAGCGCAACCCCAGGGAAAGCGTGAGGCGGGGGGTGAGCTTCCAATCATCTTGCACAAAAAGTCCCAGTTCGGTGTTCTGATACGCGTAAGAATCATTGCTGACAATGTTCCCGCCCGTGGGAATGCCCAGGAGGAAGTTGGCCAAACCGCCGCCTTTAGGCGACGCCGCGGAGCTATCCAGCGGGCCATTGCTGAAGCTGGTTCCGAAGTCGAGTTGACCCGAAGACTGCCCAAGCTGGTAGGTGTTCTCGCGATAAACGCGATATTCCGCTCCATAGCGCAACATGTGACTGCGCACTACCTGCGTTAGAGTAGCCCCTGCCGTATGGGCGTCGTCGGCGCGGTTGGTAAGCGTCTGGTTTCCAAACGGCGCGTAACCGGAAATGTTCAGGTAGGGCAACTTGACGGATCTTGCCGGCCCCTGTCCGACTTCTGCTATGAAAGCTGGCGCGAATCCCAGAGAGGCCAGGTCGAACTTGTCCTGCAAGGGAATGTTCTGCTCGATGAATCGGGCGTATCCGTAGCGCACATTGAGAAGCAGCGCAGGGCTGAAGGTGAGGACATCGTCCAGAGCAATGCCCCGCATATACCTGTGAAATAGAGCTCCCTGAGCTTCCTGGAAACGCGTATCGTACTGCTGGTCGCGCTTCCCCAGATTGCCGCGGACGAAGAACCGGTGGCGGTCGTTGATGTTGTGATCCACGCGAAATAACTGGCTACCATAATTCACGCTTTCGGGCCCGGGGTCGGTGTAGTTGAGAGAGCCGTCGATTGTGCCGCGCACATTGGGGCTATACCAGAGTTGCGCAAGCTTCTGCGAAATCGGATGAATACGGCTGGCGGGCAGTATGTTTCCTGGAAAGGGGCTGCGCTGAAACCGGTTGTTTGCCGCCGGCCTTGTGGTCATCGGATCGTAAATCTGGTACTGCGGACCGATCTGAAGCAACGCGGAGAAGTCCCCTGCTCTTTCGGCGGCGGTGGGCACCGTGTTCGAATACGTGCCGCGCTGCTGACGGCTGCGTGAGTCTTCGTAACCGAACATCCAAAAGGTGCGATTTCTGCCGTCGTACAGTCTAGGGATGTAAACTGGGCCGGTGCCATTTATGCCCCACCGGTTGAAGCGGAGCGGCGGCTTCTCCTGCCCTGACATATTGGAGAAGAACCGGTTGGCGTTGAGCACATCGTTCTGAAGAAACTCGTACGCTGAGCCATGCAACTGGTTAGTCCCGGATTTCAAGGTCACGTTGACCACGCTTCCAGGAGTGAAGCCCTGGCTTGCATCAAACGAAGCCGTCTGGATTCGAAACTCTTCCACAACGTCCACCGGCGGTACGTAGGCAACGGTGCTGCGCGCGGTGTTGGCCACACCGTCGAGGGTAATGTCGTTGTTGGAGGAGCGAGTGCCGCTGGTGGCGAACGCCGATGAGCCGTTTACCGAGGAAGGATCGGTAGAGGACGATCCGGCAAAATTCAGTACGCCGGGAACGGTGTTGGCCAGCAGCATCGGGTTGCCCTCCCGAAGGGGCAACTCTGAAATGCGCCGGGTGTCGATCACCTGTCCCATAGAGGCGCTCGCCTGTTCCAGCAAGGGGGCCGTGGCTTCGACCACGACCCTCTCCGTAACGCTCCCAGGTTGGAGTGTGACGTCGATGGTCACGCGGTCACCGATGCGGATGGGGATCCCTTCTCGCACAAATTCGCGAAAACCTTCATGGGTTACCGTTAGCGTGTATGTACCGGGGACCAAATAGGTCAACAGGAAATCACCAGTCTGATTCGTCCGGGCGGTACTCGTGACGTTGGTGCCCACATTCGTCACGCGCACCTCTGCTCCTGGAATTACGGCCTGCGAAGAGTCCTGAACGCGGCCGACGACTTGTCCGCGCGTGTCCTGGGCTACGAGAGGCGTGGCGAGAAAGAGAATGAGTATTGTGGCTGTCTTCATCAAAACTAAAACCCATTTGAGATGTGTTATACGCACTCATAAGGAGCGCGATATCCGCGGTGGAGCGTTCCAAATATGATATTCATAGATCCGGAAAGTGTAAAGTTCTTTCTTCGAATTTTTTCGGATTCTTCTCAATTCCTCTGTTATTTTCTCAACGCCGCCAGTGATACACCGCGAAAGCCGCCGGCCGGTAATCCCAGTTGACTCCGGGCGGCACCGGCTGATGCGGCGCAATACCCGATTGGAGGCCGCCCACTTATGGCACAATCCTTTCGCTGCATAGACCTTGCCGATGATGCCCGGTGCGGGCAGTTCGATTAGACTGGTGAAAGCATGTGCCAAGGCCGCCGCCTATTGCAATGCATGGTGGTGCTGGCGGGGTTGCACTCCACCGTGGCACAGACCCCCGCGCCCCCCACGATTCGTATCTCCGTCAGACTGGTTCAGTTGGATGCCGTCGTTACCGGTTTGGACGGGCATCCCGTAACCGGTCTCACTGCCGGAGATTTTGAAGTCCTTCAGGACGGGCGCACGCAAGACATTGTTCATTGTTCTTACGTGCCCGTCAATGCCAGGCAGAGCAGCGAAAGCGTTTTACAACCGGAGCGTCTGAGACCGGAGCAAGTCCGGCGCACCATCGCACTGGTAGCGGACGATCTGAACCTGAGCTTCACCAGTGTAGGTTGGGTTCGCGAAGCGTTGCGGCGATTCGTGGATGAGCAGATGCAGCCGGGAGACCTAGTGGCCATTCTCCGCACGTCGGGAGCCATGGGAGCGCTGTAGCAGTTCACGTCCGATAAACGGCAGTTGCACGCCGCCATCAGCCAGCTTCAGTGGAAGATGCGGCTCGGCTTTCCGATCGAGTTTCCCAAGGAACTGCCGGAGGAATTCACCCCAGAGGGGATTTCGGAAGAAACCGAAACCCCGCCGCAGAGCTTCGGTACGATGGGCGCTTTGAACTACATCGTTCGAGGCCTTAAAGATATACCCGGACGCAAGCTGATCATCCTCTTCTCCGACGGGTTGTCGCTTGGCAGGCGAGACACGTTAGCCCGCGAGTTGCGGCAAAGGTTCAGCGACATGGCGGGCAGGGCTTCGGCGGTGGTTTATACCATCTACGCCGCTGGTGTGCAGGCGCCGCCGAGCGACCCAGCCGCGTACGACCCGCTCCGTGCTCCCATGTTGAGCGACTCTGCTCCCACGATGAGGAACCTGGCAGCCGTTTCCGAACAGACGGGCGGGCGGCATTTCGCTTACAACGACCTTCCCGCCGAGGTCTCGACAATTCTCAACCAGGAGGCGGGTTATTACCTCATCGGCTATCGTCCCGATGAATTAACCTTCCGGAACCCGAATCGCTTCCATACACTGGAGGTGCGGGTGCGGCGCACGGGACTTACAGTCCGCTCGCGACGCGGCTTCTACGGCGTCGCTGAAGAAAATCTGCCGGCCGTGCCGGATGATCCCAAACGGCAGCTTGCGAATGTCTTGATTTCCCCGTTCATTTCAAACCCGATCGCCGTGCGTATGGAACCGCGGGTCTCGTACTCTCCGAAGATCGGCCAGTACGTTTCCTGCACGTTGTACCTTGACGCGAGGCCCCTGCCCTTCTCCCAGGATGCGGAGGGCTGGATGAATGGAGCGATCGAAGTTCTGCTGGCCACTTTCGGCGCGAACGGAGAAAGAGTGGACGTCCGCGCGCATACGTTTCACGTTCGCACACGCGGAAGAACTTATCGGCACGTTCTCGAAAATGGACTGACATATATAATTACCCTGCCGGTCAAGAAACCGGGACCCTACCAGGTGCGGGTGGCGGTGAGGGACGTGAAGTCCGGTAACGTAGGCTCGGCCTTCGAGTTCGTCCAGATTCCTTCCGCATCTCGAAATACCGTAAAGCCAATCACCAACGGGTTATCGCCTCAATAAATATTAATAGTACTAGACCTTTTTACCTTCTTAAGATCTTGCTAGATCCATCCGCGGTGTGATAGTGTCAGACCGGTGATTGTGCTGAGTCGGTCTATCGCCACAGCTTCACATCGCTTTCCCAAGATCATTAATGTTGAAGACACTTAAGCTCGCAGCTTTGCGCTGTGCTAAAAGCACCGGCGTGTTTCGCACGTCCGCCGGCGGCCGCTGGCGGCAACGCCGCCTTCTCATTCTCTGCTACCACGGCATCTCTCTCGATGACGAGCATAAGTGGAACCCCAGGCTTTACATGCCGCCCGGCTTGTTCGAGCAACGCCTGGCGTTACTCCACAAGAACGGTTGCAACGTTTTGCCGCTCGACGAAGCAATCCTGCGAATGTATGATGGCACGCTGCCACCAATGAGTGTGACGATCACTTTCGATGACGGTTTTCACGATTTTTATGCGAAGGCTTACCCGCTGCTCAGACGTTACGGCTATCTCGCCACCGTCTATCTTACAACCTCATATTGCGGGCGTAACTCCCCAGTATTCAACCCAGCTTGTTACTACTTACTCTGGAAAGCCCGTGGCCGTGTTCTGGATGGCTGCAATTTCGGCATTTCTTCAATGTTGGATCTTACAACGCCGGATGGCATCGACCGCGCGCGACTTGCGTTAACCTCGTTTGTCACCAGCCACTCACTGGACGGCAATGCCAAATCCCGTCTGCTTCTGGACCTCTGCGGATCTATCGGTATCGATTACACAGAACTTACCCGCAACCGGTTGCTTCAGCTCATGTCACCCGCTGAGATTCGAGAACTTGCATCAGCCGGAGTCAATTTCCAGTTGCATACCCATCGTCACCGGGCGCCGGCAAGTCGCGACCTCTTCTTCCGGGAGATTCAAGAGAACCGCAAGCACATTCTCGATCTTACCGGCCGGAACCCGGTGCATCTTTGTTATCCGAGCAACGAGTACCGGCTCGATTTTCTTCCGTGGCTTGTCCAACTGTCGGTCTCCACGGCAACCACTTGCGACGCAGGTCTCGCGTCCCAGCGTTCAAACACGCTTCTGCTGCCCCGGCTTGTCGATCACTGCGGATTGAGCAACATCGAGTTTGAGAGCTGGCTTTACGGCTGTGCCGAATTTCTCCCGAAACGTAAGGTAGCCGCGCGGGTATCTTACACCCGCTCCGGCACCACATAGGGTGCGCGGTACTCACGGCTGAGGAGGCGGTTGGCGTCCGCGTCGGCGAACCTGCCCCGCGCCGGGTCAAATACCAGCTTGCGGCCCAACCGGTAGCTGATATTGGCGAGGTGGCACAACGCCGCCGCCCGCACCCCTACCTCTACCGGCGCGGTGAGGTCGTTGGCGTTACGGCTGCGAACCGCCTTTATAAATGCCCCGAAATGTGCCGTGCCGTCGTAGCCGCCCTCCGGCCCCACAGCCTTCTCTTCCATCACCTTCTCGCGTTGGCAGTTCGAGGGGGCGGAGGCTGTCGTAGCGCAGCCACGGCCTTTGAAAACGCGAAAGCCCTCCGGATCAACGGCCAGATATCCCTCGGTGCCGTAGAAAACATTGCCCACAATGTTGCCGGCGCCGGCTACATCGCTGTCCGTGCCGGTGTGCAGTCCGTGCACCTCGAAAACCATCCGCCGTTCGCCGTAATCGAAGACCGCCGATTGCACGTTGGGCGTCTCCTGGTCATCCTTGTAGACGTACTTGCCTCCGGTGGAGACTACCGATTTGGGCAGGTTGGTCTCTCCGAGTCCCCAGAGACAGATATCCACTTCATGTACACCCTGGTTCCCCAAGTCGCCATTACCTGTATCCCAGAACCAGTGCCAGTTATATTTGAAGCGGTTCTGGCTGAAAGGGCGCATCGGCGCTGGCCCCAGAAACAGGTCCCAGTTGACTCCAGGCGGCACCGGTTGGTCCGGCGTATGCCCGATGGAGGGCCGCCACTTGTAGCACAATCCTTTCGCCATATAGACCTTGCCGATGATGCCCTGTGCGAGTAGTTCGATGGCGCGAATCTTAATCGCCGTGGTGCGGCTTTGCGATCCGACCTGCACCATCCGCTTGTATTTGCGTGCGGCATCGATCATCCGTTCGCCCTCCCACACGTTGTGGCACGCGGGCTTTTCCACGTATACGTCCTTGCCAGCCTGGCACGCCCAAATCGTACCGAGCGCGTGCCAATGATTAGGAGTGGCCATGGAAACCGCGTCGATGTCGCGGTCGTCGAAGAGCTGGCGCATGTCGGTGTAGACTTTGGGCTTGTGACCCTGCATCTTTTCCACCTGGGCAACGGCGCGCTCCTGTGCCGCCTGGTTCACATCGCAGATTGCGGCGACGCGACACTTGGCCTGTGCTCCTGCCAGGGTGATGTGGGCGCGCCCGCGCCCTCCCACGCCGATCACCGCCACGTTGACGGTATCATTGGCGCCCAGCACCGCGGCGGGCGCCAGAGTGTAAAGCATCGATCGCCTGCTAATCTTGTTCATTTTCAAAATCTCCATTACTTAAAGCGCTTTTTCCTCCCGCCCGGCTAATCGCCGGCGGGCGACTGTGCTACTTCGACGCTCTCCAGCCGCCGCCTTGATACCCAGTGTCCCAAATCGTCGAACAGCGAGTAGGCTACAGGCGTTACGATCAACGTGAGCAACAACGAAAGACTCTGCCCGCCGATGACAATGATCGCGATCGAACGGCGCTCCTCCGCACCGGGACCGGCGCCGAGCGCAAGAGGCAGCATGCCTGCAACCAATGTGAGAGTCGTCATCAGAATAGGCCGCAGGCGGTCCCGGTTCGCCTGCAGGATCGCTTGCATCCGCTCCATACCCGCCCGCCGCAAGTTGTTCGTGTGATCAACCTGCAAAATCGAATTCTTTTTCACCACGCCGAAGAGCACCAGGATACCTAGTGCCGAGTAAAGGTTCAGCGTGTCCCGGAACAGCCATAGCGACAGGAAACCGAACGGAACCGCAAGCGGCAGGCTAAGCAGTATAGTGACCGGGTGCGTCAGGCTTTCAAACTGGGAAGCCAGAACCATATACATGAATGTGATGGAAAGCAGAAAAGCGAGCAGAAATTCTCCCAGCGTCCGCTCGAATTCCCGGCCGCGGCCCACCACCATCGTAGTGTATGCCGCCGGAAGATTCATTGCGCCGACGGCTTTGTACATTTCATCCAGCCTGTCGGCCAATGCGTAGCCAGCGCTGATGTTGGCGCGTATACCGACCACGCGCTGCCGGTCAAGCCGCTCGATGCGGAATGCCGACATCGATTCACGCATATTCACAACGTTGTCGAGCCGTGTCAGGCCGCTCTTGGCCGAAGGCACCCACAGTTTCGAAACGGTCGCAGCGCTATCACGGTCCTTCCCCACGAGGCGTACTTCCACGTCGTATTCCTCGGCCGCTCTTTCATCGCGGAAACGCGAAACCTCATCATCGCCTCCCACCATAATGCGCAACGATCCGGCAATATCGGAAGCGTCCACGCCGAGGTCTGCCGCGCGCCCGCGGTCGATGAACACGCGGAGTTCGGGTTTGGTGAGCCGCAGAGTAGTGTCCACATCCACGATGCCCGGGGTTTGTGCCGCCACCGTCCGTAAATGCTCGCTGTAGCGGTGCAGTTCCATCAGGTCGGGCCCGCGCAGCGCCAGGTCCAGATCAACGGGCGCGGATCCCTGGTTCACAGAAACCGAATTGCGCACCGATACACGAAGATCCGGATAACGCCTGACGCGCCCGCGGACCGCCTGCATCACGTCGCGTTGTGAGTATACGCCGCGAAACGCCTCCCACGGATGTCCTTCCAGCGTCTTCTTTGCAAGCCTCGAAATACTGAAGACACGATCTTCGATAGGCGCCAGTTTCACGTATGCGCGCCCGGAATTCACCTGCTGGAGGTAACCTGTACCAATGATGGTAAGCACGTGCTCGATGCCGGGCAGGTTTCTAAGCTCTCCTGAGAGGCGGTCCATCGCGTCCTGCATCGCCGTCAAACTGGTCCCTTCTGGAGCGGTGACCGACATCTCGAATTCGCTCTCGTCGACATTTGTGGGGATGTACTCGTGCCGTACGAGCTTGTACAAGGGAATGCCGGAAGCCATCACCAGCAACGCGAAACCGGCGACAAAGGCGCGGTGGCGCATCGCCGCTGCAAGCAGCCGCATGTAAATCCGGTCCACGTGCACATAGAACCCCCGCCGGGAACCGCCATGGCTTGTCACATCCTGCCGCCGGAGCATGCGCGAACTCATCATCGGTGTCAGGCTGAAGCTGACAACGAGAGAGACGAGAATGGCGACCGAGGCCGTGAACCCGAAGCTGTACAGGAAACGCCCGGAGATGCTGGACATGAACGACACCGGCAGAAACACCACCACCAGGCTGAGCGTTGTCGCCATCACCGCCAAACCGATGTCTTTCGTCGCCATCACCGCGGCCTGCATGGGCGGAATCGCCTTTTCCTCGATGAAGCGAAAAATGTTTTCAAGCACGACAATCGCATCGTCGATCACCACTCCCACCATCAGGACCAGCGCCAGCATGGTGATGTTGTTGAGCGTGAACCCAAGCCACCGCATGGCGCCGAACGTGGCGATGATCGACGCGGGAATGGCTACGGCGGCAATTAGCGTCGCCCGCCAGTTCCGGATGAACATCAATACAACCATCGAGGCTAGAATACTGCCTAGAATCAGGTGCAGCCGCACCTCATGGAAAGCGGCCTCAATGTAGCGCGATTGGTCCTGCACCACGTCCAAATCGACACCTGGGGGCAGCAGACGCCTGACACTTTCCAGGCGCCCCTTGACGTTGCCGATAACCTGAATGGTGTTGGCGCCGGATTGCCGCTGAATCTCCAGCGCCACCGCTTCCTTAGCGTCGTAACGCGCCGCACTGCGCTGCTCCTTGTGGCCGTCCTCAGCGTATCCCAGGTCACGGATCCGAATCGGAGTGTTGCCAATCGTCGCCACGACTAATTCGTTAAACAGCGTCGGGTCCGGAAAGCGCCCCAAAGTCCGCAGCACGAGTTCGCGCCGTCCTTCATCCACGCGCCCGCCAGGGATATCCGAATTCTGTCGCGCCACGGCATCCCGCACGGCGAGAATCGGAATGTGGTAAGCGGCCAGCCGGTCTGCATCCACCCAGACATTGATGGCGCGCCGCTGTCCGCCGACGATTTGTACCTGCCCGACGCCGCCGGCGGATTCGATGGCATCCTGCACCTGGCGGTCCGCGATTTCATACAACTCGCGAGGGGTCTTATCCCCGCTGAGCACCAGCGTCATTACGGGTGCGGCGTCGGCGTCCAGCTTGCGTATCAGCGGCGGCTTGGCGTCCTGCGGCAGCAGGCTGATGACTGTTGCGACAGCGTCCCGCACATCCTGCGCCGCCACATCGATATCGCGTTCCAGGTTGAAAGTGATGGTTAGGATTGAGACGCTCTCAATAGAAGAGGACCGCAGCGTGTCGATGCCTTCCACCGTGGCCACGGCGTCTTCGATGCGCCGCGTGACGGTGCTTTCAATCTCTTCTGGCGATGCGCCAGGTAGCATGGTTCGAACGGTGACGATCGGAATATCGACATCGGGGAAACGATCAATGCCAAGCTTGCCGTAAGACACACCGCCGATTACAACCATCGCCATGACGAGCATCACCGCGAATACCGGACGTGCGACGCAGATCTCCGCGAGCTTCTGCATGCTCAGGTGCCTTGTGCGGTCACTCGCTGGCCCTTCGCCATGCGGTCGTTTGCTTTTCGGACTACGCGGTCACCCGCCTCGAGACCGGATAGGATTTCGACACGTTCGCCGGGCAGGCGCCGGCCGGATTTTACAACACGCTCATCCAGCACATTACCCGTTACCACAAAGACACGTTCAATACCGGCGAAACTGGTGAGCGCGTCTGCGGGAACAAGGATGCCCTTGGCCCTTTCATCCACCGTAATGGAACCTTCTACGAACGATCCGGGCCGGAGCAATCCACTCTGATTGGGGATCTCGCCTTCGATGGTCAACGAGCGGTTCTCCGCCCGGATGGCCGGGCTCAGGCGTACAACGCGGCCTCCACTCACCGTGCCTGGACCTTCCAAGCGGACGTCGATCCGCTGGCCGAGCCGTACGCGTACGGCGAGCCGTTCCGGCACCTCCAACCGCAGACGGAGCGGATGCTGCCGGACCAGCGTTACCACCGGTGCGTTGACCGCCAGATACTCACCTAACGAGGCAATACGCCGTGTCACCGCACCGGAAAAAGGGGCGCGGATTGTGCAATCGCTAAGCTGCTGCCGCGCCAGCGCCAACCGGGCGCGCCGCTCACTCAGCTGCGCCCGCATGCCGGCCACTTCTTCGAGGGAAGCCTGGTAGCGGGCTTCCGCCGCCTGCAAGTTAACCTGAGCGCGGTCGTAGTCGAGCTTCGAAACGACACCTTCCTTATACAGCTTCGACGTATTGTCAAACAATAGCCGAGCATCACTGAGGTTCGCTGCCGTCTGCCGGACCGTAGCGGTTTGTTCCGGGACGACGTCATCATGAACCGCGGAAGCGATGCCCAACCGCGCTCTCATCTGCTCCACCAGCGCCTCGGATTGGAGTACCTGTAGCGCATAATCGTCCTTTTCCAACTCGGCCAGGACTTCCCCTTCCCGAACTACGCTACCCAGGTCCACACGCAAGGCTTGAACACGTCCCGCGACCTTGGCACTGATTGCAGCCGACTCTTCGGCGAGCAACTCCCCGGTCGCGGTAATCACCTCCGGGACGTTTTCAAGCTTTGCGGTTTGCACCTCGACTGCGACCGGGCGAGGAGGCTCGTTGGCCGATACGGGCCCGCCGGAGTATGGACCGCTGCAGCCCACAGCCAACAGTGCACAACATGAGACAAACAGCCGGATCATGTGGGTTTGCGATATTTTCTCACAGATCCGCCGGTGCGCGGATCACGGGACGGGTTGAGAGAACTCCCTTTAGCAAAATCCGCCACTATGGACTCGATTTCAGCCACCGCCTCACCGCGCCTTTTTCTGGCTGCTCCGATCAGGCGCAGATTGTTCGCCGTCGTCTTGGGTTGAAACGTCTCCTTCACGCGCGCAAGTGCGGCGCCCGCGTATTTGCGTGCCGCGGCCCAATCCGAGTCGAGCACCGAGATCTCCAGCATCGTCGCGTAGTCCCAATAGTCCGGGTGCGCCTGCCGCAGCTTACGCTCCGCGGCGAAACGTACAACCGGCAGAATCCGATTCCGCCGTTCGATTGCTTCCCGGCCGCCCTTCACTTCGAATAGCGTTGCCGCGTTCAGGCCTGGGTAGAAGTCTCTGGGGTCCGCTTCAAATCCGCGCACATACGCCCCAATCGCGGTATCGAGGTGCCCTTCGGCGGCCGGGTTGCCGGCGGCGGCAGTCTCCGCCCATAGTGCTTTGTATACCCTGCCGATGAGACCGCAGGTCTCGGGGTTCGGACCGGTCTCCGCTTCCACCGCCTCCAGGATCTCCAGTGCACGCCGGCGGTCGTAGGTCCGCGCGTCTCTGGGAGCTTTCTGGTCCTCAGCGCGCCTTTCAAGCGCAAATGCAAGCTGCTCCCGCACCATTATCTGCCGCTTGAGAGTGTCCGGCATTCGCTCGTACAGCTCGATCAAGTCCGTCCAGCCTTCAACCGACCGGTAGGCGAGCATCAGGTTCACCATGATGCCGGCTTCATGAGTATCCAGCAGCCCGAGTTCCTTTTCGATCTTACGAAGCGTCTTGCGGGCGGCGCCAGGCGGCCCGGAACAGGCCTGGACCATTTGTTGCTTGATCTCCTCGCTTGCCGCCAACTGTTCGCGAAACAGGTCGCTACGCAGGTGGGCAAGGTCCGGCTTCCAGTTTTCGATAAGCTGGAATACCGGGCTATCAACGGGCGCCCGATCGGCGGCAAGCTTTCGAAGAGCGCGCAGCCGCCCGTTGAGCACCCTTCGCAAAGCAGCCGCTTGCTGTGGACCGAAAGCGTTGTCTTTCCCTAACTCGTACGGCAGCGCACGAAGGAAATTCACATCAAAGGGAATCGGTTGATGCTGGGCGAAAATCGGCTGGGTGGTGCAGGGGCGGGCCGTATGCCTTATGCCAAGCTCGTAGAACACGTTTGCATTCGCGGTTGTAAGATCCGCGACCGCGTATTCACAGAGCAGCAACCGTTCAAACATTGGCTTGTGAATGATACCCCCGGTTTTTTCTTCGTCGGCGCGAACGGGGATCATCCCCGCTCCTATGATCGCCGGCTCAATCGCGTTCCTGTAGATTCGATTGAAATCGATATCGGGAAGTCCCGTGGGATCCTTCTTCTTTCCGAACGGCATCAAGACGAAGCACAGAGGTTTGGGAGTAGGCATTCTTCTGCCAAATGAGCATAGCAAAACGATTCATGCTGCGAACCAGATGCGATGTACCCGCGTTTCAACCACGCCGGTCGCGGTACCAGAACTCTTCGATTTCTTCGAGCGTTTTACCTTTTGTTTCTGGTGTGACAAACAGGACGAAAAGAAAGGTCACCACGCAGAGGCCCGAGTACAGCCAAAACGCCCCGGAGATGGAAATTGCCTGTGCCAGCGAGAGAAAGGTCATCGTCAGAGCGACGCAGGCCATCCAGAGGCTGATGGTGGCGATCGACATGGCGCGGCCTCGGATCCGCGTGGGAAAGATTTCCGCGAGCACCACCCAGACACCGGGGCCAAGTCCGACAGCAAAGGCGGCGACACAAAACAGCATGGCGGGAAGCACCATAGCCGCGGGCGGCGGTTTCAGCAGAAACGCGATTCCCAACAACAATTGTGCGACTGCCATGACGCCCGCCGAGCACATGAGCAGCCGCCTCCTTCCTGCGCGGTCGATGAGCCATAGCGCAACGATGGTGGCCACAAAGTTTACCAGGCCGATGATAACGTTCGCGCCGATGGCGGCTGTTTCAGTGTGCCCGCCCACCCGTTCCTTGAAGATGATGGAGCCGTAGAACAGCACCGTGTTAATTCCGGTGATCTGCTGGAGCACGGCGAGGGTAACCGCGATGAGCAAAGCCCGGCGGAGCCGCGGCTGTAACAGTTCGCGCAGGCTGCCCGATTCGCCGGCAATAGCCGTTTTGATCTCTTCGATTTCGCGCCGGGCCTGCGCCTCGCCCGACACGCGCGTCAGCACCCGGAGCGCCTTGTCTTCCGCACCGTTTTCAACGAGCCAGCGAGGGCTTTCCGGCACGAACAACAATCCAGCGAAGAACGCCACCGAAGGAAGAATGGCGGCGGCGAACATCCATCGCCAGCTCTCCGGCCCATGATAGGAGAGCAGCCAGTTCACCAAGTACGCGAGCAAAATTCCGGTAACGATGGCCATCTGGTTCAGCGATACCAGGCGGCCGCGAATACGAGCCGGAGAGACTTCCGCAATATACAGCGGCGCCAGCACCGAAGCGACCCCGATCGCCAGTCCTCCGGCGAATCGCGCCGCGGTGAACTCCGCTAAATCGCGAGGAAGCGCCGCACCGGCCGAAGAGAGTGCGAATAGAATCGCGGAGACGATCAGTATCCCGCGGCGGCCAAAGCGGTCGCTCGAAATTCCCGCAAGGCTGGCGCCGAATACGCATCCGATCAGCAGACTGCTGGCGGCCACCTCTGTCTGAAATTCAGTCAATGCGAATTGCTGGCGCAGGAGGAGAATCGCCCCATTAATGACCGCGATATCGAACCCGAACAGCAGGCCGGACGCCGCGGCTACCAGCGAAACCATGTAGGCGTAAAGGGTGTGACCCGGCACAGCGGCTTCACCTGACACGGGGTCAGCGCCGGCACGAAAAACGGGTGGACTTGGCATTGGCGCGCTCAGGCCTCACGAACCACTTCAAAACTCATAAGCCTCCCCAGACGTTCCACCGTCTTCACATAATCGCCGTAGAAGATTGCGTGGTGCAAGCCCGCGCTGAAGTCATGAAGCCACAGGCCGCCGGCGGGAACGCGCGTGCGAACCTGGGCGCAACAGCCGCGATCGCTATCCATCCGAGTGTATCCAATGACTTCATTCAGACGTTAATGCCTGTTTTCAGAGCTGGCAAGAGCTGATTCGGCTGCTGTGTCACAAGCCGTTGTTTATCTCTACGATTTAGTATAAACTTACCTTTTATTCCTTTATGTTTTTGAGATGCCTGGTGGACGAATCAGATGAGGCGGCTTCTTCTTAGCGGCAATGAGGCTGTCGCCCTTGCGGCCTTGGAGTCGGGAGTGCGGCTTGGGACGGGCTATCCCGGGACGCCCTCGACGGAGATCCTCGAAGCTTTTTCCGGGCTCGGCGGCCGTGCGCAGTGGTCCCCGAATGAGAAAGTGGCGCTCGAAGTGGCGATCGGCGCGGCGTTCGGGGGAGCGCGCGCCCTCTGCACCATGAAGCATGTGGGGTTGAACGTAGCGGCGGACCCGCTGTTCACGGTGGCGTATACCGGCGTTTCCGGCGGGCTGGTGATCGTTTCGGCAGACGACCCGGGCATGGCGTCCAGCCAGAACGAGCAGGACAATCGCAGGTACGCGGAAGCGGCGGGTGTGCCGGCGCTGGAGCCTTCGGATTCGCAGGAAGCGTACGAGTTCACGGCGTTGGCGCTCGAGATTTCCGAACGCTGGGAAATCCCGGTACTGCTGCGGTTGACAACGCGCGTCTGCCACTCGAAAACGGTGTTACTCCTGCCCGAGTGCACCACCCGTGCGGTACCGCTTCCACGCTTCACACGAGACATACACAGCCGCGTCATGATCCCCGCCAATGCACGTCCGGCTCACCGGCGGCTGCGGGCAAAACTCCAGGCCGCGCGTGAGTGGAATGAAGCGAGCGGGCCGAACCGGTGGACGGAGGGAGAACGGGCGCTTGGCATTATCGCATCGGGCGTCGCGTACATGCACGCGCGCGAAGCGGCCCCGGCGGCTTCCTTTCTGAAAATCGGAATGACGTACCCCTTGCCGTTGGATACGATCCGCAAATTCGCAACGGGCGTCGAGCGCTGCGTGGTGATTGAGGAGGGCGATCCGTTTCTTGCGGACGCGATCCGGGCGGCGGGTATTCAGGTGGAGGCCAAGCCGGAGATGTACCGGTTCGGCGAGTTGAACGTGGGGCGCATGCGGCGTATTCTCACGAACGATGTCTCCCCCGAACCGGCGCCGCCTCGGGGGACACCTCCTCAGCTTTGCCCGGGGTGCCCGCATCGCGCGGTGTTCAGCGCGCTGCGCAATCTCGGATGCATCGTCTCCGGCGATATAGGATGTTACTCACTTGGTGTGCTACCGCCGTTTGAAGCCATGGACACGCTGGTGTGTATGGGAGCAGCGATCGGTGTGGGGCTCGGACTTCGTCACGTCCTTCCGCCGGGACAGCGCCGCAAAGTGGTCAGCGTAATCGGAGACAGCACGTTCGTCCATAGCGGCATCACCGGCCTGGTGGAAATGATCTACAACCCGCCGGAGGACGGCTACGTTCTCATTATCCTGGACAACGGCACCACGGCTATGACCGGCATGCAGGAGCATCCGGGTACCGGCCGCACTCTTCAGCACACGGCGACAGGGAAGATGATTTTTGAGGACGTGGTCCGCGCACTGGGAGTACCGCGCGTGCATGTCATCGATCCAACTATCAATCCCCAGGAATTTGAGAATCTCATCGCGGCGTGTCTTGACTCGCTCGATCTGTCGGTAGTCATCGCACGCCGGAACTGCCTGCTGGCCGCAAGCGCCATTAGGCAATATGAAAAATGCCTGGAGCCGGTTCATGAGCACAACTAGAACCATCAACATCGTTATCGCGGGGCTGGGCGGGCAAGGCGTGCTCAAGGCCTCCGACATCACCGCGGATGCTGCATTCCGCGCTGGCTTCAATGTGAAGAAGAGCGAGTTGCATGGGATGAGCCAGCGTGGAGGCTCGGTGACAAGCGATATCCGTTTCGGCGAATCCGTCCTCAGTCCAATGATCCCGGAGGGTGAGGCGGATTTCCTGGTAGCGATCTCGCCCGAACAGGTGGAGCCCAACCATCACCTTCTAAGACCGGAAGGAACATTGATTCATGCGGGCCTGATTGATGCAGGCGCGCTCAAAAATAAGAAGAGCGTGAACGTGGCATTACTTGGCAAGCTCAGCCGGAGCCTTCAACTGCCTGATGAGGCCTGGATGGAGGCAATCCGGGCAAACCTTCCGGAGAAGTTGCACGAGGTGAACCTGAATGCGTTCGTGTTGGGGAGAACGGCATGAGTACGCTCTGCGAGGTTGTGGCGGCGCGTTTCCAGCCGGCGAGTTCGCCGGATTACGTTCCGCGGGAGTATCTTCGGGAATTGCAATCGGCGCGTCTGCGCTCGATTGTGGAACGTACTTACGAGCGAGTGCAACTGTTCCGGTCGAGAATGGGCAGGCTGGGTCTTCATCCACGGGATCTTCGCGGCATCGAGGATCTCGCACTCCTTCCGTTCACAACGAAAGCCGACCTGCGCGATACGTATCCGTTCGGCCTGTTCGCAAGCCCCATGGACGAAGTCGTGCGCCTGCACGCTTCAAGCGGAACGACGGGTAAGCCGATTGTCGTGGCCTACACACAAGCAGATCTGGCAATCTGGACGAACGTAATGGTAAGGACATTTGCGGCGCAGGGCATTCATACTGGCGACATCGTCCAGAACGCCTACGGATACGGCCTGTTCACCGGCGGACTTGGAGCACACTGCGGCGCCGAAGCCCTAGGAGCGACTGTCATTCCAATTTCTGGCGGAAACACGGACCGGCAGATCATGGTGATGAAAGATTTCGGCGTGACGGTGGTCTGCTGTACGCCTTCCTACTTCCTGCACCTGCTGGATCGGGCCCGAGAGTTGGGGGTGGACGTGCGCTCGCTGCCGCTTCGGGTGGGCGTCTTCGGCGCGGAACCGTGGACCGAATCAATGCGCACACGCATTGAGGAACAGGGAGGCATCAAAGCCTACGATATCTACGGCCTTTCCGAGATCATCGGGCCGGGCGTTGCAGGCGAGTGCGTGTGCCAGACCGGCCTGCACGTGTTCGAAGATCACTTCTATCCGGAAATCATTGATTTCGAGACGGAGCGGCCGGTGAAAGACGGTGTAGAAGGCGAACTGGTGTTGACGACGCTTACCAAGTCCGCCATGCCGATGATCCGCTACCGTACACGTGACATTACGCGCATCCTCACCGAAGCCTGCCCCTGCGGGCGTACGATGCGCCGTATACAAAAGATCTCGCGCCGGAGCGATGACATGTTCATCGTCCGCGGGGTGAACGTGTTCCCCTCGCAAATTGAGACCGCGTTGCTCGACGTCGAAGGAACGCTGCCGCATTACCAGATCATTCTGACGCGTGCGCAAGGGCTGGATGAAATTGAAGTGCGGGTAGAAGTCACACCGGAGGTCTTCAGCGACAAGATCGGCGCCCTCGAAGGACTCCACAGCCGCCTGATCGAAGCACTGGACAGAGTGCTGGGCCTGCGCGTTCGTATCCGGCTGGTGGAACCCCAGAGCATTCAACGCAGCGAGGGCAAGGCGAAGAGAGTGATCGACCGGAGGTTCGAGGACCAGTGAAAATCGGCCAGATCTCAGTCTTTCTGGAAAACAAGCCGGGGCATACGATTGAACCGGTGCGTCTGCTGGCGCGCGCGGGTATCGATATCAGGACGTTCTCGGTGGCGGATACCAGCGAATTCGGGATCTTGCGAATGATTGTCTCGGACCCGAAAAGCGCGACGGACCTGCTGCAAAAGGCGGGATACGTGGTGAATCTCACGGAGGTGCTGGCCGTGGAAGTCCCGGACCGTCCCGGAGGGCTGGCCGGTGTGCTGGAAGTATTCGAAAACACGGAAATCAATATCGAATATCTGTACGCGTTCCCCGTCCGCCGGGGCGACAAAGCTGTGCTGATTTTCCGTTTTGACAACCCCGATGCCGCCGTCGCCCGGTTGCAACGGGCCGGCATCAACGTTGTCGAAACGCTGGAGGTTTATCAACATTGAGCCGATGCCTGTATCGAAAACAATCACCGGACAACTGAAGAACGCATCCTGGATTCGCAGGATGTTCGAAGAGGGCAACCGCCTGAAGGCGGAGCGCGGGCCGGATCATGTGTTCGATTTCACTTTGGGCAACCCGGAGGTGGAGCCGCCGGAACAGGTGCTGCAGGCGCTGAGCCGCGCGGTGTTGAACCGAACGCCCCACCGGCATGGCTATATGCCGAACGCGGGGCACATCGAAGCGCGCGCTGCCGTGGCACGGCAACTCTCCGCCGAAACAGGCCTCCCGTTTGCGCCCGATCACATTCTGATGACCGTGGGGGCGTCGGGTGCGTGCAACGTCATTCTGAAATCGATTCTCGATCCCGGCGATGAAGTGATCGGATTAATCCCCTGCTTTTCCGAGTATCCCTTCTACGTCACCAACCATGCGGGCCGGTTTGTGCCGGTGGAGACGGACGCCGGTTTTCTCCCCGACATCGAGCGAGTTGCGGCGGCGATTACACCACGCACCAAAGCGATTATCATCAACTCGCCGAACAACCCTTCCGGGCGCATCTATCCGGCGGGAGTGCTGGAAGAACTCGAAGAGTTGCTGTCGCAGCTTGACCACCCCATTACGGTGATCAGCGATGAGCCGTACAAGAAGCTGGTCTTCGACGAGCGGAAACAAACGCCCGTAGCCTCTCGCATCAGCCAGGCGGCGATCTGCAACTCCTGGTCGAAATCACAGGCGATCCCCGGACAACGAATCGGCTATCTAGCGCTGTCGCCGCGCCTCGCGGGATTGGAAGAGGTTCGAAATGCCTGTACTTTCGCGAATCGCATTCTCGGGTTTATCAACGCACCGGCCATCTGGCAATGGGTAGAGGCGGAAGCCGCCGAGGTGGTGGTGGACGTCCTCGCTTATCAGAAGAAGCGTGACCTGCTTTGTAACGCACTGGCGGCCATCGGTTACGACGTACAAAAACCCGAGGGGACGTTCTACGTATTTCCGAAGACTCCGGTTTCAGACGATGTGGAATTCGTCAGACTACTGCTAAACGAAGGAGTGCTCGGCGTGCCGGGATCCGGTTTCGGTCGGAGCGGTTATTTCCGGCTATCCTTGACGGTATCCGCGGAGATCATAACAAATTCGCTGCCCGCCTTTGAACGAGCCTTTCACAAATGCAAAGAAGCACGGCCTTCCGCCGACTCCTTTCAGCCATCGCGCTAGGATCCTATTGTCTGCCCGCGCAAGCCCAGCAGAATCTGGAGCCGCGTCTGCTGGAATACGGCTTTGAACAGCGGGTGCGAACAGAGAACTGGAACAATATTCTCGATTACGACGATGGCCGTGCCGATGAACGGCGCCAGATTCGTTATCGCTCGAAGCTATGGATGAAATCGCCCGTCACTTCCGATATCGATGTGTTTGTGGCGCTGAATCAGGAAACCAACCAGATTCTGGTTCCCGATGTCCCGCAGCGGTTCGACGAAGTAATGGTCGAAAACGCTTATGTCGATTTTCGCAAGCTGTTCGCGAGACGGCTATCGCTTCGTGTAGGCAGGCAGAACTTGAAGCGGGGGGAAGGTTTTCTCTTGCTGGATGGAAGCCCGGGCGACGGATCGCGCTCGACTTACTTTAACGCCGCGGTGCTTGGTTATTCCTGGGGCAAGTCGAAGCTGGAAGCAATGGCGATTCATAATCCATCTAATGACCGGTATCTTCCGAGGGTACATGCGAGTACAACACGGAAACTAGCGGACAGAAATGAGCAGGCACTGGCCCTCTATTACACCAACGATCAGGTTAGTAACACTTCAATCGATGCTTACTACTTCCTGAAAAGGGAAACCAGGGATTGCCGTGCTGCCACACAGCACCAGTACCAGGCCGACCGCCATATCCATACCGCCGGTGGGCGGCTGGCACGAAGAATGCAACGTGGCTGGAGCGCAGCCTCTGAGTTTGCCGCGCAATGGGGACGTGAAGAGCCGGAGAAGCGCATAGCAGCGTGGGGCGGCTATGGCTATTTTAGAAAGGCATTTGCGCGGCCCGGCGATCCTTACGTGCTTACGGGCTACTGGGGTATGTCGGGAGACGACCCCGTGACGAGTACCCGTTATGAAGGATGGGATCCTCTGTTCGCGCGGTGGCCCAAGTGGAGCGACTTGTATATTTATAGTTACATTCGCGAACAAGGAGTCGGTTACTGGACTAATACCTGGTTATGGCAGATTGAGGCTGGTTATTCTCCATGGAAACGCATGAAGACAAGTTTCACTTGCTATGACATGAATGCCTTCCATCCCTTCAACGCCGACCCCATGAGCTATTCAGATGGCAAACATCGTGGCAGGCAATACCAGGCGCGGGGGGAACTTAATGTCAACGACCACTGGCGCGGCCACATTCTTTATGAGCGGCATCTTCCGGGAAGCTTTCACGCCGGGCACTCCAGCGGCTGGTTCTTCCGTATGGAAGTGATCTACAGTTTTCGGGGAAAGATTCCGGTTCAGCATTGAAGTAGCGGGCGCGGCACCGCTATCCTGGATGGACCGCCGCCACGGCAGGAGGATAACCATGTGCAAGCGCATTTTCGCGCTGGGTTTGGTCGTATTTACGCTACCCGCATTCCCGCAGCAGGTCAGGACCGAAGTAACGAAAGCGACGACACCCCAAGATGACTCCAAGCCCAACAGCGACCAAGTTCCTGAAGTCTACGCCATTTCCGGCAAGTTTGAACGTGTAGTGGTGCTTCGCTATAAGTTCGGGGCGGATCTGCTGGCTGGATTGGAAAAGATGGTGAAAGAGCAGAGCATTCGAAACGCGGTGATTCTGGCCGGTGCGGGTTCGGTCCGGAATTATCACGTTCACTCTGTAAGCAACAGGATATTTCCATCGAAAAATATCTATATAAGGGACCCTACGGCACCTGCGGATATTGTAAGCATGAACGGATACATCATCGAGGGTCGCGTACATGCGCACATGACGATGACCAACAGCGAAGGAGCTTTCGGAGGACACCTGGAGGCTGGAACCAATGTCTTTACATTTGCAATTATCACTCTGGGCGTCTTCAACGACAAGGCCGATTTGAGCAGGATCGACGATAAAACCTATCGGTGACGCGGTGATGACAGGCCGCTCACAAATTCCCGCAACGCTTGGCCGATCTCCTCTGGCGAGTCCTCCTGGACATAGTGGATCCCCTTGACCGCGAGCTCGCGTTGATTCGGCCAGGTGCGGCAGAATTCGCGCGCTCGCGGTCCGATGAGCGCTCCAGGCTCCGCCGCGATGAAAAGCTTCGGAACTGCGCTGCGCGCCAGCCACCTGCCGTAGCCCTCGACAATGCTCGTGACATCGGCCGGCTCGTTTTCGATCGGCAGTTCGCGCGGCCACGCCAGGGTGGGAAGCCTTGCCTCGCGCTCCCTGAAGGGCGCGCGGTAGGCATCCATTTCCTCCTCCGAGAGCCTGCGGATCACGCTTCTCGGCAGCACCTCTTCCACGAAGAAATTCCCATCCAGGACCATTGGCTCGCCCCTCTCCGATCGCAGCGCCCGGAACAACTGATCCCGGCCGTGCGTGAAATCTGCCCATATCCTCGGCTGCACAATCGCTTCCATGTAGGCGATCCCGCGCACCTGTTCCGGAAACCGCGAAGCGCGATGAAACCCGAGGGCGGAACCCCAGTCATGCAGCACCAGCAACACATTCTGTGTAAGCCCCAGCACTTCGAACCACGCGTCCAGGTAGCGTGCGTGATCCGCGAAACGGTATCCTGATGCCGCCGGCTTTCCCGATTGCCCCATGCCGATCAGATCCGGCGCCAGGCACCGTCCCAATCCCTCCACATGGGAGATGATGTTTCTCCAAAGGTACGACCACGTCGGATTCCCATGCAGAAATACGATCGGGTCTCCCTCCCCCACGTCCAAATAACTCATCTCCGAATCGAGCACCGCGGCGCGCTTCCGGGGATGGGGATCGGCTGCTGAAATCCCTTTCGCTCTCACCGCATTCATCTTGCTCCACCTCCTGCCGTCTTCGGCGCCGGCTGGCTATTTGGGCGCACGGCCCGGAATCCGACGCAAAGCCGATTCCAACCGTTGGTCGCTATGATCGCCATTGTCAGGCCGGTCAGTTCCTCCTCAGTGAACCGTGTTCGAGCCTCTTGGTAAACCTCGCCGGGCGCCTGTCCGTCGCTGGCCAGGGTGATCGCCTCCAGCCGCGCGTCCATGCGCACATTATTCTCCAGCGCCATTCCGTGCACCAGCGTGGCTTTCCCGGAATCCAATCGCGGTTGCATCCTCATCTGTCCTCCGCACCCAGAATAAGCATGAGGTGGACTCCCTCATAGATCCATAATCGAAATGTTGAGTGGTCCACCATGGCGAAAGCGGAACCGTTTCAAGATCTTTCTCTGATGCCACCGCCGGACGGAGTTGAACTCTGGCGCTGGCTATACTCCGAACTGCGCGCGGCCATTCTCGACGGACGTTTGAAGCGCGGCTCGCGCATGCCTTCCACGCGATATCTGGCCCGTCAGTTCGGCGTCTCGCGCGGAACCGCCACTGCGGCCTTCGATCAACTCCACTCCGAAGGCTACACAGAGACGCAGGTCGGCTCTGGTACTTTCGTGGCTGGGCTCCCCGACCGCTCCATGACGGCGGGCCGCACACGCCCCGCCGCCGAACTGCCGCTCTCAAAAGCGGCTCTTTCGAGGCGTGCGCTCGCGATGATCGAGGGCGTACGTCTTCTGCCCGCCGCGCGCTCCCTTGGCAAGGCCTTTCGCAACTACGAACCCGCCATCGATCTCTTCCCCACTGATCTCTGGGCGCGTGTCGCCGGCCGTGTTCTCCGCCGCGCGCCACGGTCTCTCTATGGCCAGGGCAACGTGGCAGGCTACGATCCGCTGCGCAAAGCCATCGCTGAATACCTCGGCGCCGCGCGAGGTGTGCGCTGCGACGCTCAGCAGATCGTCATCACCTCGGGCGCGCAGCAGGCTCTCGACTTGGTCGCACGCATCCTGCTCGATCCTGGCGACCGCGTCTGGATGGAGGACCCTGGCTATCCCGGCGCGCGTTCTGTATTCCGCGCCGCCGGCGCGCACATCATTCCAGTTCCGGTCGATCGCGACGGCCTCGATGTCGCTGCCGCTCGCACCCTTGCGGCTTCCGCTCGGGTGGTCTACACCACACCTGCCCACCACTTTCCAATTGGTGTGACCATGTCACTCGAACGCCGCCTCGCTCTCCTGAACTGGGCCGTCAACGCCGGTGCATGGATCGTCGAGGACGAGTACGACGCCGAATACCGCTACTTCGGACGACCTATCGCCGCCTTGCAGGGCCTGGACCGTTCAGGCTCGGTTATCTATGCCGGTACGTTCACCAAAATGCTCTTCAACGCGCTTCGCCTTGGATTCCTGGTGCTTCCCGAACGCCTCGTCACAGCTTTCGAAGCCGTGCGCAGTTTCGTCGACCGCCACCCGCCCACGCTCGATCAGGCCATCCTCGCTGAGTTCATTTTGGAGGGTCACTTTGGCCACCACATCCGCCGTATGCGCCAGACCTACGCCGAGCGCATAGCCGTACTGAAGGAAGCCGCTCACAAGCATCTCGCCGGACTGCTCGATGTCGAAAATGCCGCCGCCGGCATGCACACCATCGCCTGGATCAAAACAGGCGCACCCGACACGGTTATTGCCGCCCGCGCCCGCAACCGCGGTCTCGAACTTGGCGCCCTCTCAAGATTTTCCCTTCGCCACTTCCATCCCCCTGCTCTTGTTCTCGGTTTCGCGGGCAGCAGTCCCTCGGAACTCTGCCGGGGCGTCCGCGTGCTGGCTTCGACCTTGACATAGCGATGACTCCGTTGTTGCAACGTCTGCTACGCCGAGGGGATGATTTTGTCTCTGGACGCCTGGCAGGTGAAGATTCCAGGTTCCGTCTGATTCTACGGATCGAGATCACGGTCGGCGCAGGCCAATAGAACCATTAAGACCTGAAAATCTCCTTTCAAATCTCGTTGGGTGCCATTCAGCCCATGGATGTGGAGCCAATTCAATGGCTTGCACTATACTGGCGGACGATCCGGGGAGTATGCGTTCGTCTGGGTAGAACCTGCCTTGCCGGGTCCACTCTCAGGAGGAGATCGTGAGTACCCAGACGTTTGCGCCCGTCAAATCGAACAGCTTTGCAATCCTTCAGCCCGAAAAGACCCTGGCCGGGTCTCCCATTCAGCCGATCCGGAAAGGGCTGCCTAAGACCACGCAGTCACTGTGTCCGGAATGTTCGCAGGTAATCGATGCCACCATTTTCGAAGAGAACGGGCGGGTGTTGATGGAAAAGACCTGTCCGCAGCACGGTGATTTCCGCGATACGGTGTACTCGGATGCGAGGTTGTACCTGAAAATGGAGGAATGGTCTTTCGGCGACAATCGCGGCGTGTCGAATCCGGCAGTTCCGAATGCCACCAAATGTCCTGACGAATGCGGACTCTGCTCCATGCACACGAGCCACACCGGCCTTGCCAACGTAGACCTCACGAATCGCTGCAATCTCACCTGCCCGGTGTGTTTCGCCAATGCCAATGCATCGGGTTATCTGTACGAGCCGCCGGTCGACCAAATCCGGACCATGCTGCTCGCGCTTCGCGCAGAACGTCCGGTGAGCGGCAGGATAGTCCAGTTCTCCGGCGGCGAACCAACGATTCACCCCGAGTTCATTCGCATCGTCGCCATGGCCAGGGAAATGGGGTTCTCGCATATCCAGGCTGCTACGAACGGGATCAAGTTCAGCAACCTGGAGTTCGCCCAACGAGCTAAGGAGGCTGGTCTCCACACCTTGTACCTCCAGTTTGACGGCGTCTGCGACGAAATATACCAGCGCACACGTGGCGAATCCCTGATCGAAAAGAAACTTCAGTGTATTGAGAACGCCCGCAAAGCCGGATTGAAAATCTGTTTTGTTCCCACCATTGTGAAAGGACTAAACGATCATCAAATCGGCGATGTCATCCGCCTGGCGCTCGACAACATCGATTGCGTGAGTGCTATCAGCTTTCAGCCTGTTGCATTTACGGGCAGGATTTCACGCCGGGAGTTAGAACAGAAGCGTTTTACCCTGCCCGATCTTGCCCGCGCGGTACACGAACAGACCGGCATTTGCGACATGTACGAGGACTGGTTTCCGCTCTCCTGCGTGACCCCGTTCTCAAAACTTCTGAGCGCCTTACGAGGTGAGTTGACCACTCACCTGAGCTGTCATCCACATTGCTCCATCGGAACCTATCTCTTCGTCGATCAGAACAAGAAAGGAACGCCCGTTACCAGGTTCATCGATATAGGGGGCATGTTGCAAGATATGGACTTGCTTGCACGTAAAGCGGACAAGCAGCGCATAAAGTTTTTCTCGAAGCTTTCAGCCTGGAACTCTCTTCGAAAACACTTCCACGCCGACCGTGCACCCGAAGGATTAACCTTTGAGAAGTTCCTCCAAACGCTACAAGGCATGATGGATAAGCGATATGGCCGCGGCAAGGCGGAAGAGGCAAACTTTTCCTATAAAACTCTTATGGTTGCCGGTATGCATTTCATGGATCACTATAACTATGACATCGAGCGCCTAAAGCGGTGTGTGATTCACTATGCGGCACCCAATGGTCTGATCTATCCATTCTGTGCTTACAATGGCGGCCCCACCTACCGGGAAAGAATCGAACTTGCCTACTCCGTGGCTATCGAGGACCAGCCGCAGATGAAGGTCCTGCGCACGGGCAGAATTGACCAGCGACACCCGCCGCTTGTAACGGCGACTCTCTCCTGACCCGCGCACAAGCCCTTACGACCAGCTTCTCCGAAACTTTTCTATGCCTTGCGGGTCCTACAGGTCCAGAAGGGAGGCGCGTGTACGGGTGACATCCGAAACGCTGAAAAAATTGCTGGTTGAAGAACTAAGGGATCTTTATGATGCCGAGAAGCAGTTGGTCAAAGCTACGGCGAAGATGGCGAAGGCGGCTAAGAACCCTGAATTAAAGCAGGCATTTCAATATCACAACGAGCAGACGCGTGGACAGGTAGAGCGCCTGGAACAGATGTTCGAAGTTCTGGGCAAAAAGGCACGAGGCAAGTCTTGTAAAGGAACGAAAGGCCTTGTGGAAGAGGGCCAGCAGGTGATGGAAGAGGAATTCGAGGACGAGGCGTATGACCTTGCGATCATCGGTGCAGGCCAGAGGGTTGAGCACTACGAGATTGCCGCCTACAACAGCGCGCGTAGTATGGCTGTGCAATTGGGCATGAAAGAAGTTGCCGGGCTCCTTCAGGAAAGCCTGACTGAGGAGAATCAAACGGAGAAGCTATTGACACAGCTTTCCAAAACACTTCTCAAACAGACCGGCCTCTCACGGCCCGCTGAGGCCGGCGAATCAACAAAAACAACCAGCGGCGCCGGCGCAAAGAAACAGGCGAGCCGCACGGTGTCGCGGCAGGACAATTCTGCGCATTTCACTACCGACCATGATGAGATCCGGCAGTGGGCTGAAGAGCGCGGCGGAAAGCCCGCCTACATCAGGGGCAGCGGCGGCATGGGCGACATCGGAATGCTGCGGTTGGACTTTCCAGGCTTCAGCGGAAAGGGATCGCTCGAGCCAATCGATTGGGCCACCTGGTTCCGGAAGTTCGACGATGAAAAGCTGGCTCTGCTCTATCAGAACAAAACGAGCCACGGCGATAAGAGCAACTTCAACAGACTGGTCAGCCGCGAAATGGCGTCCGGCGCCTTTCGGGCCTGAAAAGACCTGGCCGCTCGTAAACCTGGGCCATATCACGCTCTCTCGTGAAAAGATTGTGCACTGCCAGCCGATCAGTCCCGGCTGCGATCGGGGCAACCGCCGAGTACTCCCATTCGGAATTGCAGGGACATATCTACGTGGCTTGCTGGCTTACGGCCCGGTTTCGAGGAGGTGACTGTGGGAGAGCGGTTTATGGCTTTAGCAGCAGCTTTCCACTGGTCTTGCGGGCTTCCAGTTCCTGGTGTGCTCGCGGAGCCTCTTCCAGCGTGTACACCTGGTGAATGTGTACGGCCAGCTTCTTCTGTGCGGTCCAGTTCAGCACATCCCCTGCCCGCCATATCAGTTCTTCTCGCGCGGCTGTATAACTGGCTAGAGTTGGGCGTGTAAGAAACAGAGAACCCTTTTGACTTAGTAGAAGCGGCTCGACGGCTGGAACGGCTCCGCTGGCATTTCCAAAGCTCACCATCATGCCGCGGGGGCGCAGGCAGCTGAGGCTTTTCAGGAATGTTTCCTTACCGACGGAGTCGTACACGACGTCCACTCCGCGGCCGTTCGTAAGATGCCGGACTTCGGCTTCGAAATCCTGCTCGGTGTACAGAATCACGTCGTCGGCGCCGGCGTTTTTCGCGATCGAAGCCTTGGCTTCGGTGGAACACGTGCCGATGACCCGCGCACCGCGCATTTTCGCCATCTGCACTGTCATGAGTCCTGCACCCCCCGCGGCGGCATGAATAAGCGCCGTGTCGCCTTGCTTCAGTGGAAAGGTGGAATGCGTCAGGTAATGGGCGGTCATTCCTTGCAGCATGACAGCGGCCGCCAACTCGAGATCAAGTCCATCGGGAACTTTCGCCAGGTGCCAGGCCGGTACGACGGCATACTCGGCGTACGAGCCACGATCCATGGCATAAGCAACCTTATCGCCCACGCTGACCTCAGTGACATCCGCTCCCGTGGCCTCCACAATACCGGCGGCCTCCATTCCAAGAATCACCGGGAGTTCTGCCTTGTAGAGCCCTGTGCGGTAGTACACATCGATGTAGTTAATCCCGGACGCCGCAACTTTTACGACGGCCTGTCCCGGGCCGGGCTTTGGCATCGGCACTTCCGCGAGTTGCATACGCTCGGGCCCGCCAACTTCCGTTACTTGAATTGCTTTCATGCATGCACCTTTCGTCGGAGATGGACAACGATCGCGAACAGCAGCAGGTACGCCAGGCTAAGGGGAAACACCAGCAGGCGGAACGGCGTGACCACCGCGCCAGTACCGGACAGCCCGGCGCGGTATGCCACAAAGTGGCGAATGATGCGCCAGTTGGACCAATCGAGCCAGAAGTAATCGCCGTTCTCGTTCAGAATGCAGATCTTGCTCGGCACCTTGGCGGCAAGAACCCATTTCCATTTCGTCATAATGGGCTCACCGGTACAGAGAAGGACAACACCGGAATAGCGGTTAGAACGCAGCTTCCGGAAGAGCCGTTTGCGCGCCGGAGAACTCCGATAATCCGACACGCGATACACCTTCCCTACATCGTCGCTGAACCCACGCGGCACACTGCCAAAACAGGTAATCAGGTCCACGCGCAAGGAATTGCCGTGCGAGGCCTGAAGTTTGCCAAGAAACTCCTCCACCAAACTGCGCGAGCCGCTCTCCACAATCAGCATCCGCCTTAGAGGCGGAATGTGTCTCGAGAAAAAATAGCGCATCCGGAAGTAACCACTATACCAGCGGCCTCGCGAAGACTACTCCTCGATCCTGTATATAGTTAGTCCCGACAGCAGCTTCGGATAAAAATCAGTCGATTTCTGGGGCATCACGCCGCCAGCGAAAGATACCGACGCAACCTGCTCGACAGTCGCCGGCTCCAGAAGGAAGGCCACCTGCGCCGTGCCATTTCTGATTTCTGCGACCGCCGTATCCAACCCGCGTGCGTAGCGGATGTTCCTCTCTTCACGCACCGCGGCTTCGTCGATGCCCAGCAGGCCCGCGAGGAGTTCCCCGTGAAGAACGGAAACATCGAGATCGCCATCCCGGCGATCACGTTCGAGCAGGTACAACGATTGGCCGGCTGCCACACCCAACCGTATCAAGTTCTCGTGGGGTTCGCTCCAGCGCGCCTTCAACTCCGCCGTATCTTTCAATGGTGTGCAGCGGAAACGCGTGGATGTCTTTTGCAGGAACTGCTCAATGGAGAAGGAAGGCAAGCCGGTCAATAAGCGATGGGTGGCCAGAATACGCAGACCAGGTGAATACATGTTGACGAAGGTCATCATCACCCGCTGAGCATCGCGAAGCTCCGGGTGCTCACGCGCGAAGGCCAGCGCCGTTTCATAGCGGTGGTGGCCATCGGCAATCGCCAGCTTCTTACCGGACATGAGTTGCTGAATGCCTGCAACCCGCCCTGTGTCCGATATTCGCCATAGGCGGTGCACGGTCCCGTATTCGTCCGTTACCTCCGCATCCGCCGGGCCGGACATCGCTTGGGCGAGAATAGCATCGATCGCATTATCGGCATCCGGATACAACATGAACACCTGGCCGAAATGCGAACGCGCGTGGCGAAGTAATTCCATCCGATCTTTCTTGGGACCGGACAGCGTCTTCTCATGCCGGTGCACTACCCCGGCTTCATACTCTTCGACAGCACCGAGCCCAATAAATCCGGCGCGTACTAAACGTTCGGCGGTGTCGGGAATTTCGAATTCCTGGGAATACGCATAAAAGGCAGGCTCCTTGTCCTGAACGAGAATGCCCGAGGCAAGCCAGGAGTTCAGGTGCGCCGCGGCACGCGTATACACGTTGTCGGTGTCGTTGTCGGAATCGCGGCGCTGGCCCAAAATGACGCGGACCAGGTTGTAGGGGCTGAGCGACAGATAGCGCTGCTGCATCGTGGGACTGATCTTGTCATAAGGCTGAGTGACCAGCGTGTCGAGAGAACCGGCGGAGGCACTATACCGGTAGGGTTGAAAAGGAAACACCTGAGCCATATTTCGCGGGATTTTTCAGGATAGCAAATCCCAGCCGCGAAACTCATTTGGCGATTCTGAGAATCTCCGACGCGACACGCGCAAACGCCTGGTTGAGCTGTGTGTTGTTCGGAGCAAATACATATAACCCTTCAGGGTGGCTGGAGTCGTAGGTGGGACTGGACGGATCGTTCGAAACACGCCGCATGAGAACCTCGTCAGGCGGTTCGTTGGCATCGAAATCACCGAGACCGATCGTGTAAACTACCACATTGTATTGATCATCCTGCCGGATGCGGCGGCCGGCGCTGTCCAGTGCGTTGGCACCCGCTTTGAGGACCGCGGACGGCTTATCGGGGCGGATCCGGCCGGTATAAGGACCTGACGTGAATCTCTCCGTACTCATATTGTAGTGGCAGCAATCGGTGGCGTTGCCGAAGGCATCCTGGTCGGGAACATAGGCGATATCGCGGCGCACCCTGGCCGCATTGGATGAGAAGCCGCATCCCTGGTTGTCCGTAATGATAGGTATGCTGCTTGTCGTGCCTACAGAAGAGAAGGATTCCTGATAGAGCCCACGGGTGCTGCCCGTGGAGCCACTTCCACTACGGGTCAGCACGCCCCGCTTAGTCGCCACTTGGGCGATAGACACCCAGGCCGGATTCCAGGGTCCGGAAAACCTCGTACCCAAGTGGTTTTCGTCGTAGCGTTGCGGATAAGTCGGATGCACGGGCGGGTTCACCCAACGGCACGGGCTTGGAAGCATGTCGTAGGTCCGGGAAGTCGAGCTGTAGCTGCCGGAGCCATCGCCATACCGCACATCGGATGTGTAACGCATTGGGAAATCCGCCACCACTCCGTTTGCAAGACCGTCCGTAAACAGTACAATCAGGTTCAGCGCGCCGGGTTCGGACAGGTCGCGTAGTTCTTGGTAACCCACCGAAAGGCCTTGCGCCAGGCTCGTGTTGCCTGCGCAGCGGATAGCTGAAATGAGACTATCCAGGTTCGGACTGCCGCTCCGGAAGTTCATAGAAGGGGCGAACGCCCGGTACACGCCGGTCTGAAACACGACTAATCCCAGGCGGTCGCGCCCGGGAGCAAACTGGCGAACGAAGTTTCTGGCGGCCGCTTTCATGGGTTCGCAGGAGTTAGTCTGCGCGAGAGAACCGGAACGGTCGAGCACAAGGATGAGATTTACGTCCCGGCGCGAAGCACGGCCTTCGGCCCGGATGGTCATGTCATCGAATCCCAACACGCGCATGAACATCGCCGGAGAATTGACCGATGCGGACACCGTAACTGTTCGTGTCCGGTACGCGGTTTCGGCGACGGACACATCCACGTCGAGGCCGCGTGTCAGCAGATGCCCATCCGGAAAATTCGCGGCAAAAAAGGCCCGGGCTCGCGCTATCGCGCTCGCTTCCTGCTCGGCCATGGTCAAGCCCAGGTTCAGAGACCGCGCCGCGGCGATGGCAGACGCGTCCGCGGCAGCGGACAGCCGGGCCCTGGTCGCATAAGCGAGGCTTGCGTCGATCGCCAGCCCGACAAATGCCATCAGCAACACGATCAGTACCGACGTTAGCACCAGTGCGATCCCACGCTGCCGGTGTCTGGTTATAGATGGTTGCGCGTGTAGAGCCCGCATCAGTAAATTGTCCTCGCGTAGACACCACCGTTTTGGAGACCCGGAACCGCCAGGTCATTCGATGGGAAGAAAGCTTCCGCCACATAAGCGAATTCGCCTGGCTCCAGCCGGAGGAGCGTGCCGAAGCCGTTGGCGCGCGCATTCAGATCGGTCAGGTACACGGGGGCGTTAATGCTGCCGTCCGCGTTGATGGTAGCCGGGTTGGGCGTGCCGAAAGCGCTGGCACGCAGTTGCTGGTTCCCAATCACAATCCTGTGAATGACGACATGTTGATCCGCATTCGTGCACTGGCCCGGCGAAAGCGCCGAGCCGGCGCAGTCATCCTGACTGACGAAGGTGATACGGGAAAGAATTACGACACCGTTCCCGCCATTGCGCGTCATGCCCATGCCGCGCGCCAACCTTACGATGATGTCCTGGTTGCCGGGTAGCGAAAAGTCCACGTAGCGCGCATACATATGCCCGGCATCGCGGCTGATCTGACTCGCCTGAATGCTTCTGCCGAGGCTCAAGCCGATAGAAAACGTTCCGAGCAGGACCGGCATAAGAAAGACCATGCAGAAGCCAAATTCCACCAACGACTGGCCTCGCCGACGGTGATTGCGCCGATTTCTCATACCCGTCACCTTGCAGGCGGACTGACGCCGCCGGGCAGTCCCTCCATCCGGTCCGAAGCGCGCACCGTTATGCTTAACGGGTTGGCGTCACGCAACAGGGAAGCGAACCATCCGAACCGGTAGTTTTCGATTGAAACCTCAACGATGTTGCCGGGGTCGTTGCTCACGTTGCACGCGAGCGTCGCCGGATCGCAATATTCGATGTGGATCAGGTTCTCCCGCCCATTCAGGAAGCCCATGGACTGGCGCCGCACGACTTCCCGAATCGATGCGTCATGCCCCATTCCCCCCTGCGTCTGGTAGGTCACCGCATACCGCACACCTTCCCGTACCGCGTGCTGAAAGGTGCTTCGCAGAAAGATGGCAAAGCTGAAATCGACGATGGCCATCATCATCGCAAAGAGGGGAATAAAGATCATCGCCCCCTCCATCAGTGCCCCACCCCGCTCTTTCCGGCGTCTCATTTTCATCGGCCTGCCAGCCTGTAGTCACGCCCGCTCCCACGTGGTTGCGGTCTGTGCTAGCCTCAGCATACGGGCGGGCGGGACGAAAGCAAATCAGGCGAATAAGACAAGAGGGCGGTGCGTTTCCCTTAGATTCGCATCCGGAATCACCTTAGCCGTGGAAATCACGGCGCCGCCGGAATGGTCTGCGGCGACTTGCGCGACACTAGCCAGATGCCCACGCAAAGCAGGGCGAGCGCGATCCATTGTGTGATTGAAAACGGTCCGCCGAACGGCAGCGCCTGTTCGTGGAACCTCACAAATTCAACGGCAAATCGCACCGTGGAATAGAGGATAAGATACAGCCCCAGGATGGAGCCCGAACGGTGTGCACGGCCGAACCTGCGATAAAGCACGATGAAAATAATCGCTTCGGCAAACGCCTCGTAGAGCTGTGTCGGATGCAGGCTCACGTTCAGCGGGACACCGGTCAACTCGTGCGCATCGGGGTTGGTGAACGTGACAGCCCAGGGCAGGTCGCATCGCGCACCCCAGCAACAGCCGGCGGAGAAACACCCCAGCCGTCCGATGGCATGCCCCAGGGCGATGCCGGGAGCGAACACGTCCGCTGTTACCAGCACCGGCAGCTTGCGATGGCGCATATACCAGATGGCGGTAAGCAGTGCCGCGATGAGGCCACCCTGGAAGACCCCTCCAGCCTGAATGGTGGTCAGCGAAAAGATCTCGCCTGGGTTGCGGGCATACGTCTCCCAATCGAACAGGAACATGAAGAGCTTGGCGCCCGCCAGTCCCGCCAGGGCGCAATAAATTCCCAGATTGGTGACCGCATCCGGATTAAGCCGGGCACGGCGCGCAAGCCGCGAAATGACCCACAGAGCGGCAAGAAAAGCGATCGCCACCAGCAGCCCATAAGTAGGGAGAAAGAAGTCGCCAATCTGGATAACTTTAGGGAACATTCAAATCCGCTCAGGCCACGTGCCTATTGCACCGCCGGTCACCTTCATTCCGCTGCCTCCACATCTCAATCAACAACAGGGAAGCGCCGATAGTAATCGCACTGTCCGCCACATTAAACGTGTGCCAGTGATACGAGCCGGCGTAAAAGTCGAGAAAATCCGTTACCATGCCTTTCGTCACGCGGTCATAAACATTGCCCACAGCGCCGCCTAAAATCATTGCCAGCGCCGAGCGCGACAGCCAACTCTCCTCCGCCCCTCTGCGGGTCGCCCGCCAAAGCAAGGCGCCCACAAACAGAAGCACAATCGAGGAAACGCCGACCAGCAGAAATGTCCGCCAGGTGCCGCCCGCATCCGCCAGGAACCCAAAGGCGGCGCCCCGGTTTTGCGTGTGAATGATGTTGAAGATACCCGGTATAACCACAAACGCGTCCCACCTCGCGACGTAGGCTTCCACCAACGCCTTGGACACGCGGTCGAGGGCGAAGATTGCGCCCGAAATCGAGAGAGCTGCGGCCCGGCTGTTCACTTCAGGCTTGAACCAGTTCGCTGACGACTTCCGCGCAGCTGGCGCAGATAGAGGGGAATTGCGGATTCGATCCCACATCCTGCGTGTACTTCCAGCAGCGCCCGCATTTTTCGCCTTCCGCGCGCTCGACATGGACCGAGAATTCCACACCGGGCTCTACCTCGAGAGAAGCCTGGGAGACGATAAAGAGCGCGGGCAACTCCCGCTCGTACTCATTCAACAGAGCGTATAGTTCGGAATTCGCTTTCAATCGCAGGTGAGCTTCCAGGCCCGAACCGATGAACTTCTCTTGCCGTGCAAGCTCCAACGCCTTCATAACGGATTCCCGGACCTGCATCAGCCGTTCCCAATTCGAGAATCGCTCGCGCTCGCGCTCCGTCATGCCGGCGGTCAACTCATCCGGCTGCGGAAACTCGTCGACGTGAACGCTCTCCGGCGCTCCCGCGGGCTTGCGGAAGTGGCCCCAAACCTCTTCGGTAGTGAAAGAAATGAGTGGCGCCATCAGCCGCAACAGCGCATAGGTCAGCCTGTAAATAGCGGTCTGTGCGCTTCGGCGCTCTACCGACGCCGGTCCCGCCGTGTAGAGGCGGTCCTTGATGATATCGAAATAGATGGCGCTCAAGTCCGTCGTGGCGAAGTTATACAGAGCCTGGTAAACCCGATGAAACGCCAGCTCCTCATACCATGCCCGGCAGTCACGGACCAGCTTCTCGGCTCGCAGCAGGATCCATCTGTCAATCTCAAGCATTTCGGCCGGCGAAACGGCATCGCCGGCAGGATCGAAGTCAGCGAGGTTCCCTAGAGCATACCGGAACGTGTTCCGCATCTTGCGGTAGGCCTCCGACAGGCGGGTCAGAATGGTTTCCGAGATCCGCACATCTTCAGTGAACTCGACTGAAGCCACCCACAGCCGCAACACTTCGGCGCCGTAGCGGTTCACAATGTTCTGCGGCTCGATGATGTTGCCCACAGACTTCGACATCGCCTTTCCTTCGGCATCGAGCGTCCAGCCGTGCGTAGCACAGTTGCGGTATGGCGAAGTTCCGCGCAACGCGACGCCGATTAGCAGCGAACTGTGGAACCAGCCGCGATACTGGTCGCCGCCTTCGACGTACATATCAGATGGCCACCGGAGCCCGTGGGCTCCGGTCAGTACAGCAAGGTGGCTCGATCCGGAATCAAACCATACGTCCAGAATGTCGGACTCCTTGCGGAACGAACTGCCGCCGCACTTCGCGCAGACCACGCCATCACCCAAAAGCTCAGCAGCCGTGCGTTCGTACCAGACATCGGCCGTGTGTTCGGCAAACAGCTTCACCACGCGATCGAGCACCGGTTTATCGGTCAAAGCCTCGTTGCAGGCATCGCAATAGAAAACAGTGATCGGTACGCCCCACACCCGCTGGCGCGAGATACACCAGTCCGGCCGGTTGGCGATCATGTTTGAAATCCGTTCCTCGCCCCACTCTGGCAGCCACTTCACCGCGCGGATAGCTTCCAGCGCGCGGGATCGCAGCTCGTTGCGATCCATGCCAATGAACCACTGTTCCGTCGCGCGGAAGATGGTGGGATTGTGGCAGCGCCAGCAGTGCGGGTAGCTATGCTCAATGGTCTTCTGTGCGAGCAACGCGCCCTTTTGATTCAGAATATTGACCACTATGGGATTGGCTTCCCAAATGGTCTTGCCGAGGATCTCCTCCGGGAGGGCGCCCGGAGCATCTTCCGACTGAAAGAAGCGGCCATCACCCGACACCGGGCAGTAGATCTCGATGCCATATTGCCGGCCGATGACATAGTCTTCGTGTCCGTGCCCGGGCGCAGTGTGAACCGCTCCGGCGCCCTGATCCAGCGTCACGTGGTCCGCGAGAATCCCCGGTGAATCTCTTTCGATAAAAGGGTGCCGGAATACCGCACCTTCGAGGCGATCCCCACGAAACCGGGCGACAACGCGCGGATCGATCCAACCGGATTTCCCGGCGGTTTCGGCCAGCAGTTCAGCGGCGACGATATACACGTCGTCTCCCACTTCGGCAGCCACGTACTCGAACCTGGAATTGAATGCAATCGCCATGTTGGCCGGGATCGTCCAGGGTGTGGTCGTCCATATGACTGCGTAGACCCGCCGCCCGGCAAGCGCCGGGTCGATTGCGGCCGGATCGGAGGTAAGGGCGAAGCGGACCCAGATGGACGGGCTGGTGTGATTTTCGTACCCCACTTCCGCTTCGGCCAGCGCCGTGCGGTCCCGGATGCACCAGTGCACCGGCTTCAATCCCTTATAAACGTAGCCCTGGCTCAGAACATCGACAAACGCCTGAGCGATCACCGATTCGTACTGGGCGCTCATGGTCAGGTAAGGATCTTCCCAACGGCCCAGAACACCCAGGCGCTTAAACTCGCGGCGGTGGATCTCGACAAATTTGGAAGCGTAGCGGCGGCACGCCGCGCGAATCTCGGTCGCGGTCATGCCGGCTTTCTTCTTGCCGAGCTCGCTGTCTACCTTAATTTCGATCGGCAGGCCGTGGCAATCCCATCCCGGGACATACGGAGCGTCGAAACCGGCCATGCTCTTCGATTTGACAATGAAATCTTTCAGAACCTTGTTGAAAGCGGTACCCAAGTGAATGTTGCCGTTAGCGTAGGGAGGGCCATCGTGCAACAGGTACAACGGCCGGCCGGAACGCGCGGCCCGGATTTTCTCATAAAGCCCCTCTTCTTCCCAGCGCGCGAGAATCCGCGGCTCGTTCTGAGGGAGGTTCGCCTTCATCGGAAAATCCGTGCGGGGAAGATTGACGGTCTTCTTCAGGTCCACATCTTCAAGATTCATGGGGATAAGACCATTATCGTACATGCCGCGATCCGCTCACCAACCGGTGCGGCCGAAGAAGAGACCGCGACGCGTTGACAGAGTAAAATGGAGGTGAATGAGCGAAGCAGATACTCCCAACCCCGAAGTTACTGCCGTTCCAGAACCCCCGGAGTCAACAGAGAAGGACATTCCGCTTCCGCCGGTGACTTTCGAGTTTCTCACTCTTTCGCTTAAGATGCAGGCTGAGATGCAACTGGGACTCGTCCATTTCGGCGAAGAGAAGGACCGGCCACAGCCCGAGTTCAAACTAGCGCGTCATACCATCGATCTGATGGCTATGCTGCAGGAGAAAACGAAAGGGAATCTCAGCATCGACGAGCAGCGCCTTCTGGAGAATTCGTTAACGGAACTGCGGTTCCGCTACGTTCAAGCGCTCGAGCAAAAACAGAAATCCTGAATGCAAGGCCCGATCAAAATCACCGTTCTCGGATCGGGAACCAGTGTCGGCATACCCACCATCGGCTGCCATTGCGAGGTTTGCGGCTCTACGGACCCGCGCAATAGCCGCCTGCGTCCTTCCATCCTGGTCAGCACCGGCAACATGAATGTGCTGATCGACACGACACCGGACCTGCGTCAACAGGCTCTGCGGTTCGGCATCGATAAAGTAGACGCGATTCTGCTGACACATCCTCATGCCGACCACATTATGGGTTTGGATGATATCCGGCCATTCAACTTCAAAAAGAGCGAGCCGATTCCCATTTTCGGGTCGGTTGAAACCATCGCGGCCATAAGACGGTCTTTTGCCTATATCTTTGACGGAGGCGAGACAGAGTCCTCCCGGCCCAGGCTGGTAGCGCACGAGTTCAATGGGGAGCCGATTCCGATCGGTGACGCGCGGTTCGAGCCGATCCGCCTCACGCATGGCGAGGGTGTCACCCACGGTTTCCGTTTCGCGAATGCGGCTTACCTAACAGATCATAGCGATATTCCGCTTGAGTCCCTCGAAAAGCTGCACAGATTGGACGTGCTGTTTCTGGACGCGCTTCGGTACAAGCCGCATCCCACGCATTCCACCGTTGAGCAATCTCTCAAATGGGTGGCAGAACTGGAACCGCGCAGGGCTTTCTTTACACACATCAGCCACGACCTGGAACACGTCCGCACAGAGTCGCTGCTCCCTGCGCACGTACGCCTTGCCTACGATGGGCTGGAAATCACGACAGGGGGCGAGGGGTAGTGTCCGGGACTCGTATATACCATGATCTGAAAGATGTACCCGGCGATCTTAAACCTACCGCTTTAACCATCGGCAACTTCGATGGTGTGCACCTCGGCCACCGTCGCATCTTCAAACGTCTGGTGGAAATTGCGCGGGAGCACGGCTGGCAGGCATCGGTGTTGACCTTCGATCCGCACCCGGCCAAGGTGGTTGCGCCAACAAGATCTCCCCGCCTTCTGATGACGCCGGAGCAGCGGGCGAAGGTCATGTTCGAGTTGGGTATCTCGCGAGTTGCCATCGCTCATTTCGATACGTCATTTTCCAAACTTACACCGGAGCAGTTCGTGCGGCAGGTGGTCGTCGGGAAGTTGAAGGCGAAAGCCGTATTGGTGGGTGACAATTTTCGTTTTGGCAACCGGCAGGCAGGCGATACGGAGTTACTCGTCCGTCTCGGTCACGAATTGGGCTACGCGGTTGAGGTCATCCCGTCTGTAAGCGTGAGGGGAATGGTGGTTTCAAGTACAGGCATACGCCGTCTGATCGAGGCAGGGCGCGTTACGTTAGCCTGCCGGGCTCTTGGGCGATTCTACGCTCTGGAGGGCGATGTCGTTCCAGGCAAGGGCATCGGCTCCCGGCATACCGTCCCCACGCTGAATCTACGCACAGCCGCGGAAGTGCTCCCGGCGGTGGGCGTCTACGTGACGCGCACTCACGCGGTGAAAGACGGACGAAGCTGGCCTTCGATCACTAATGTTGGATACCGGCCCACATTCAACGGGGACAATCTGAGTATCGAAACCTTCTTGTTGACTGAATTTGACGGAAATGCGCCACCGCAAATTTGCGTCGAATTTTTGTGTAGACTGCGGGGCGAACGCAGGTTTGACACCCCCGCGGAACTGAAAACCCAGATCATGCGAGATGCCGGCCGCGCCAGGTCATACTTCCGCCGGATCGAGCAACTCGCAGCCATTCAGACGCAAAAGTCTGGATTATTGATATAATTACCGTTTGGTCGAGTGCCTTCCCGAACTCACTGGAGAAGTAATGTATGCATCTGTCCGAAGGCAAGCTGAATCATCTGAAAAAGCTGTCGACTGAAAATGGCGTTATTGCCGCCGCCGCCATGGATCAACGCGGTAGCCTGCAAAAAGCCATCGCATCCGGAAAAGGGATCGATAAGGGCAGTGTCACGCCGAAGATGATGTCGGAATTCAAAACGGCAGTGACGCGCATCCTGACGCCGTACGCCAGCGCAATTCTGTTGGATCCGGAATACGGTCTGGAGGCGAGCAAAGCGCGCAGCTCGAACGCGGGACTGCTGCTCGCGTATGAAAAGACAGGCTACGATGCAACTCATCCCGGCCGGCTCCCCGATCTGCTTGACCATGTCTCGGTACGGCGGATTAAAGACTGGGGAGCCGACGCCGTGAAGATCCTGCTCTATTACACGCCGTTCGACGATGCGGGCATTAACGGCGTGAAGCATGCGTTCATCGAGAGGGTGGGTGCTGAGTGCCTTGCCTACGATATCCCCTTTTTCCTGGAGTTCATCGGTTACGATCCGAAGGGTGGCGATGAAAAAGGCCCCGGGTTCGCAAAAGTGAAGCCGGAGATTGTCATCAAAAGCATGGAGGAGTTCTCCAAGCCCCAGTACCACATTGACGTGCTCAAAGTGGAAGTACCCGTAAACTCCGCCTATGTAGAAGGAAGCGTCGTGTACAAAGGTCAGACGGTCTACACAAGGCAAGCGGCGCTCGATTTCTTCCGGCGCGCTGCGGCGGTGGCGGCGAAACCGTTTATCTATTTAAGCGCTGGAGTCAGCAACGAACAGTTCGTGGAATCGTTGAATATGGCGTCCGAGGCCGGTACAGATTTTTCCGGAGTCCTTTGCGGCCGTGCAACCTGGAAAGAGGGCATCCCGGTCTACGCCAAGCAGGGTTTGAAGGCTCTGGAAGACTGGCTTTCCGATCAGGGTGTGAAGAATATCACCGCCGTAAATAATGCCGTCCGGTCCGCGAAGCCCTGGTATCAGAAATTGGGATTGGCGGCCGTATAGTGCTCAATGGCTAGTTGGAGTTCGTAAAGCAACCATTTTGATTCTGAAGGAGAAGCAATGTTAGTTACCATGCGTCAAGTGCTCGATGAAGCAGCCAAAGGCGGCTACGGCGTCGGCGCTTTTAACGTCAACAATATGGAGCAGATCCAAGCAATTATGGAAGCTGCCCGTGAAACGAAATCGCCCGTTATTGTACAAGCCAGCCGCGGTGCGCGGTCTTATTCTCAGGACAACTTCCTGTATCACCTGATGTTGGCCGCAACGGAGCTCTATCCTGAAATTCCGACCGTGCTCCACCTCGATCATGGCAACAGTCCGGAAACCTGCAAGTCCGCCATCGAGATGGGGTTCACCAGCGTCATGATGGACGGCTCTTTAATGCCCGATGGAAAGACTCCGTCAAGCTTCGAGTACAACGTGAAGGTGACGCGCGAAGTAGTTGAACTGGCACATGCGCGGGGCGTTACGGTGGAAGGCGAAATCGGTTGCCTCGGTGGTATTGAAGACGGTCACGGCGCGGGCCTCGACGGGCTTTCGCACTTGACAGATCCCGCCCAGGCCGAAGAGTTCGTGAAAGCCACGGGTCTTGACGCGCTGGCAATCGCCATCGGCACCAGCCATGGCGCTTACAAGTTCACCAAGAAGCCGACTGGAGAGACCCTCAAGATGGATAGGCTTATCGAGATCCATAAGCGCCTGCCGGAAACGCACCTGGTGATGCACGGCTCTTCCAGTGTCCCGAAAGACTTGCAGGACATCATCAACCAATACGGCGGCAAGCTGAAGCCGACTTGGGGAGTGCCGGTCGAAGAGATCCAGTTAGGTATCAAGAACGGCGTCCGGAAGATCAACGTCGATACGGATAACCGCCTGGCGATTACGGGTGCTATCCGCAAGGTCTTCATGGAGAAGCCGGAAGAATTCGATCCGCGCTCCTACCTGAAGCCGGCGCGTGAGGCGATGAAAAAGGTTGTTGTCCAGCGCATGCAGCAGTTCGGCCAGGCTGGCCATGCTGGCGACTACCAACCTATCTCCCTCGCGGAAATGGCGAAGCGGTATGCCACCGTGCCCGTGAGCGCCTAAGTTTGCCTTAAGTTATGTCGTTGTGAGCGGGGGTGGCGTGACGCCGGCTCCGCTCGCATCGCTCGCCTCCTCCATCGATAGCGGATATCCCTCCCAGCGGGCTATTACGGCTGTTGCGAGGCAGTTGCCAAGCACGTTGACCGAAGTGCGCGCCATGTCCATCATGGCATCGATGCCGAGCAGAACGGCTGCGCCCTCCAGTGGAAGCCCGAACGTTGCGAGCGTGCCGGCTAAAATCACCAACGCGGCACGGGGCACGCCTGCTACGCCCTTGCTCGTCAGCATCAGCGCCAGCATCATCATGATCTGCTGCCCGATGGAAAGATCGACTCCAGCGGCCTGTGCGACGAAGACCGATGCCAATGACAGATATAGCGTGGACCCGTCCAGGTTGAAGCTGTACCCGGTCGGCAGCACAAAAGCAACGATATGCTTCGGGACGCCGAACCGTTCCATGTTTTGAAGGGCCCGGGGAAGAGCGGCTTCACTCGATGCTGTCGAGAACGCAATGAGAAACGGTTCTCGCGCCGCCTGGTAGAAACGCCGCAGTGGAATCCGTGCGATAGCGATGACCGCCCCCAGAACACCCACTACAAAGAGGACTTGTGCGACGTACATGGTGAGAATGAGTTTGCCGAGCCCCACCAGCACACCGAATCCTTTTGTGCCAACCGTCACCGCCATTGCAGCACCCACCCCGAAGGGAGCGAGATACATCACGTACTTGGTGTACCGGAACATGACTTCGGCCAGCGATTCGCAGAACTCCACGACGGGACGGGCCTTAACGCCGATGGAAGCGCACGCGGCTCCGAACAGCAGTGCGAACACCACAATCTGGAGCACTTCCCCGCGTGCCATGGCATCGATGATGCTCGCTGGAAACGTGTGCTCGAGAATCGTGGACAAGCTCGTGGTGGTTTTGGGCACGGCGGCTTCCTCCGCTGTCCGCGTCAGCCGCATCCCCGCACCCGGTTTGACAATATTGACCGCGGCCAACCCGAGGAACAGGGCCACCGTGGTAACGATTTCGAAGTAGATGATCGACTTCAGGCCGATGCGGCCCATCGCGCGAATGTTCCCCGCCCCGGCAATGCCATAAACGAGGGTGGCGAAAATCAGGGGTGCGATAATCGACTTGATCAATCGAAGGAAAACATTCGCCACCGGCGGCAACTTCGCAGCGATGCCGGGCGCAAGAATCCCCAGTAGGACGCCCGCTGCGAGCCCGATGAAAATCCAAGCGGTGAGAGAGAGCCGTTTCACCGTGTTCCCCATTTGAGCTTCTCCCGTAGAACATCGAAGAAAAGCATCTTGGGCGGACGGATCAGGCTGATCGTGTGCGGAGACTGCCGGCAGACAATGGCGTCGTTCTGTTTGAGAGTCTCGCCCACCTGTCCATCGATCGTCAGAAACGCATCTCCATCTTTGGCGAGGCAGACGACGCGGATTACGCTGGTGTCGGAGACGATGACAGGACGGTTCGTCAACATGTGAGGGCAAATCGGCGTGATGCAAAGCGCTCCGACCGACGGGAAGATGATAGGTCCGCCGGCCGAGAGCGAATACGCCGTTGAGCCCGTCGGCGTGGACACGATCAGCCCGTCCGATTTATATGCACAAACAAAGTGGCTGTCGACGTAAGTATCGAGGTCGATAATGCGCGCCGGCCCGCCCTTCGTGATGACGGCATCGTTCAACGCCTCATAGCGGCCCACGATTTCCTCGTCGCGCAAGATCTGGCACGCCAGCATCCGCCGCCGCCCGATCCGATGCTCACCACGGAGGGCTCTTTCCAGCTCGGGATAAATCTCATCAATTGTAATCGCGGTGAGAAATCCAAGCCCGCCCAGGTTTATTGGAAAGAGGGGGATGCCGCTACCCCCTACGGCCCTTGCCGCCGACAGCAGCGTTCCGTCGCCGCCCAGCACGATAACAAGCTGCGCGCCTTGCGGAACCTGCTCGCGTGATATGCCGTTGTTCGCGCGCGCGTAGACCGCCGTTTGGTGATCGTAGCGCACGGCGATCTTCCGGTTCCTCAGCCACTCAATCAAACCAGGAACAACGGCATGGGCCTGCTCGACGTTCGGTTTGGAAATGATGCCGACAGTTTCAATGCCGTGCATACAGCAAGAACTCCTTGTTTCCTTCGGCGCCAAGAATCGGACTTTCGACAATGTCGGTTCGAAAGCCGAGCCGCATTGCTTCCGCCTCAACTTTACGGCAGGCCACCTGGTGCAATGCCGGATTCCGTACGATGCCTCCCTTCCCGACTTCGCCGCGCCCTACCTCAAACTGCGGCTTCACGAGCACGACGAATTCTCCGTCCGGTTTGAGCAGAGGAACGAATGCGGGCATAACAAGAGTGGCTGAGATGAAGCTTACATCACAAGCAATGAAGCCGGCGAACTCACCCACATCCTCAAATACGATGTAGCGTGCGTTGAGTCTCTCCCGTACAACAACTCTTGGATCGTTTCTCAATTTCCAGTCCAGTTGACCGGACCCGACGTCAATGGCGTAGACACGCGCCGCACCCCGCTGCAGGAGGGCATCGGTAAAGCCCCCGGTGGATGCTCCAATATCAATACACACGCGTTCCCCAACGCCGATGTGGCAATGCTCGAGCGCACGTTCCAG
>CAADGY010000283.1 GCA_900696665.1 uncultured Acidobacteriota bacterium
AGGTCGATGCCGCGCGCGGCAAGCCGTTCCTGGAAATATCGTGCCTTACGCGAAGCAGGGCCGGAAGCAAAACCGTGAAGGTATAGGATCATTTTTCGAAAGGGGGTCCCGCAGAAAGACGCCCGAATTGGGAATAAAGAAACAGGTTCTCGGCGACAAGCGTGGATCCTCGAAACTGGCGGTGAACGACGGAAGCGGGCACCAGTACGCCATAACTGGTTCTTGTGTACTCGACCGCGCCCTCGTCACGCAGTTTCTCGCCGCCGTGCTTTCTTTCGTTCAACGTCGTGATTTTCAGGGGAACGAAGTCGGGCTCGCGAAGCCAGATTTCGCCTTGCAGAATAAGTTTCAACGCCTCGCGATTCTCAAAAATCGTGAGGCCGCCGCCATCCTTTTGCCGGTAACTGAGGACAATAGCCCGTTCCGCCCCGATGGGCTCACGGCGCACCAGCCGAAAACTGTAGTTCGGGAGGGCGGCGCGCGAAAAGAGCGAAATCATGGGACCGAAGTCCGTCACGGCGCCGCTCAGCCCATAACTCTCCAATTCGCGCAGCAGTTTTTGTTTCAGGCGGTCGTCGGCAGTGATGACGCCCATGGTCAGGGCTGTCCGGGCCTCCCGGGCACGGAGTATACGTCTGCCGTCCACCGAAATAACCTTGCGGAGTTCGTGCAACACACCCGGGGATTCGGCGAGCGAGGCGTAGCCGTATTCCGACACGACAATCCGCTGCTGATAGGCCGGAGGCCGCGGGCGGGATCTGCTTGAAGGAAACCACGTCTTTACCGCACGTTGCCTCAACGTCTCGCGGGCAACCAGGCTGGGAGCGTTCTTCATGAAGATCTCGGCTTCCTCCGACAGCCGGTGGAGAGCTGCCTGAACGGCAGCGCCGGGAGTTTCGGGTGCGGCGGCAGCCCCACCGGCCCCGAAATAGAACGCGAAGATGGCGGCAACCAGCCATGCCGGTAAGAGGACCATACGTGCCTGAAACGCTTTTAATATTTTATCCTTGTGTGAGTTGCGTATAGTGGATCGTCACGGCTAGAATCAATCAATTTGGAGGATTCATGTCGGTTGAGCAGAAGGTGAAGCAGATCATTGTCGAGCAGTTGGGCGTGGATGAAGGACAGGTGGACAGTACCGCCTCATTCGTGGACGACCTCGGCGCTGACTCGCTTGACATCGTGGAACTGGTAATGGCTTTTGAAGAGGCGTTTGATCTGGACATCCCGGACGAAGATGCCGAGAAGATTGCGACCGTGAAGGACGCCATCGACTACATCGAAGGGAAAGCGGCCAAGAAATAGCCGTCCCGCTTTTTTTCTCTAGAAGTTTTTTCCCGTACGGAGCAAATTATTGTCTCGCAGGGTGGCAGTTACTGGTGTCGGACTCCTAACTCCATTAGGCTTAGGAACGGAGGAGACGTGGGAGGCGGTCCGGAGTGGCAAGTCCGGTATCACCCGGATCTCCGCGTTCGATCCGTCCGCCTACAATTGCCAGATTGCAGGCGAAGTAAAGGATTTCGACCCGACCCGGTATATCGATCGTAAAGAAATCAAGAAGATGGGGCGGTTCATCCAGTTCGCGATCGCCGCGACAGAATTCGCCTTGTCTGCCTCGGGCCTCAAGATCGACGAGAGTAACGCCGAGCGCAGTGGTGTCTACATCGGAAGCGGCATCGGCGGGTTCGAAGTCATTGAGCGTGAGCATAAGATCTTGCTGGAACGCGGACCCGGCAGAATATCGCCGTTTTTTATTCCCGCCACTATCATCAATCTGGCAGCCGGCTACGTTTCGATTCGCACGGGCGCCAAGGGGCCCAATTCCGCGACGGCCACCGCCTGTACTTCCAGCGCTCATGCCGTGGGCGATTCTTTCAAAATCATCCAGAGGGGCGACGCGGATGTCATGATCTGCGGAGGCGCCGAGGCTCCCATTACCGAGATGGGTATCGGCGGTTTCGCCGCCATGCGCGCCCTATCCCAACGCAACGGCGAGCCCGGCCGCGCTTCGCGGCCCTGGGATCGTGACCGGGACGGATTCGTAGTAGGCGAAGGCGCAGGCATTCTGATCCTCGAGGAGCTCGAATTCGCGCGCAAACGGGGTGCGAACATCCTGGCGGAGATCGTCGGCTACGGCATGACGGCGGACGCCTTTCACATGACCGCACCGTCGGAAGACGGAGACGGCGCGTTCCGTGTCATGCGGCTCGCGCTGAAGGACGCGGGGCTTCAGCCCGAGCAGATCGGCTACATCAATGCGCATGGCACGTCCACGCCCCTCGGGGACAAACTGGAAACGCTTGCTATTAAGCGCGCCTTCGGAGAGCACGCCCGTAAATTAGCGGTCAGTTCCACCAAGTCGATGATGGGACACCTGCTCGGCGGTGCGGGAGGGGTGGAGGCGGGAATTACGATTCTGGCCATGCGCGATGGGGTGTTACCGCCAACCATCAACTACGAATACCCCGACCCGGAATGCGACCTGGACTACATTCCCAATGAGGCGCGCCGGGCTCAGGTAGAATATGCGCTCTCGAATTCGTTTGGATTCGGCGGCACCAACGGCTGTATCATTTTCAAACGCTACAGCGGCTAAGCACGCATGAAAATCATCGTTGCCATCAAGCAGGTCCCGGTGAGGGACTCCGTGCTGCAAGTGGACGCTTCGGGCAAATGGATTCGTGAGTCGGAACTGAGCTTCGAGGTCAACGAGCCGGATGCTTACGCCCTCGAAGAAGCGCTCCAATTGAAAGAGCGATATGGAGGTGAGGTGATCGCGCTATGCGCCGGTCCCGCCCGGGTATCGCAAGCCATTCGGGAAGCGCTGGCGAAAGGCGCGGACCGCGCCATTCACGTCGAGTCAGACGACCTCGGTGCGGCCGATTCCCTGGGCATCGCCCGGCTGCTGGCGTCGGCCATCAGGTCGGAACAGCCGGACCTGGTACTGACGGGCCTGCAATCGGATGACCTCGGATACGGACAGACGGGGGTCATTATGGCGGAGTTGTTGGGATTTCCGCACTCGACAATCATCATGCAGGTCGAAGCGGCCGGCAGTTCCGTTCGTGTAAAGCGGGAACTCGAAAATGGCTGGTTCCAGTGGATGGAATTGCCGCTGCCGGCCGTATTGACGATTCAATCGGGCATCAGCAAGCTGCGGTACGCCACGCTGATGGGGATCAAGAAAGCCAGAACCAAAGAGGTAAAGCGTTTGAGTGCGGCCGAGTTGGGCGGGCTGGCCGCGCCGGTGCTGTCGGTGGAGAAGGTTTATCTTCCTCAAAAGACGAAAGAGACCCAGATGCTCGACGGAACCCCGGCGGAGGCTGCCGCGGCGCTGGTGGAGAAACTGCGCTTTGAGGCCCGCGTCCTATGAGCGTGCTCGTTGTGATGGAGCAGTACGGCGGCGATTGGAACCGCATGTCTTTCGAAGCTCTGTCCGCGGGGCAGCAGATCGCGGCAGACATGGGTGCCCGCGCTTCCGCCGCAGTGCTCGGGAACGGTCTGTCGAAGCTGGCCGGCGAATTGCGCGGCGCTGATCTTGAAATAGTCTACACCGTTGAGCATCCACTGCTTGAAAACTACACTGCCGATGGATACACTGCCGCTCTGGAAGCCGTTCTAAAAGCGAAGAAGCCGTCACTGGTGTTATTCCCGCACACCTACCAGGCACGCGATTTCGCTCCCAAGCTCGCTACGCGATTCAGCCAGGCGCTTGTGAGCGATGTGATTGGGCACCGTGTCGAATCAGGATCTTTGACCCTGGTGCGGCAGTATTTTCAGGGCAAGCTGAATGGCGATCTACGGGCATTGGGAAGCGGACCGCACTTCGCCTCGATACAGGCCGGAGCGTACCGCTCAGACCGCCTGGCCCGCGGGCAGGCAACTGTAGAGGCGTTTACTCCCGAGTTGAACGCCGCTTCCATTCGCAACAAACCCGAACCACCCTTCCGGGAGGCGGAGCGCGCCGTAGATCTCACTACCGCCGATATCATTGTGTCGGTAGGACGCGGCATCAAGGAAAAAGATAATCTTCCTTTGGTGGAAGAGCTCGCAAGAACCTTGAACGCGGAACTCGCTGCTTCCAGACCGATCTGCGATAACGGATGGCTTCCCATGGAGAGGCAGGTGGGCAGTTCCGGACAAACCGTTTCGCCAAAGCTCTATATCGCCGTCGGCATATCGGGCGCCATTCAACACCTGGTGGGCATGAAGGGCGCCAGGACGATTGTGGCCATCAACAAGGATGAAAATGCGCCTATCTTTGAAGTGGCGGATTACGGTATTCAGGGAGATCTCTTCGAAGTAGTCCCTGCTCTGGTAAAAGAACTCAAAAAAATTCGGTAGTATTAACACACAATTTTCTGATTAATACCCCTTCTGGGTTGACATTCGCGGGGAATTGCGGTCCACTTGACCTCATAAACCAGTCGCGGCTCAGAGGCGCGGCCCGGCATTGAGGTTCCTATGTCAAAACTGAATGCTTGCGCAATATTGCTCGCGGGATTTTCGGCCTTCGCCATCACTTCAACTGCCAATGCACAGGTGACTGGCACCATCAGTGGTTTCGTGACAGATCCGACAGGTGCGGCTATTCCGGGCGCCAGCATCACCACAACACTGATTGAACAGAATGTTTCCCGCACGGCGCAATCAAATGATCTGGGATATTACGTATTCAATGCGCTGCCTCCGGGTCTTTACGCGTTGGCGGGAGAAAAAGAAGGATTTCAACGGCTGGTTCGAACCGGGATTTCACTGGCTGTGAACCAGAATTTACGTGTCGATCTCGGCCTCAAACTGGGGCAGCTCACAGAATCCGTGGAAGTAATGGCTACGGCTCCGCTCGTCGATACACGCTCGCCCGCCCTGTCCGGCCTGGTGGATGACCGGCGCGTGGTAGACCTCCCACTGAACGGACGCAACGTCATCTCACTGGCGGCGACCCTGCCTGGAATTCTGAGCGTTGTCGCACCGCAACAACTGTCCGATTCGCGCAGCGGCCCGCTGATGAATGTCAACGGAAGCGTCACCACGCAGAACATGTTCACCTTCAATGGGGGCATCTTCGTTCACCCCTCCCGGAACACCGGGTTGAACTATCCGCCTCCGGATGCTTTGCGGGAATTCAGCATTCAGACGCAGAGTTTCTCGGCGGAGTACGGACGCAACGCCGGCTCGCAGGTGAACGTGGTGTCGAAGTCCGGCACCAACGAATTTCACGGCTCCGTCTGGGAGTTTTTGAGAAACAATCATCTCAACGCCCGCAACTTTTTCGCATCGCGGGTTCCCACCAAGATCCAGAACCAGTTTGGTTTTGCCGCTGGAGGCCCTATCCGGAAAGATAAGGTCTTCATTTTCGGTTCTTATCAGGGGCTGCGGGACCGCGCCGAGGCTGTTGGCGTGTCGGCGGATGTACCTTCTCCCGCGCAACGCACCGGAGATTTCACTGCATTGGGCCGGCCTTTGACAAATCCAGCCGATACTCTTACCGGACAGCCTTTCACGGATCCGTCCGGCAGACCCTGTGTTTCCGGCAACATCATCAGTCCGGGATGCATCAGCCCGTTGGCACAAAACCTCCTGCCTTTGATACCGCTCTCGCCTACCAATCGCGTGGTGGTGTTGGACCCAAGGCCCCGCAACGGCGATATGTACATGATCCGCGGCGACTGGAATATCAGTGCGAAACATATCCTGTCGGGCCAGGTCTTCGTAGATCGGAATCGTATGATCAGACCGGAACTCGTGAGCGGAAATGTCCCAGGATACCTTGGGACCTTCACGAACCAGCAGACCACCATGGCCGTCCTCAACGCGACCTCAACCTTCAGTCCCAACCTGTTGAACCAGATCACGGTCACGTTCTTGCGTCCGGTCCACGAATCCAACGCCGACAATACGGTACCTCACGAACAGATTGGCGTGAATATGCCGCTCTACACGCCTACCGGGCGGCTTGGCGTCAGTATTTCGGGCGGCCCGAACTTCGGCAGCCGGAGCGTGTACACGCACGTGAGCAACAACTGGCAATTCCGGGATCAAGTTAGTTGGACCAAAGGCAGGCACAACCTGAAGTTCGGCGGGGAATGGCTCCACCTGACGAATCTACAAATTTTCCTGGGCGCTACCAGCATGTCTTTCAACGGCAGCCGCTCGGGCGACCCCATGGCGGATTTCCTGCTGGGAGCGTTCAGAACGGTCAGAGGCGGATTCGGCGTTCGAACGAACGATAACTACCAGGATGCGCCGAGCTTCTTCTTCCAGGACGAATTCAAGGTACATCCAAGGGTGACGCTGACCTACGGCGTCCGGTATGAGCCCTTCTTCCCCTGGGTGGATAAATACGATCGCTTAACGAGCCTTGCCGCCATTGGAACGAACGCGCGATCGACGCGATTCCCCGACGCGCCGCCGGGCGTGTTATTCGCCGGAGACCCTGGTGTGCCCAGAGGCATCAGCGGTCCGGACAAAAACAATTTCGCGCCGCGCTTCGGATTTGCCTGGGATATTTCCGGCGATGGAAGAACGAGCCTTCGCGGTTCCTACGGGATTTTCTACGACTACATCAAGGCGGACTCCGTCTCGCAGGAGGGCGCGCCGTGGGCCGGGAACTTCCAGATTTTCGACGGGCGCGCCGAGAACCCCTTTGGGTCATTGGGCCTGACTCCACCGCCAGTAGTTCCAGGAGAAGGCGGCTTCGGATGTGTTGAGATCCCGGCCTTCCCAGGCCAGCGCTGCAGCTTGTTCCCACTGCCGATGGCGGGCTTGTTCGTCTCGAGTGACCTCACGACGCCCTATATCCAGAGCTGGAATCTTACGCTGCAACGGCAATTGACTTCGGACATCATGCTGCAGGGCGCCTATATCGGCAAGATCGGCACACACCTCGATGGATGGTGGTCGCCGAATCCGGCTCGTTACGTTAACGATCCAATCACCGGTGCTCCGCCGTCGCTTCAGAATGTGAACAACCGCGTCAGCCTGGCGCCGGGCATTCTGGCTCCGAACGTGTATGAGCTGACCACCAACTTCCGCAGTTGGTATCACTCCTTCCAGACCCAGGTGATCAAACGCTTCTCGCGCGGCGTTTCCGTGTCCGCGTCGTATTCGCTGGCAAAATCAATCGACATCGTCCGGCAGAACATTGGCAACTGGCCGCTTGCCAATCCTTTCGACATGAAGTCGAACCGCGGGCGTTCGGATTTCGACCGGCGTCATGCGTTTGTCGCCTCCTGGCTGTGGTCGCCCACCCGGAAATGGAACGGAGCGTTGCAGAAAACCCTTTTGGAGGACTGGACGTTTACCGGAATTCACACGCTGCAAAGCGGTGCTCCTTTCACGGTATACATGGGCGACGATGTCGCTCAGGATGGCGTCAGCGGCGGGCAGCAGCACGCGATGTTGAAGTCCGGCGCCACGGTCACACGGGACCATGCAAACCGCGCGGACATGATCGCCCAATTCTTCAACACCGGCGCCTTTATACCGACGAATCAGGTACCGCGTGGAGTCTATGGCGACTCGGGCCGGAATATCATCAGCGGTCCGGGAATGAGTATCACCGATTTTTCCGCGATTAAGGACTTCCGGTTGAACGAGCGTTTCCGGCTTCAGTTCCGGTCGGAGTTCTTCAACCTCTTCAACCAGGTGCGGCTCGGGTGCATTGATACCACCTGGGGCTGCTCCGATCCCGTGGCGGTGGTGAACGCATCCGGCTTCGGGCAAATCCGAAGCGCGGGACCGGCGCGCGAGATCCAGTTCGCCCTGAAGCTGCTTTGGTAAGCCGAAGATCGGGCCTTGACTGGACAGAGAGCGTTCAGGCCACGGCCTGTCCGATCGTGAGTTCCCCGCGGTCCGCATCCAAAGTGGCATGAACGCCTTCCGGGAGCGTCAGTTGATCCTCGGTGTGGCCGATGGTCAGCCCCGTCAGGACAGGTACTTTCATTTCACCCAGAATGCTGTCCAGCACTTCTCCAACGGACAGGGTTGATTCGAATGACGGACCGCACTCGCGTGGCTGGCAGTTGCGGCACTCGCCGAAAACAATCCCAGCGGCGGCGGAAAGCTTACCGCCCAACCGGAGTTGTGTCAGCATGCGGTCGATGCTGTAAGGCTCCTCGCCCACATCTTCGAGAAACAGAATGCGGCCCGCCGTCTGGATCTCATAAGGAGTGCCCATCGTGGCCGCGACCAGGCTGAGGTTGCCGCCGATCAATTCGCCCGATGCCATCCCGGGGCGGATGGTGCGAAGCGTGTGTACGGGCCGCAGCTTATTGGACTCAGGCGGGTTTGTAACCACTCCTACCGGCTCGGCGGCAAACAGGGCCTTCCGTAAGTGGTTCTGCGTATAGTCGGAAAACTTCGACAAAACAACAGGCCCGTGGAACGTCACCAGCCCCGCCCGCTGACGGATTGCAATCAGCAGGGTTGTTATGTCGCTGTAGCCCAGAAAGACCTTAGGGTTTTTTCGAATCAGGTCGTAGTCGATGCGGTCCAGAAGTTGGCCGGAGCCATATCCTCCCCGAATTGCGAATACGCCCTTCACATCCGGATCGCGAAACATGGAGTGCAGATCTTCGATGCGCTCTTCCACCGTCCCACCGAGATAACCGCTCCTTTTGCGCACGTTCGCTCCAAATTTCGGTTCCAGACCGAAATACCGGAGGGTGCGTTCGGCCGTGGCCAGCGCATCGGGATCGGAAACGTAGGTCGCGGGCGTGATGAGTCCGACGGTGTCGCCGGGCTTCAACGCGGTCGGACGGATAGCGTCGCCTGTTTTCGGGAACGGGGCGAACGCCCCGGGCATCGCCATAAATACACGCCGGTTCATGGAACGGCCTCAAATCCTTAAATCATATCCCTTCGCCCGCATCGCCTCGATAATGCCGTTCCGGACAGCACTGACTTCGCTGGCGGAAAGTGTGCGATCTGCGGCAGCGAGGGTCATGCGATAAGAAACGCTTTTTTGACCGGCGGCGAGTGGCGGACCAGAGTATTGGCGAACGAACTCCAGAGCTTCCAGATTGGGCCCGGCAAACTGGGCCAACAGTTCCCCCACGCGCCCCACTTCATCCCGAAGGCCAATGATGACGGAGAGATCGAAAGCGCTCGATGGGAAACGGCGTATCGGCTTATACATGGCGGTGCCGGGTTGCAGCTTGTACACAAGCTGCAAGTTCACGTCGAGAATAGCTGCGCGGCCCGCCACCATCGTAGGATGCAATTCGAAAAGCCGTCCCACGGCGCTGCCGTGCCATCGAAGCGCAACGCTGCGATGCGGGTGCTCATATGGACGCGGCTCACAGCGCGCCACAACGGCACCCGGCATCAAACACTCGGCCAGGCGCTTCAATTCGAAGAGTCCGTCGACACCGTCTCCGCGGCCGTATACCGCCGCCGCCAGGTGAGGAATTTCGTCGGGCAGACGGACGGCATCCTCGCGTTTATGAATTTCCAATCCGATTTCGAACAGCCGGAACGAGTCATAGTTCCTGCTGTTCTCCTCGATATTCTTCCAAATGCCGGGCAGCAGGCTGCATCGCATTAATCGCTGATCGGAGTTGATCGGGTTGGCGATTTCGAGGTGCGCATGCGGCTCCAAATGAAAAGCGCGCGCCATATCCTCGCTGATAAACGAGTAGTTATAGACTTCGGTGTAGCCTTGCGCCGCGGCCATCTCCCGCACCCGGTGATGAAACAGTCTCTCTTCGTTCGCAGGCGGCACGGTTGCCGTCACCATGGGTGCGCTTGGAGTGATGGTGTCGTATCCCACCATACGCCCGATCTCTTCCACGAGGTCATCCTTGATCGAAATGTCTCGCGTGGACCGCCAACCCGGCACTGTCACTGACAGAACACCGGGCGAGGATGTTTCCACTCCGAATTGCAGGCGCTCCAGGATGTCTCGAACTTCCTCTTCGGAAATGGCAAGCCCAAGCTTTCTCACCAGCCAATCGAGCGGCAACAAAACAGCCGGTGGCGGTACGATCTCCCGCGCCTGATCGGCGAGCCCGCCGACGAGGCGTATCCCGGGACAGACTTCGTTCAGCAGTTCAATGGCGCGAGCCAGTCCGCGCACGGTGTTCGCCGGGTCCTGCGACTTTTCAAAGCGCATCGAAGCGTCCGTACGGAGCTTCAACTCGGCCGAGGTCCTGCGAATGCCTACCGCCTGGAAATTTGCGCTTTCGAGAACGATCCGCTTGGTGGCATCGCTGATTGCGCTTTCCAGCCCTCCGATAACCCCGCCCAGAGCAATCGCACCCTTAGCGTCGGCGATGACGAGATTCCCGGTGGACAACTCGTATCGCTCCTCGTTCAGAGCAGTGAGGCATTCGCCCGCGCGCGCCCGCCGCACAAAGATTGTGTCGCCGTGAAGCTTATCCGCATCGAAAGCGTGCATGGGCTGCGCGATCTCCGCCATCACATAGTTCGTGACGTCGACAATGTTGTTGATGGGATTCAGGCCAATGGCTTCCAGCCGGCATTGCAACCATGCGGGTGACGGCTGGACCGAGATGTTCTCGAATACCAGCGCGCTGTATCGCGGACACAATTCGAAGTCTTCAATAGAGATTCGCGCCGGAGAGGGACCGGCAGGCACCAGATCCACTCGCACGGGATCGAGAAAAGGCCTCCTCGTGATCGCCGCCACTTCCCGCGCCATGCCGGCATGACCCCAAAGATCCGGCCGGTGCGTGATCGACTTATTATCGATTTCAATAATGCTGTCCGGCGCGCATCCCGGCTGGCTGCCCTCAAAAGGCTCAATACCTTCGCATTCAGCGGTTTTGATGGTGATCAACTGCTCCAGGTGTTTGGGGTCGATATCGAGACCGTCAACAAGTTCACGAATCCAGTTGTAGGAGAATTTCATTCTTTTCCAGCGCTAAAACTGAGTCAGGCAACGAAGGTCGCCGCTTTGGAGCAGCCGTATGTCGTCAATGCCGTAGCGCATCATGGCGAGACGCGTCAGACCTAAGCCGAAAGCGAAACCATTCCATTCCTCAGGATCGATTCCGCTCATACGGAGTACATTCGGATGCACCAAACCGCACGGAAGCAGTTCGACCCAACCGGATTGCTTGCAAACCGGGCATCCGCCTCCACCACAGATGAGGCACTTAATGTCCAGTTCGAAGCCGGGTTCGACAAAGGGAAAATAACCCGGGCGCAGCCGTACTTCGACGTCGCGATGGAAAATGGCGCTCAGCAGCGTCTTCATGAAGAAGATGAGATGTGCCACGGACACATCGCGGTCGATCATCATACCTTCAAGCTGGTAGAAGGTGTGCTCATGCGAGGCATCAACCTCCTCGTTGCGAAACACGCGTCCCGGCGCGATCATGCGCAAAGGCGGACCTAGCCGTTCCATGCCGCGAACCTGGACCGGTGAGGTGTGCGTGCGCAACAGGTGCCCGTCCGTCAGCCAAAAGGTATCCTGCATGTCCCTTGCGGGATGATGTGGCGGGATGTTCAGAGCATCGAAATTGTTGTACTCTGTTTCTACTTCCGGTCCGTCGAGGACAGCGAAGCCCAATGAAATAAAGAGATCCTCGATTTCCGTCTGGATGCGGGTGATGGGATGCAGGGCGCCGGGCCGGGTTCCGGGAGCAGGCAGCGTCAGGTCCACCCACTCCGATTCCAGGCGCTCCCGCAACGCTTCGTGATCGAACTGGCCCTTCTTCGAATCGAGCGCCGTCTCCAGGTTCTGCTTGACCGAGTTGAGCAGTTTTCCGATTCGCGCCCGTTCTTCGGGAGGAAGTTTTCCGAGTTCCTTACTGATCTGAGCCAGGGTCCCCTTGCGGCCGAGTACCTCAATCCGCACGGCTTCCAGATATTGAGGCGCTTTGGCGGCAGCGATCCGCTCGCGCGCGCTACACTCCAAGTCGCGTAAAATCGATTCCAGCATGAGCAGGTGAAATTTCTATTGTACGCGTGCGCGCCGGGCTTGCGCCTATAGTGATTTCCAGACCCATCAGCACACGAGTTCGCTATAATTTCCCTTCTACACTCATTCCGCTGGAGCAAAGGAATCCTTATGCGAAAGAAAGTTACTGTCGTCGGAGCGGGAAACGTGGGCGCGAATTGCGCTCTGCGGATTGCCGGCAAAGAACTCGCCGATGTTGTGCTGGTTGATGTGGTGGAAGGAGTTCCACAAGGTAAGGGGCTTGATATTCTCGAGTCCGGACCCGTTGAAGGCTACGATGTCGCTATCACCGGCGCCAACGATTACGAGCCGACAGCTAATTCGGATATCGTCATCATCACCGCGGGCTTTCCACGAAAACCCGGAATGAGCCGCGACGATCTGCTGCTGGCTAATTACGAGGTAGTGAAAACGGCCACGGAGCAAGCTGTCAAATACTCTCCCGATTCCATCCTCATCCTGGTTACCAATCCGCTGGATGCGATGTGCTGGACCGCACAGCAAATCTCCCGGTTCTCCAAAAACCGGGTCATCGGCATGGCCGGCGTTCTCGATACCGCCCGTTTCCGCACCTTCATCTCGCAGGAGCTTGATGTCTCGGTTGAGAATATCACCGCGCTGGTGCTCGGGGGCCACGGCGACACTATGGTGCCCTTGGTGCGCCTGGTAACAGTTGGCGGGATTCCGCTGACCGAACTGTTGGACCAGGCAGCCATCGACAGGCTTGTTCAACGCACGCGCGACGGCGGGGCGGAAATTGTACGGTATCTCAAAACCGGCAGTGCTTACTACGCGCCTTCCGCCGCGACGGTGGAGATGGTGGAATCGATTCTGAAGGACAAGAAAAAGGTATTGCCCTGCGCTGCGCTGCTGGAAGGTGAATACGGCATTTCAGGGCTGTTTGTGGGTGTGCCGGTGAAACTGGGTGCACGCGGAATCGAAAAGATCTACGAGTTGAAGTTGACCGCCGACGAGAAAGCCATGCTCGACAAGAGCGCCGCTGCTGTGCAGGAACTTGTGGACGTGATCAAGCAAAAGATGGGCTAATCCCGGAATACCCAAGGGAGCCATGGCTGAGCGGATACGGCCATACATCGACCCCAACCATGCCGTTTTCCGGCTGAGAGTGGCGAAGTCAGGAATCCATCGCTGGGGCGTTTTCGCCGAAGAGCGGATTCCTGCCCGCCGCAAAGTTATTGAGTACACCGGAGAACGGATCAGCCGGATCGAAACCAAACGCCGCAGCACATCCCGCGAATACGTCTACTTATTCACCCTGAATAGCTACTGGTGCATCGACGGGGCGGTCGGCGGCAGCGGAGCCGAACTGATCAACCATTCCTGCGACCCGAATTTGTACTCCTGCATTATCAAAGACCACATCCTCTACATGAGCAAGCGGGTGATCGAACCGGGGGAGGAGCTGACCGTCGATTACCATTTCGCCAAAGACATCGAGACCTACATTTGCCGATGCGGCGCGCCCCGCTGCCGCGGCACTATCAACGTGAAATAAAACGCAGTTTCCCGCCGGTATAGGGAAGGCGCCAGCGGGCTTCGATTTCAAGAAGCCGGTTGTATTTGGCTAGCCGCTCCGAGCGCGTAACGGAACCGATCTTGATTTGTCCGCAAGCGCTGGCCACCGCGAGATCCGCCAGAAAGGAGTCTTCGGTCTCCCCCGAACGCGCCGAAACCACCGCCGTCCAGCCGGCAGCCAAGGCTTCATCCAGCACTTCAAAAGTTTCGGACAAGCTGCCTATCTGATTCATCTTGACCAAAACGGAATTCGCCGCTCTTTGCTGAATCGCCTGCCGCAGACGCGCCGGGTTCGTCGTAAGAAAATCGTCACCGATGATCTGCCGCACGCCGCCAAGCGCTGCTGTCAGTTCCGGCCAGTTTCCCCAGTCGTCTTCGTGAAGCGGGTCTTCCAGCGAAACCACGGGATAGCGGACGCACCAGTCCCGCAACAGGGCAATCATGCCGGCTGCGGTCAGACTACGTCCCTCGGTTTTGAGATGGTATTCCCCTTCGGAAAAGAAGTGGCTGGAGGCGACGTCGATGGCAATCGAAACCTGTTCGCCGGGCCGGAACCCCGTGCTCCCGATGGCCTCGGTCAGAAGTTGGAGCGCTTCTTCATTAGTGGAAAGCAGCGGACCCCATCCGCCTTCGTCTGCCACTCCAGTCAGTGTCAGACCTCTGTCGCGGCACAGGAGGAATACCTGCCGGTGAATCGCGACCGAAGCCTCTAGCGCCTCCGCCAAGCTGTCGAAGCCGTGCGGAATAATCAGAAAATCCTGGAATTCGATGTTGTGGCCGGCATGCCATCCGCCGGAGAGAATATTGATCATCGGCACCGGGAGCGCGGCAGTTCTGGCGCCGGCGAGAGATTGCCAAAGAGGAACCTTATGGGCTCGCGCTACCGCCCGCGCGACGGCACAAGAGACCCCCAGGATGGCATTAGCGCCCAAACGCGATTTGTTACTGGTGCCGTCCAGTTCGATCATCTTCCGGTCGAGGGCTGCCCGGTCTTCCGCGTCGGCGCCTTCGAGGGCGCCTGACAGGATATCGTTGACGTTCGCAACGGCCTTGCGAACTCCTTTGCCGGCGTAGCGAGTGCCGCCGTCCCGTAACTCGACAGCCTCATGACGTCCCGTGGAAGCGCCGGAAGGCACCTGAGCCGGCGCGGTTGTGCCGTCGGAAAGCTGCGCTTCCACGGCAAGAGTGGGGTTGCCGCGCGAATCCAGGATTTCTAGTGCTCTGAGCTGCCTGATGGTGAGAGTCATTCCGGTATGCGGTCAAAAAGCTCTTCAATGCTCGAAGGCAGATCAGCAACCAAGCCTAGCCCGAAAGTACGCACACGGGCCTTCATCGCTTCCTCCTGTATGTATTCGGCGGGCGATTTGCCGTCGATGCGCGCAAGCAGAAGCCCAGCTAGGTGCTCGATCGTATCCTGCTCGAATCCCTCCGGCAGTTCGCGAACAGTGTCCATGACCGCGTCGCGAAAAGCAAGAGCCGCCGAGCGGTACCCGGAGCGCCAATGCGGCCGGTAAAAGGCCTTCAGAACCAGGTGGTTCGTCAGAAATGCCGCATCAAACGCCGCGTCGCCATAGTGTACCACTTCGAAATCGATCGCCATCACCGATCCGCCATTCACCAGGAAGTTCTTGGGACTCCAGTCGCCATGCACCAGGGAAATGCGGCGGGTGCGCGCTTTCTGAATGAGGCGATCGAAGAACACGGCCAGTCCGGGATGGCGTTGGGCAGTCGTGCGGTAATAAGGATCGAGCCGCAGTTGATCGAAGACGGTTTGGTCGGAGAATCTGGCTTTCCAATCAGGCCGCTTGCGGCTCTCGCCGATAATGCAGCCGAGCATCTGACCGATTCTGGCAGCAACGCCCGTATCGATGTCGCCCCGAAGCAGGAGCGCTTTCCATGTCTCCGCGCGCTCCGGCGCCGCCGACATGGCAAAAATGCAGTTCGCCTGGTCTTCAAAGAGGATACGGGGGACCGATTCCGGCGGAAGATGAGGGCCGAGGGCGTCCATGGCCGCGCACTCCCGATGAATGCGCATGCGATCCGAAAGCCATTCCTGTTCCACCCGCAGTTTCCCGAGGGACTGCTTCAGCACAAAACGCTTCGATCCGCACTCCACCAGCAGTACCGTGTTGGATACGCCGCCGCCGAGTTCGCGAATCTGGATCGCACCCGCGTCCCCCCCGCAATGCGCCTTTACATACTCGTGAGCTGCAGGCAGAGTTAGTTCGAACAAGTGCCGATGATAGCAAACCGGACCGCCGGACACTTTAGCGGCGGCGCGCAAATAGCGATAGCACCTTGCCCAGCGCCGAACCTGTAGGCTCTTCATCCGGGAGTTCGGACCCGCCCGTAATTGCCGTTGATAGGGCGGCGAGACTCTTTCCGAATTTCCCCCGCGGAGGAACCGTCTTGCCTTCCATCGTAGCTTTCTGTATGGCATCGTAATCGCTCGGCATGGTGTGACAAACCTCAAGTTTCAAGGCGGTTTCGATGGTCTCACCGCTGACACCCAGATCCTCACTGAAACGATTGACGACGACGCGGATCCTGGAACGATCCACTTTGCGCCGTTCCAGGTAGGCAAGAGCACGCTGCCCGGACTGGATTGCAGGCAATTCGTTGGTCATCACCAACAGCACTTCATCCGCGTATGCCGCCAGGTGCCCGCTCCAGGTGCCGTACACTCCGCTGGTATCCAGAACGACAATGTCATAGCAGGATTTCGCGAACTCTATCATGGAACCAGGGTCCGGCAGGTCGCCGATGCCGCGCGCCGGATCTTCGGGCGACAACAGAACATCGAGCCCATTCCACGATGCAACCAACGCCTTCCAAATATTCACATCGAGGCTGTCCCCGCGCTGGAGAGCGTCCATAAAACTGTAGGCAGAGGTCAGCTTCAATGCAAATGAGACGGTTCCCGTAAGTGGATCGAGGTCTGCCAGCAGAATACGCTTTGAGCCATCACGCTTCCACTGATGTGCAAGGTGAAAAGCCAATGTTGTGGCGCCGCAGCCCCCCTTGGCAGGCATCACGCAATATACTTTCCCGCCGGCTTGCAAAACCCGGTAGGTTTCGGGACGCGTTCTTGCCAGCCGCTCTATCACAGGTTCCAGTTCCCCAACGGTGAAAGGAGCGGTCAGGAAGCCGGTTGCACCCTGACGCAAACAGCGAAGAATGAAATCCGAGTCTGTCGATGCGAGTAGAACCACAATTTGCAGCGCTGGATCCTGGCGCAACAAGCCCGCGATCAGTGCAAATGCTGCATCCTTGTCCGTGGAAGCGTCCAGAAAACAGGGATTGACCTGCCTCCCGGAAAAGAATTCGCCAAGGGCCTCGACCGGCGGGTACAGTCGCATCTCCGTGACCGGCCCCAAACCAGGCACTTGTGCCATTAGCGGAAGAAACTGTTCGGCCATCCCACCGTCGGGGCACACCAATAGGGTGTGCCAGTTCTCCTTCGGCCTGGCTATATCCGTACCGGCCATCTCCCGTTCCAAGGACAGCGACAACATCCTCCAGTCAATTCATCGGCTGCACAGGTGAAAAGATGAGAGCCAATCCGTCTCTCTAGTACTAAAGTTCTTAAGGAGAACTGCCGATCCATTAGCTGAAGTCGATAAATGCCCATGAGCGCCAATTGCGTGCGCAGTTGGGCCCGGGCGAACGGACAGCATCATGACCAACACTTACATCACAAGGACGGTGGGTATCTGCGAAAGCCAGCCGATTACGGCCGAAGGTCTGAAATCACTGCTTGGCCAGTTGCCTCAGTTCCAATTTGCCGGTGCCGCCGGCTCCTTGGAAGCAGCATCCGAGCTTGTCGCTAAGAAAGCCCCTGAGATTCTGATTCTCGACAAGACCTTCGGAGTTCAGCCACTGCTGCACTGGATGCTGCAGAACAACATCGCCGGACGCACCGCCGCCGTTGTAGTGTGGGGCGTCTCCATCACTGAATCCGAAGCGCTGCGGTATGTGCAGGCCGGCGCCAAAGGCATTATGCGGAAGACCGCGGACCTCAACTCGATCGCCGCGTGTCTGCGTGCCGTTTCGGCGGGGACAAACTGGATGGAGGACGCGGTTTTCCGCGAATTGCCTCGCCGTGAGCGCCATGGGCGCACAGACCTGACGCCGCGCGAGGCGCAGGTTCTCGAGCTGGTCGAGCAGGGACTGAAAAACAAGGAAATTGCCCGGGAGCTGGGGATTAGGCCCGGTACGGTCAAGATCCACCTCAAGCACATCTTTGAAAAGACCGGAGTAAAGGGCCGGTATGGTCTGGCATTGTCGGGGCTAAAGCGCGCAATAGCACCGCCTACCGCCGCGCCTGCGGCCGGCAATTCCTTTCACTAGGAAAACCATAGAAAACCGTTTGCTTACGCGCGGCTCCGTTTTTGAGACCAAACCGCAAGCGCGGCCTGAGACGTGCCTTTGATATCCTGTTGAGCGTGCACCGATTTGTCCTGCTGGTGCTGCTCGGAGCCGCCGGCGTCGCAGGTCTGGCTCCCCAGCCTGAACTGCTTGACATCCTCGCCGGCGAGTTGCAGCGCAATTTCGAGGTAATGAGGCAGAAGGGCGACCCGCCTCCCTATTACATTGCCTACACGGTCACTGAAGAAGAGAGTGCGGCGGTATCCGCCAGCCAGGGCACACTTCAAAGCAGTTCGGCCGATCACAGGCGGATCCTGGATGTCACTGTTCGAACCGGCAGTCCCGAACTGGACAACTATCACCGCTTGCCGGGCGAACGGCCCCGGTTCCATGCTCCGGTGTCGATTTCTCTCGACAACAATCCGGCTTCCATCCGGCAACGTCTTTGGTTGCAGACCGACCAGGTGTACAGAGCAGCGGCCGAGCGCCTGATCAGAGTAAAAACCAGCAGGCAGGTGAAAGTAGCTGAGGAAGATCTCTCCGCCGACTTTTCAAAGGAAGAGCCGGTGATTGCCGCGGATCCGGCAATGCCGCTACGATTTCCAATGGAGGGATGGAGATCGCGCGCGCGCAGCATCTCAAAGCTCTTTACCGCTCACCCTCAGATCCTCGAATCGCAAGTTGTGGTGCAGGCCAAGCGTCAGACGAAGTATTTCGTCAACACCGAGGGCACTCGGCTTCGGCACGGCAGGCTTTTCTCGCGAATCACCATCGCCGCGGGGACGAAAGCCGCAGACGGCATGGATCTGACTCTCTTCGAGAGCTTCGATGCAGCCGAACCGGCAGGGTTGCCGGACGAGGGTGAACTCTCGAAGGCGGTTCACCGTATCGCGAAGAAGCTCGAACGGCTTTCCGCTGCACCCCTGGTTGAGCCGTTCGTAGGTCCGGCGATCCTGTCCGGCCGCGCGTCAGGAGTGTTCTTTCACGAAATTTTCGGGCATCGCATCGAAGGACACCGCCAGAAGGATGAGGGGGAAGGACAGACTTTCACAAAGAAAGTAGGGCAGGAGATTCTTCCGGACTTTTTGTCGGTTGAATTCGACCCGACAAAGAAGACTACGAGTGGTGTGGATTTGAACGGCTTCTACTCTTTCGACGACGAAGGTGTAAAAGCGAGGCCGGTGGCGGTCGTCGAAAAGGGTGTGCTCAAGACTTTCCTGATGTCACGCACCCCCATCGAGGGCTTCAGTACCTCCAACGGACACGGACGAAAAGCGCCCGGCGCGGAAGTGGTCTCCCGGCAATCCAACCTGTTCGTCCACTCTCTCCGGCGATTTCCTCAAAAGCAACTCCGCACAATGCTGATCGATGAAATCAAGAAACAGGGAAAACCCTATGGCCTCTACTTCGAGGAAGTGACCGGCGGGTTCACCATGACGGGGCGGCGGGGGCTGCAGGCTTTCACAGTGATTCCGGTGATCGTCTATCGAGTCTATGCGGACGGCAGACCCGACGAGATGGTGCGGGGGGTGGACATCGTCGGCACACCGCTGACCAGCTTTGCTAAGGTGCTGGCAACCTCGAACGAGGTCGAGGTCTTCAACGGCTACTGTGGAGCGGAATCCGGGAATGTACCTGTTTCGGCAGTTTCCCCGGCACTGCTCATTTCCGAGATCGAGATTCAAAAGAAAGACAAATCCGACCAACGGCCACCTCTGCTGCCGCGGCCGGTCGTACTAGGAGGAGGCCGATGAACGGAAGCGCCCGCCGGCTGCCCGGATTCCTGCTGGCTGTCTGTGCAACGGTCTCTCCTCACATTGCCGCCGCCCAGGAAGCCGCCGACCCCATACTGCACGCCATGCGCGAAGAGATCGAGCGGTCCCGCCAACTCAGTATCGTAAGTCTCGATTCGCCCTACTACATCGAGTATTCACTGGACGACCTCGACAGCTTCTCGGCTTCCGCCAGTCTGGGCGGCCTGATAGGCAGCCGGCGCACACGCGTCAGGCTGCCCCGTGTCCAGGTGCGCGTCGGCAGCTACGACTTCGACAATACCAACTACATTTTCACGAACCTGTTCGGCCGTGTGGGCTCGGCGGGATTTCCACTCGAAAATGATTTGCTCGCCATGCGAACGTTTTTCTGGCTGGCAACTGATCAGGCCTATAAAGGAGCTGTGCAGGCAATCGCGCGCAAACGCGCCGCCCTCCAGCATGTGATGGAGTCGGAGGTTCTCGCGGATCTTGCGAAAGCTCAACCCACGCAGAAGATCCTGCCCGTCCGCCGCTACATGATCAATCAGGAAGAATGGAAAACACGCGTGAGACAGCTTTCGGCGATATTCACCGGTTATCCGGCTATTATCGAATCGGACGTTGAGTTTCAGGCGGGTCAATCCACGGCCTATTATGCGAATTCCGAAGGCACGCAGTGCCGCATCCCGGAGAACCTTAGCTTTCTACGCGTGCGCGGCGCCGCTCTGGCGCCGGATGGAATGCTGGTCCGCAATGGCACCGTCATTTGTGTTCGCGAGGTGAGCGATCTTCCTTCGGAAGCGGAGGTGCGCCAGCGTATTACGACTCTCGCAAAGAACCTGTCGGATATCGTTCAGGCGCCCGCCGGCGAAAGTTACATCGGACCCGTACTTCTGGAAGGAGAAGCTGCTCCGCAGATGTTCGCTCAGGTTCTTGGAGACAACCTGGCAATAATTCGCCGTCCGGTTTCCGAGCCGAACCGCCCCATCCCTCTCGGCCAGAGTGAGCTTGAAGGACGAATCAACTCGCGGATTCTTCCGGAATGGATAGATGTGGTGGACGACCCGACACAATCGCAGTGGCGCGGCAGATCCTTACTTGGATACTACCCCGTCGACATGGAGGGCGTGCCGCCGGTTCCCTTAACCATAATCGAAAAAGGAACACTCAAAAACATGCTGTTGACCCGCCAGCCGGTGCGAGGTTACTCGGGTTCGAACGGCAGGGCGAGGCTCCCCGGAAATTTCGGAGCAAAGGGCGCCACCTTCGGCAACCTGTTTATCAAGGCGTCCCAAACCGCTTCCGTGGAAGAGTTGAAGCGGAAGTTGACCGGAATGTGCCGCGAGCGCAACAAACCCTATGGCCTGATCATCAGAAAACTCGATTATCCATCCACGGCCCCACTGGACGAGATTCGCCGCCTGGCTGCGGGAATGGCTCAGGCCTCCGGTGGACGAAATCCGGTAAGTCTCCCCGTCCTGGTGTATCGCGTCTATGCCGATGGCCGTGAAGAACTGGTACGCGGCATGCGCTTCCGGAACCTGTCGGTTCGCAGCCTGCGCGATATCGTGGCGGCGTCCGGCGAAAATCACGTTTTCGATTTCCTCGACAACACCGCTCCGTTCGCCGCCACTGGCGGAGCGGCGTTTGTGACGCCTGCAACCGTGGTCGCACCCTCTGTCCTGTTCGACGAACTCGAGCTTGAGCGTTCCCAGGAGCAATTGCCGAAACTGCCGCTCGTGCCGCCGCCGTCTCTTTCAGAAAGGGCTGCCGCATCAGGAACTGCGTGAGCTTACCTGTTAGCTAATGACACTAGGTAGAACCGTTTTCCGGGAAATTACGTCGAGTGCCATCCTTGGCATTGTTCTTTTCACCTTCGTCCTTTTCTTGCAAAGGGTAGGCCGGCTGTTCGAACTGCTGGTTCGCAGCTCGATGCCTATCGACACGGTCGGTCTCCTCTTCGTTCTCGTGCTTCCGTTTGTGCTGACGTTCACTATACCGGTCGGAGTTCTTGTTGGTACGTTGATCGGACTCAGCCGGATGGCAAGCGACGGCGAGATCACGGCCATGAGGGCGGCGGGCGTACCAGGCCGGCGAGTTTTCTGGCCCGTTATGACATTCGCGGTGCTGGCCACGGCTGCGGCGGCAGCTACGTCCCTATGGCTCACGCCGCTATCGATTCAGGAAACCTACCGCGTCCTGAATAAGCTGGTTGCCGAGCAAATGACAGCCGAGATCCGGCCGCGGGTTTTTGAAGAGACCCTCACCAACACAATCCTCTATGTCGGGGATGTGGAGCCCGGTCCGGTGACACGGTGGAAAAAGGTCTTCATGGCGGACCTCACTCCGGCCAACGAGAGAATGTCGAGGACCGAGGAGGCAAGCGACGACCCGCGAATTACCGTCGCCGCGGAAGCAATCGCTGTCGCCGATGTGGAGCGCAGCCACATTCAGGTTTCCATGCTGAACGGGCGGACCTACGAAGTCGGAAAAGACCCGGCGCAGTATTTCAATACTGGATTCCCGAAGGGTGACCAGGTGCTGGTGGCCGAACCGCCGGAAATCCGTACCGCCAAAGCATACAGCGAGATGCCGACTTTTCAGCTCATGGCGGAAGCAGAAAAGTCGGTGGATGCGCGCATCGAGCTTCATCAACGCTTCGCGCTTCCGCTCGGATGTATCCTGTTGGCGCTTGCCGGCCTGCCGCTCGGCGTATCCACACGCAAGGCAGGTAAGTCCACCGCCATCGTGATGACGGTTTTGCTGGCCTTCACGTACTACATGGCCCTGATCAGCCTGATTGGTGTGGCACGGCAGGGCACGCTGCCGGCGGGCATCGCGGTCTGGATGCCAAATATCGCGTTTGCGATCACGGGAATCATTTTGCTGGCTCGCCTCGAGCGTCCCGGCGACAGAGATTGGGCCGGCACCGCATTGACCTGGATCGGGCGTATCCTGCGAGGGATGCTCCACCGGCTGCCGTCGCGTCCCGGACCGATTTCCCGCCGCTCCGGCGGCCGCATGCCGCTACTTCCCCAGATCGTCGATACATATATCCTGAACGGTTTCCTCTTCTACTTCGGTCTGCTATTGGCAAGCTTTGTTCTGATGACGCATGTCTATCAGTTCTTCGAATTGCTGGGGGACGTAATTCGCAACAACATACCCATGCAGCGTGTATTTGCGTTTTTGTTCTTCCTGACTCCGAAACTGTTATATGATCTTGCACCCTTGAGCGTGCTGGTGGCCGTACTCGTTACTTTCGGCATTTTGACCAAGAATAACGAAGTGACAGCCATGAAGGCCTGCGGCGTATCGCTGCATCGCCTGACCATTCCCATTCTGTTGATTAGCGCGGGGCTAAGCGGTGCGCTCTTTGCGTTCGATCACTACATCATTCCCGATACGAACCGCAAACAGGATGCGATCCGCAATGAGATCCGGGGAAAGCCGATCCAGACGTACCTGCGGCCCGACCGGAAATGGATTTTCGGAAATGGTTCCCGCATTTACTATTACAGATATTTCGATCCGGTCTCCAGCGTAATGGGCGGCATCTCCGTTTACGAACTGGACCCTGGCACGTTCCGTCTGACCCGGCATATCTCGGCCGAAAGAGCGTTGTGGCAGCCGTCCCTGAAGACGTGGATCTTTCAGAATGGCTGGATGCGGGAACTTGGCGGTGGCACAAACGGTGAAACTTTCCGCGATTTTCGGGGCCAGACCGCTACATTTCCCGAGTTGAACGAACCGCCCAGCTATTTCCTGAAGGAAGTAAAACAGGACAAGCAGATGAATTACCACGAACTCGCCAGCTATATTAGCGAGCTTCAGCAAAGCGGCTTCGATACGGTCCGCTTACAGGTACAGTTCTACAAGAAATTCTCGGTCCCGTTATTCACGCTCATCATGGCGTTGATCGCGGTTCCCTTTGCTTTCGTGACCGGCAACCGTGGAGCCATGGCAGGGGTCGGCGTAAGCCTGGGCATTGCGATCGCCTATCTTGCCACCAACTCCCTCTTCGAACAGATGGGGAACGTGGCGCAACTCCCTCCGCAAGTGGCCGCCTGGTCGCCTGATGCGGTCTTTTCCCTCGCCGGACTTTACATGATGGCGCGTCTGAAGAGCTGATAAGAGC
>CAADGY010000284.1 GCA_900696665.1 uncultured Acidobacteriota bacterium
CCAGCCTGTTGGGAGCGCCCGGAGTGCGAACTGTTCGCGGGTTTTCCGACTTCGGCTACTCGTACGTCTACATCATTTTCGAAGAAGGAACCGATATTTACTGGGCTCGCTCACGGACTCTTGAATATCTTTCCGGTGTTCTGCAGAGGCTGCCGCAAGGAGTGAAGACGGAGTTGGGCCCGGACGCGACGGGGCTTGGCTGGGTGTATCAGTACGCGCTGGTGGACACATCAGGACGGCACAGCCTGGCGGAACTGCGATCGCTGCAGGATTGGTATCTGCGTTACCACCTGCAAGCCGTGCCTGGCGTTTCTGAAGTCGCTCCGCTGGGGGGATTCGTACGGCAGTACCAGGTGGTTGTAGATCCAAACCGGCTACGCGCTTATAACCTTTCTATCACGCAAGTAGTGAACGCCGTTCGCACCGGAAACGAAGATGTGGGGGGCCGCCTCGTGGAGTTCAGCGGCGCCGAGTACATGGTGCGCGGACGGGGTTATGCCCAATCCACCGGCGACATCGAGAAGATCGTATTGCGCGCCGAAGGCGGAGTGCCGGTGCGCATTGGCGATGTCGGCAAAGTGGTGCTAGGCCCGGATATGCGGCGTGGAATCGCCGAACTCGACGGCACTGGCGAAGTGGTTTCCGGCATCGTCGTGATGCGCCAGGACGAGAACGCTCTGAAGGTAATCGAGCGCGTTAAGGAGAAGCTTCGGGAGATCGAACCGGGGCTGCCGGCGGGTGTGAAAGTAGAGGGTATCTACGATCGCTCCGAGCTGATTCTCGCCTCGATCGACAATTTGCGATCAACCCTGCTCGAAGAGATGATCATCGTCTCGCTCATCATCTTTCTTTTCCTATGGCACATGCCGAGCGCCATTATTCCAACCATTACCATTCCCGCCGCCATTCTGATCTCCTTTATTCCAATGTATGCGATGGGAATTACCGCCAATATCATGTCGCTCGGCGGAATCGCCATCGCAGTGGGTGCAATGGTGGATGCCGCTATCGTGGTGGTGGAGCAGACGCACAAGAAACTGGAGGAATGGGATCGCGGCGGGAGGCAAGGGAGCTATCACCGCGTTGTCGTGGACGCGGTAAAGGAAGTCGGTGGACCAAGTTTCTTCGCGTTGCTGGTGATTGCCGTTTCGTTTCTACCCATCCTGGCGCTGGAGGCGCAGGAGGGACGCCTTTTCAAACCACTCGCCTATACGAAGAACTTCGCCATGATCGTGGCGGCGGTGCTTGCGATAACGCTGGACCCCGCCATGCGGCTACTGTTCACACACGCGCGAAACTTCGACTTCCGGCCGCGCTGGCTGGCGCGCACGGCGAACACGGTGCTGGTAGGAAAGATCCATTCCGAAGAGCAGCACCCCATCAGCCGGATCCTCATGCGGGCCTATGCGCCCGTGGCGGAGTGGTCACTACGCTGGACCTGGGCGGTGATTGCCGGGGCGATCCTTCTCGTCGTTGCGACCATTCCGGTGTATCAGAGGCTTGGGTCCGAGTTCATGCCTCCGCTGGATGAAGGTGCGATTCTTTACATGCCATCGACTCTGCCCGGAATCTCCATCACCGGGGCCGGACGTTTGCTTGAAACAACCGACCGGGTGCTGAAGCAGTTTCCCGAGGTGGATCGGGTGCTGGGCAAGGCGGGACGCGCGGAGAGTTCCACCGATCCCGCGCCGCTCTCCATGCTGGAAACGGTCGTAACGTTGAAGCCGCGCAGCGAATGGCGAAAGAAGGAGACCTGGTACACGGGATGGGCGCCGGATTGGGCGGTTCCCGTATTCCGCCACATCACTCCGGAACATATCTCCTCCGAGGAACTGGTGGATCAGATGAACCACGCTCTTCAATTGCCCGGCGTTTCGAACGCCTGGACCATGCCCATCAAGAACCGGATCGACATGCTGACAACCGGTATCCGCACGCCGGTCGGAGTGAAGGTTTTTGGTCCCGACCTGCGGGTGGTGGAACGAATCGGGACGGAGCTAGAGACGGTGCTCCAGAAAGTGGAAGGCACTCGGAGTGTCTTCGCGGAACGGACCGGCGGCGGCTACTTCGTGGATTTTAACTGGAACCGCCAGGCGCTGGCGCGATACGGGCTTTCCATCGAAGAGGCACAGATAGTGGTCATGAATGCCATTGGAGGCGAGAACGTCACCACAACCATAGAAGGCCGCGAGCGGTATCCCGTAAATGTCCGCTACATGCGCGACTTCCGGAGCGATACCGGCGCGCTGAAGCAAGTGCTGGTTCCTGTGATGGAAGGCCGTGCGCATATTCCGTTGTCGCAGTTGGCGGAAGTGAAACTCACTAGCGGTCCCGGCATGCTGCGGAATGAAGACGGAATGTTGAACGGCTACGTTTACGTGGACGTCGCCGGCCGCAGCGTCGGAGATTACATCGCGGAGGCCAAGGAAGCAGTACGCACCGGTGTGCAACTTCCTCCAGGCTACTCCCTCTCCTGGAGTGGACAATACGAAGCGATGGAGCGCGTCAAAGAACGCCTTACGATAGTTGTTCCGCTGACGCTGTTCCTTATTTTTCTGCTGCTCTACATGAATACACGATCGACCGCCAAGACGCTGATCATACTGCTGGCGGTCCCGTTTTCGGCGGTGGGAGCAATATGGCTGCTCCATCTGCTGGATTACAACATGAGCATCGGCGTATGGGTGGGATTGATCGCCCTGATGGGGGTGGATGCGGAAACCGGCATGTTCATGCTGCTGTACCTGGACCTCGCCTTCGACGAAGCGAAACGCGAAGGCCGCATGCGAAGCAAGCACGATCTGCGGGAGGCCATACTGCATGGGGCCGTCAAGCGCATCCGGCCGAAGTTCATGACTGTGGCGACGATGTTTGTCGGGCTGATCCCGATTATGTGGTCGACCGGCGCCGGCGCCGATGTAATGAAGCGCATCGCAGCACCGATGATCGGCGGCGTGTTTACTTCCTTCATTCTCGAACTGGTCGTTTATCCGGCCATTTATCAGGTGTGGAAATGGAATTTCGAAGTCAAAAAACAACTATCGGTTTGATGCTGCTTGCGCTTCCGGCTTTCGGGCTGGAGTTTCCGGCCAAGCACGATCACTTGTGGAAGTACTGCGCGGGAACCCTGCGGGTATCCGGCGACGCGGTGTCCTTCAAGAGCCCGGACCACGGCTGGGAGTGGAGGTACGACGAGATACAGCAGGCGAAACTCGAGCCCGGAGCGCTGGTGGTGCTCACTTACAAGGACCGGAAATGGCGCGCGGGACTGGACTGGCAGGTAAAGCTGGAAGGCGATTTCGTCGCCGCCCAAACACTATTGGAAGAGAACCTCGGGCGGCGGTTTGTAGCGGCGCTCGCCGGTGTGGTGGACACACCGCTCTGGAAGATCCCGGTGAAGCATCTGACGCGATTCGGCGGATCCCATGGCGTTCTCGAGGTGGGAGAGAGCCGCGTGCTTTACCGGACGGACGCAAAAGGAGAGTCGCGAACCTGGACGCTAGCGGATATCGAAAACATCAGCAGTTCCGGACCTTATCAATTGACTCTCACCACGTTTGAACGTGCGGGATCGCATTACGGGAACCGGAAGGATTTCAACTTTCAACTAAAACAGCCGCTAGAGGAAGAGCGTTACGACACGCTCTGGCGGCGGCTGCATCAACACAAAGGAATAAGACTTTTGGAGACGGAATGAAAACATTAACAACGCTAATTTTTTCCGCGGTGCTGTTCGTGGCGGCCGCGAACCAGAATACAAGGACTTTCGTTGGTGTGATTACCGACACTATGTGCGGCGGCAACCATGGGCACATGAACGTGACGCCCGACGAGAAATGCGTGCGGGAGTGCGTGAAATCAAGCTCCAAGTACAAGTACGCCCTGCACGATGGCAGGAGGATGTACACGCTCAGCGATCAGCAGACGCCGGAAAAATTTGCGGCGCAGAAAGTGAAAGTTACGGGCGTGTTGTACGAGAAGACCGGTATCATCAAGGTGGAAAAGATTGAAGCGATGAAATAGCGCGCCGGCCAGGCGCGCGCAATCTCTGATGCGAATCCTGATCGACGCCAGTTCCCTGCTGCTGCGTAGTGCCGGTGTGAAGACCTACTTTTATCACTGGATCACACACTTGCGGCAGCAGGCCGGCGGCGATCGTATCTTTGCCTTTCCTTTTTTGAACGAACTGGGTGAACTGCATCACAACCGCTCGGTGTTATGCCCCCGGCAAACCTGGCCAAGGCTTGGGCTCGTTTATGCAGCAAAGTTCGGGTGGAGCCCGGTTGTGGATCTTCTCACCATAAACACCGATGTGTTTCACATTTCGAACCTGGTGCGAAATCCGCCAAGGCGCCCGCTGGTGACGGCGACCATTCACGACCTGACGTACGCCCTTATGCCGGATGTTCATACACCCGCCAACGTGCAGGCTGATACCGGGTACGCGGAACGTGTGTTAAAGAAAGCGCGAAGGCTCATTGCCGTCTCAGAGAACACACGTCGCGATGCCGTCCACGTACTGGGGATTCCTCCGGACCGGGTATCTGTGATTTATCCAGGCGTCGCGCCTGTTTTTTTTGATGTGGATGCCGCACGCGTTGCCGAGGTCCGGCACAAGCTCGGCATCGAGAAGGATTACGTGTTATTTGTGGGAACCATCGAGCCTAGAAAAAACGTAGGTGGGCTGTTGGATGCCTGGGAGAGCCTTGCGGACGAGTTCCGGGACCAGTTCCGGCTCGTAATCGCCGGGCCGGAGGGATGGCGCTCCGAATCCGTGATGGCACGCCTCGAAAAGGGAATAAACGGGGTTCGCTATGCAGGTTACGTGCCGGAACAGGACTTGCCTGCATTGACGGCAGGTGCGCGTGTATTGGCGTATCCATCGCTTTACGAAGGCTTTGGGTTTCCGGTGGCGCAAGCCATGGCGGCCGGCGTGCCGGTCATTACCTCTAACGTCTCGTCTTTACCGGAAGTGACCGGTCCGGGCGGGATTCTGATTGACCCACGCAGTCCCGCGGAACTGGCATCGGGGCTAAAGAGTATTCTATTGTCGCCGTCTTTGCGAGAGAGACTGGCGGGCGCAGCCAAGCGTCAGGCATTACGATACCAGTGGGACCGGTGTGCACAAGAGTCTCTGGAGTTCTTCAGGGAACTGTGATTAAGGGCGATAAGCAAAGTCCCAGATCTGCACGTTGCCCTTGCCCTCGGTGTATTCGATGATGGCGTACTCGCCCGGCTTAAGTGGTTGTTCGGGCCAAATCTTGTAAATGCCCTCGGCAACCTGGCGGCGAAACGTCTCCACCTCCTCAAACTCGTCGACAATCTCGTTCGTCACCGGAACAATGGTCCACTTTACGATCACGCGTGAGTCCTTCTTGGAGGTAACCCGCACCATAGCGAAGCGCTCCAATTCAGCCAGCCTGAAATAAAACTCGGGACGGGACTTGTTTACCACATTCGCCGAGTGCGCGCCGTCCACTTCGATGGAGGCCTTTCCCGTAATCACAGGAATCGGAGCCAGCACTTTCAGAATGCTCCTTCCTTTATTCGTGACCGCTTTCGATTCTGCCTGTTTGATGGTGCGAAGGGTCTCGCCCTCGTCGAAATATACGCCGGCTTCCTGGGGAATGCGTTCGATCTCACGGCGCATCTCGCGTTCAGCTTTGTCTTCCGCCGCGAGAATAGCTGCTTCCTCTTTCCGTGCGCTCTCTTCTTCGGCGATCTCCTTGCTTGTCCGGTCGAGATCGGCGAGCGCTACCGGAATCTCCTCCCACTCGCTGCGTTCCACGCTGTAAAAGCGGACGCGGTCTCCCTCCACCTTGTGTTCGCGGACAACGTGATACTCGCCATCTTTCATGTAGAGCTTGTAATTACGTGCAAAAACGTTCAGAGCGGAGGCCGCGGTGAGCACCAGGACGATGAACAGCCTTTTCATTTGTCCTTCTTCTATTTTCGCACTGAATACAATGGGGGCATGCGTTATCGAAAGCTCGGCAGGACAAACTTCGAAGTGAGTGAAATCGGCTACGGAGCATGGGGGATCGGGGGCGGGTTGTGGCAGGGCGGCAACGACGATGAATCTCTTCGGGCGCTGCGCATGGCGATTGACCGGGGCGTGAACCTGATCGACACCGCCCTGGCCTATGGCGCCGGACACAGTGAAAAACTGGTTGGCCGGGCTGTGAAAGAATCCGGAAAGGACATTTTCATCGCCACCAAAGTACCACCCAAGAACCAATTATGGCCGGCCCGCCCCGGCATTGGCATAAATGAAGTATTTCCATATGGCTACATCATGAAATGTACCGAAACCAGCCTGCGCAATCTTGGAATGGAGACCGCCGGCTTACAGCAATTGCATGTCTGGAATCCGGAGTGGATCGGCCGGGACGAATGGCGAAGAGCCTTTGAAGATATCAAGCGGCAGGGTAAGGCACGATGGGTGGGCGTCTCTATCAACGATCATCAGCCTGATTCCGCGCTCGAACTTATCGAGACGGGGCTGATCGACGCGGTGCAGGTGATCTACAACATTTTTGACCAGAGTCCTGAAAAGCATTTGTTCCCGCTTTGTTTAGAACGGAATATCGGCGTACTGGCGAGAGTTCCATTCGATGAGGGCAGCCTGACGGGCACAATTTCTGAAAAAAGTGAGTACGCGCCAGGCGATTTTCGCGCGTCTTACTTTGGAGGAGATCGCAAGAGGCAGGTCGTGGAGCGCGTAAACGCTTTAAAGGCGGACTTGGCTGGGGTTAACGGTGAACTGCCGGAGATTGCCCTTCGCTTCTGTCTCTCGCATGAGGCGGTCTCAACGGTCATACCTGGAATGCGGCGGGTTCGTAACGTCGAACGCAATACCGCGGTCGCCGGTATGGGTCCGTTAGACCGGAATACACTCGAAAAAATAAAAGCACATGCTTGGGAAAAAAACTTTTACGATTAGCTCAGTTCTGCTGGCCACCGCGGGATTTGCCGCCGCCCAGCCGGATTACTTTCCATTGCAACCTGGTAACCAGTGGATCTACAGGTCCGGCGGATCCACTGGGACTGAAATCCGAACGGTCGAGGTAGTGCGTACAGCCACAATCGCCGCAGGGGAGTACTCACTTGTTCGCGGGCTTTGGGAAGGAGACCTCTGGTTGCGAATGGCGCCCAGCGGGAAACTTATAGCATTGGGCGAGGACCAGGCTGAAAGACTGTACGCGGATTTCTCGGCTGGAGATGGCAGCACGTACCAGGAAGATATTCCTCCGTGCGTTCAGACCGCACACGTTGTCTCACACGGTGCCGAGTACTCGGGACCTATCGGAGAGTTTTCCAATGCCCTGGAGATCCGGTATGACCCAGGCAACTGTGCCGATGCCGGCAATCAGGAAGATAAGTATCTGCCTGGAATCGGCCTGGTAAGCCGCCGCGAGACGACTTTTGGGGGACCGCGGCAGTTCGATCTGATCTATGCGCGCATCGGGGACGTGACCGTGATCCCAGGTCCGGGAACTGGCTTCGGATTGACAATCGGCCAGACAACCTACCCCGCTCCTGGCAGCGGAGATTCGCGGCAAATGATCGCCCGCCTGACGCTGCGGAACGGTCAGGAGAAGCCGCTAAGCGTGACATTTCCGTCCGGTCAACGGTTCGATCTGCAGATCTGGAACGATCGCGGCGAAAGCGTCTACACCTGGTCTGCCGACAAATTGTTTGCGCAAGTGATGGAGACCATTGTCATCGGGCCCGGAGAGGAGAAAAACTGGGTAGTCGACGTCCCTCTCGCCGCGTTGCCCGAAGGCCGGTATGCAGTGAAGGCATGGCTTACCAGCAGCGAACCGCCCGTATTCTCGGCGGGGCTCAGCTTTGAAATTCGGTCTGCGAAACCCGCACAATGAAGGAATGAGAAGGGTCGGAGTCCTCGCGCTGCAAGGCGATTTCGAGGCTCATCAAAAAGCGCTTCAGCAGGCCGGCGCCGAAGCGATACCGGTGCGTACGTCGGAACAACTGGAACAGGTGGAAGGGCTGATTATCCCGGGCGGTGAAAGCACAACCATGCTGAAACTGCTTCGCGTCGAAAACCTGTTGGAACCGTTGAAGCGCTTTGCGGAAGTGAAGCCTGTGTTCGGTACGTGCGCGGGGGCGATTCTTTTGGCCTCCAAGGTAACCAACCCGGTACAGGAATCGCTGAATGTGGTGGACATCGATGTCGAACGGAACGCGTACGGCCGGCAACTCGACAGTCGTGTCGCCCGCATCGATGCCGCTCCTGGCTTCGTGCGAAGCGGCGGGGCGTCGGAGGACTTCGAAGCCGTCTTCATTCGCGCGCCGGTCATCCGGAGAGTTGGTGAAGGCGTGAAAGTGCTGGCCCGCTTCCAGGGAGACCCCGTCCTGGTGGAACAGGGCCGGCACCTTGTTGCGACATTTCATCCGGAACTGACGGCGGACCGTTCGCTGCACAAATTGTTTTTGCGGAAACTTGGGCCGGAAACTCACGATAGCCCGAAATCGGAACAACATCGGTAACCAACTGGCGCAGCCCCGGGCGTGGTTTCGCATGTCGTAGAATATGCCCATTGCCAGGGCCATGTTCATACCACTTACACCTATCCGTTTTCTTCACCGCGCCATGGATTTGTTCGGTTCGAACACCGGTGTGATCTGCGGTGAGAGACAGTTCACCTATACCGAGTTCGGAGAACGATGCGAGCGGCTGGCTACGGCGCTGGCGGCGCTGGGCATTGCGGCGGGCGACCGCGTGGCCTATCTGAGCTTCAACACACACAAACTGCTGGAAGGCTATTACGGCGTGGTGCAGGCTCACGGAATCGTGATGCCGCTCAATGTCCGGCTGAGCGCTCAGGAATTGATCGGCATTTTGAATCATTCCGGAGCGCGCATGCTGCTGTTCGAATCGGACTTCGCCGCGATAGTAGAGAGTTTCAGGACGGCGTGCCCGGCCATTGAGTGGTATGCCGGCCTCGACCAGGAATCCGCACCCGCCGATTTCAGCTACGAGCAACTGCTGGAAAGAGGCCACCCCAAGCGCGCGGACATTTCGAGCTATGACGAGAATGGCGTAGCCGAGTTGTTCTACACCAGCGGCAGCACCGGTACTCCGAAAGGAGTGATGCTGTCGCACCGGACGCTCTATTTGCATGCTCTGTCCGTCGCGCCGATCATCAAGGAACCGGAGACTGCCGTTGATCTGCACACCATTCCGCTGTTTCACGCCAACGGCTGGGGGAGGCCGCAAATTTCCACCATGCTCGGATTGAAGCAGGTAATGGTGCGGCGTTTCGACCCCGTCACCGTCCTCGCCCTTATTGAGAAACACTCCGCGACGCATATGAGCTTGGTTCCTACCATGGCCAACGCCCTGCTGAACTGCCCGGAACGGGAGAAATTCAACGTGTCCAGCGTGAGACAGATTATGACCGGAGGCGCGGCGGCCTCCCCTGAGTTGATCGAACGTATGGAGCGGGCGTTCGGATGCGAATGCCTGGGCGGCTACGGCCTTACGGAAACGGCGCCCGTGATTACGCTGTCGCGTCCAAAGCGTGAGGTTCCCTGCGCAAACGACGAAGAGCGGTATCAGCGGCAGGCGATGACGGGCTGGGCTTTTCCGGGGGTCGAAATCCGGGTGGTGGACCTGGAGATGCGCGATGTTCCGCGCGACATGAAGACCATCGGAGAAATCGTCACCCGGAGCGATCATGTCATGGAAGGCTACTTCGACGATCCCGAGGCGACAAAAAACTCGATGGCTGGCGGCTGGTTTCACACGGGGGACATGGCAGTATGGGACGAATACGGCTATCTCCTGATCGTGGACCGCAAGAAAGAAATCATCATCAGCGGCGGCGAGAATATTTCTTCTATCGAGATCGAGAAGGCGGTGGCGGCACACCCGGACATTCTTGAATGTGCCGTCGTGGCGGCACCGGACGAGCGCTGGGGAGAAGTCCCCGCGGCTATCGTGGTAGCGCGGCCCGGGTCCGGATTGACGACCGAAGCTTTACTGGCATTCGTGGAGAAACGCATTGCCCGATTCAAATTGCCGAAGGTGATTGAATTCTCCACGGAGCCTCTTCCGAAAAGCGGTACCGGGAAAGTGCGAAAGCTCGTGCTGAAAGAGAAGTATTGGGCGGGCAAGACCACCCGTGTGCAGGGTTGAGCGCGGCACGATGTTTTCACTGTGGCTGGAATGCGACGACGCCGGCAAGGACCTGCTCACCACCATACTATGGGAAGCCGGGACGGCCGGCATCACCGAACACGAATTTCCCGGCGGGCGCTGGGAGTTGGAAGCGTTCTTCGATAAAGAGCTCGACCTGTCGCCCTTCGCGCCGTACCATCCGCGCTGGAAACGAGTGGCCTCCACCGATTGGCTGGAAGTATCGCGCGCCATGTGGGAACCGCTGCCGGTTGGCGAGCGATTCTACCTGGTGCCCGAATGGCGCGAGGATGCCGCTCCTGCCGGAAGAGTCCGGCTGACGGTGCATCCGGGCCTGGCATGCGGCACCGGGTATCACGCAGCCACACAGCTTGCACTTCGTGCCATGGAACGCCACCTGGTTGCCGGCTCATCTTTTCTGGATGTGGGCACCGGATCCGGAATCCTCAGTGAAGCGGCCCTGTTGCTTGGAGCGGGCCGCGTGACCGCTTGCGATATCGACTACGAAGCCGCGCGAATCGCCCGCTGCAACCTTGGACCGCGCGCAACTGTTTCGTTGTTTTGCGGATCGGTACGATCAGTGACGACCGGGGCCTTCGAAACGGTGGCCGCCAACCTCAATGCACAATCGTTGCTGGGGCTGATGGCGGACCTGGAGCGCGTATGCAGAGGCACGCTGATCCTATCCGGCTTCACACAGCGGGATGTGAAGGCGGTTCAAGCCGCAATCCATTCCGCTCCTGCTTCAGACCTGCTTGAGCAGGACGAGTGGCGTTGCATTGTTCTGCGTTTTGTCCAATAGATCCGGCCGCGATGCAGCATGGCGCACGGGCTCCGGAAGGCTCGCCAGACTGCAATCAAAGCGCCTGTCGTGACCGATTCGGCGCTTCTGCGCCGCTCATTCGAAATGATCCCCACGCCGCTCCTTACTGCGATCTTTTGTCTTGTGATGGTGCTTCCGTACCTCCCAGGCTGGTTCGACGCTTCGGCCGCAACGTTCTCGTCTGCTGGCAAGGGACTTCCGGTCCCGGCTCCAATAGCCGCTGGGAGTGCCGCGCTTGTCCAGGCAGACTTGACGCATCAGACAATTCAACGCGTCAGTCAGTTCCCATCATGGAAGACTCGGCCATTCTGCTCGATAAATGGCTTCCGATTATGCGGTCGATCACCAGTTGTAAGAATGGTGTTTCTAGTTCTGATATCGCGAGAGCTTTGAGGCAAACTACGCGCGCTAATAGCTGTTCTGACTTTTCCGTCCGGCAGGTCTGACAACTGACAGCTACCCGTTGCCGTAAGCAGGAGCGCGGGACGCAGTTCCGGCAGAAACACGATCACACGTAGCTGACCGGCAGGAAGTTCCTTCGGCGCCTGTGCGCGAAGCCGATGCTGATCGTAGCAGTGCCGCCGGCTTTCCAGCCTGAAACAAAGGCTGTCTTGATATACGTAATAGCGTTATGCATAATACTGCCATGTATGTGCAATGCGATAGAGCTCGCCTCCGCTTCACCGGCTGGATTCTATGTACCACCCGCCAGCCGAGTCTGTAAACCACCACTTCGCCAGGGCTGGGGAATATTCGACCGGAACTTTGGGGAATTTTCAACCGGAGTTGACACGTGAACCAGCTTTCCGTAGGTGTGATGCTCGGATTTGGCGCTATCATGCTCATTCGGACGCTATGGTGGCGATCGCGAGACGACTCGGCCGATGCTACCCACAAGCGCAACGCGGTTCCCTTCCGCCTTGTGTGGATGCCCCTCATCCTTGTCACGTTCCAGGCCACCGTCCTCCCAAGCGCGGCAATCTGGAGTCGCGAACGGGCTATCCAGAGCAGCGCCCTCCTTGTTGCGGAGATCGAATCCTTCCATCAACGCCGCGGTCACTATCCGGTGTCACTGCAATCCTTAAATCCGGATGTCCCCACGGGGATCGTCGGAATCGAGCGGTTCCACTACGAGCCGAACGGCGAGTCGTACAACCTGTTCTTCGTTCGTCCCCATATCGAACTCGATGCCAAAGAAGTAGTCATGTTCAACCCTCGCGATGAGCATCGTTCCGCATCTCACGAGTTGGACATTCTCCAGTACAACGGCAAACAACTAGACATGCGTCGCGGCGACTGGCGGCGTACGCAGTTGACTCACCCCCATTGGATTTCCATCGTTTTCGATTAGGAGCGTACGCCGTCCTGGAGAAACGCACTATTTGGACTCGACATTCTGACTGGATCGTCAGCAACTCGAAAACAATCCGCAACATCAAGACCACAGCAGATAGCACGAACAGGCTTGGTCTGAGGTCTCCGCCGGTTATTCAGTTTGCTGGCGCGTGCGGCTCAGGTAGAATCGTTGCGCTACAGAGCCGCAACCTAACCGGCCCCGCCTGGCATGCGCACCGCGGCTAGAAGAACGACAAACGTGTTCCAGGCGACGGCGGCGGCAAACAGGATATTCGCCTTGCGCAGCGCGCTGGCGCGCCTGGCAAGCCAGCAGTAAACGCCGATCAGCATCGCTATCAACTTCATCGCCGCCAATCCCCACAGCGGGGAAGGGGAATACTCGAGAGCAAAGCGGACCACCGGGTTCCCTTCGGGATATCCATGCAAGAGCAGGGCCAGCGTTGTTAGCAGATCGAGCCCCTGCAAATAGCAATAGATCACAAACGAGTAGGCGAGATTCGGCGCAAGATGAATGGGATCCGATTTCATCCGCACGTATGCTACGCCAGCCGGTCCAAGTGGTCGATAGATCGAAGACGGAATCTGTACCGGTACCCGGCCGCCGTTACAACTGAAAGACCTCTCCCCGCCGGGGTATGACGACCTCAATATTGAATTCCTGCTGAATGATCTTGGCCAGCGCAGACGATTGAAGCGGCTCACCGTGCACGAGGAATATTTTCTTCAAGGAACGCGCCATCGGCTTCATCCAATGGAGCAACTCCCGCTGGTCGGCATGGGCGCTCAGCTCATTCAACTTCGCTACTTCGGCGCGCAGCCGGATGGGTTCGCCGAAGATGGGAACCTCCGGCAATTTCTCCACGATTTTACGGCCGAGCGTATTCTCCGCCATGTAGCCGGTAATCAGTACCGTATTTCGCGGATCCGCGATGTTATTGCGCAGGTGGTGCAGAATGCGTCCCGCTTCGCACATGCCCGAGGCGGAGATGATCAGGAACGGGCCGTGCAGGTCATTCAGCGCCTTGGACTCCGCGACATCGCGGATATAACGCAGGCGGTTGAACCCGAACGGATCCTCGCCATTCATCAGGTACGTGCGCGCGTGATCGTCGTAACATTCCGGGTGCCGGCGGAACGCTTCCGTCACGTTCACGGCAAGCGGGCTATCCACAAACATCGGGATTGCCGGGATACTACCCGCGTTAATCAGTTCGTGCAGCAACAGAACGAGCTGCTGTGTCCGCCCTACCGCAAACGCCGGAGCGACGATCTTGCCGCCCCGCGCGCAGGTACGATTGACAATGTCCGCGAGCTTGGTGGAGACCGCGAAATTCTCCTTATGCAGCCGGTCTCCGTAGGTGCTTTCCATAATGAGGTAGTCCACAGGCGGCAGGGGTTCCGGATCTCGCACGATGGGAAGGCCGGGCCGGCCGACGTCTCCGGAGTACGCCAGGCGTACTTCCCGGCCGTTGTGATTCGCCTTCATCACCAGCGAGGCCAAGCCCAGGATATGGCCCGCATCGTACATCTGGTAGCTCAGACCGGGTAGCACTTCGAACGTCTCGTGCAGGGAGACGTTTTGCAGCAGCAGCAGCGTCTTTTCGGCGTCTTCCACCGTGTGCAGAGGCTCGATTTCGCCATTCTCGGCACCTGGGTCGATGAGACGCTTGCGGTGAAAGCGCTTGTTCAAGAATGCGGCATCTCTTTCCTGAAGATACGCGGAATCGAGCAGCATGGAACGGCACAGATCTGCCGTAGCGGGAGTGCAGTAGATCGGCCCGGCAAAGCCCTGCTTCACCAGCGTCGGCAGGTTGCCCGTGTGATCGATGTGCGCGTGCGAAACCAGCACCGCATCTACACTCGAAGCACGAAAAGGGAAATTCGCATTGCGCTCCTGCGCTTCCTTCCGCCGGCCCTGATATAGCCCGCAATCGAGAAGGACCCGCCTTCCGTTCACCTCCAGTTCGTGCATCGATCCTGTTACAGTTTGTGCCGCACCCCAAAAGGTCAGTTTCATGAAACTCCAGAATCCCACATCCGAAATGCACACCGAGACAGGCACGCTAAAATCGGTACTGCCATGCCGCGATTTCATGCACCGGTCCTGCTGTTAGTGGTTTGCTTTTCCGCCGTGTTTGCGAAAAAGCCGGTGAGCATCGAGGCTCTTTCGAGCGATGCCGCTTCGGAGCAGCCCATCGAGCCCGTGTGGGCACCCAATGGAGGGGCATTCGTATATGAACGCCGCGGCGAGTTGCGCCTCTACGATGCAACCAGCGGCCGTGAACGGCAATTGACGGCGGTCGAACCATTGGAGAGGCACGCAACCGCCGTGCCCAAGGAACGGCCGTTCGCATTTCAGAACCGGCGCGTACGGGAGCGGCGGCTTCAGTGGCTGCCTGATGGCAAACAGTTATTAATCAGTGCCGGCGGAGATCTGTTTCTATGGAACGTCGCAGCCGGCGGATATCGCCAGCTTACAGCGACCCCGGAACGGGAAGCGGATCCCACGGTGTCGCCGGACGGACGCCGCGTTTCCTTCCGGCGCGCGAACGAGTTGTACGTGATGGACATCGAATCCGGCGAGACCATCCGGCTCACACACGACGCTTCCTCTACGCTGTGGAACGCACGCCTCGATTGGGTGTATCCGGAAGAACTTGAAATCGGCACAGCGCACTGGTGGTCTCCCGACTCGCGGAGCATCGCGTATATGCAGTTCGATGTGAGCCGCGAAATGATTTATCCGCAGGTGGACTTGCTCGGCCTGAACGCCATCCTCGAACCACAGCGGTATCCGAAAGCCGGCACTCCTAACGCGGATGTGCGTGTTGGAATCGTCCCGGCGGGCGGCGGAAGGACTTTGTGGCTGCACCTGGGGCAGACACGCGATCATCTGTACGCGAGGTTGGATTGGCTGCCGGATTCGCGATTCGTCGCGGTTCAACGGCTGAACCGCGTGCAGAACCGCCTGACGTTGATCTCGTCCGATATCGAAACGGGCCGGTCACGGGTGATGCTGGAAGAGACCGATCCCTACTGGGTGAACCTGGCGGATGGCCTGACATTTTTGTCCGGCGACAGGTTCCTATGGCCAAGCGAGCGGTCCGGGTACCGGCACCTTTATCTCTACTCGCCCGACGGAGTCCACCAATTGACCAAGGGTGATTGGGAGGTGAAAGACGTTGCTTGTGTGGATGGCGGTTCCGGTGAAATTTATTACGTCTCTACCCAGGCAAGCCCTCTCGAGCGGCACCTGTACCGGGTTGGGCTGAATGGCGCTCCACCAGAGAGGATCACGAAGGCGGCGGGTACGCACACGGTGTCGATGGGTCCGGGCTGCGGGTACTATGTCGACACGCACTCCAGCCTGAGCGAGCCGCCGCAGACAGCAGTGCACAAGGCCAGCGGAGACCAGACCGGGATAATCGGGGATATGGGCCGAAGATTGGCGGAGGAATACGAATTTCTGCCTGTGGAAATTGTGACAGTCAAAGCCAGTGACGGAGCAACGCTGTACTCACGTCTTATCAAGCCGGCTGGATTCGAAAGCGGGCGTAAGTACCCGGCTATCGTTCTGGTCTATGGCGGGCCTCACGCTCAGAGTGTGTTGAACCAGTGGATGGGCCTCAAGTGGGAACAAGCGCTCGCCCATCGTGGATTCGTCGTGTGGCAACTCGACAACCGCGGCACGGCCGGGCGCGGGCACGCCTGGGAAACACGCTTATACCGGCGCTTTGGGAAGCAGGAGCTCGAAGACCAGGAAGCAGGAGTCCGGCATCTGGTGGAAACCGGATTCGTGGATGCCGGCCGCATTGGTATTTCCGGATGGAGTTACGGTGGATTCATGACGCTATACGCGTTGCTGCACGCCCCGGATCTTTTCCGTGCGGGGATTGCGGGCGCTCCCGTTACGGATTGGCGCAACTACGACACGATCTACACTGAACGGTACCTCGGGCTACCGTCCGAAAACGAAGCCGGATACCGGGAGAGTTCGCCAGTTCACTATGCCGCGAATCTGAAGGCCAGCCTGATGCTTGTGCACAACATCGAAGATGACAACGTTCTCTTTCAGAACACGGTGCAGATGCTGAACGAACTGCAAGAGGCCGGTAAACCGTTCGACCTGATGCTCTATCCGCAAAAAGCCCATCACGTTGCGGGAAGTGCATCGCAGCACATGCGGGAGGCGATGATCGCCTTCTTCGAACAGACATTGAAGTAATCGCTGGCGGCGCTTCAGTACTCACGAACCTGAAAAGAGAACCGCTCGGGAGGCAACGAAGACACGGGAGCCGGACTCAAACTCGCCCAGGTATCATAGGCGGACACCGCCACGCGCGAATTCAGAAACAGAAGGAATTGATTAGAGAAGCACGCCAGCGGAGGAGGCTGGCGAAACGTCAGGCGCAAGCCCACAGCTTCGGCCAGCGGCACACCTTCCGGCTGTATATGCTTGTCGGCCAGCAGCGTGACAAAACTGCTTCGTCCGGCGTGCGGCCACACATCCGTGCGCAGGAGACGGCGCAGATCCGTACGCGTATCAAACGTCGTTTCGCATTGCCGGATCCATTCGAGAATCGAATCGCCCCATTGCCAGTGGCTGACCAGGTTCATATACTGCTCTACCAGGTTCAGCGCGAGATCCATGCGGCGGCGTTCGAAATCAAGCTTCGTGTTTTCATCCAGCGGCAAGGCGGCAATCATCTCTTCGCTCTCGACGATATCGCCGGCCATCTCCAGGGTGCGGTCCAGGCTGTTGACAATTTTCTTTGCGCGGATCAAGAGCGGTGGGAGTTCGTGTGTCTTATCGCCGGGTATCTCGACGAAACTGCGGTCACCTACAATATCCATCGCCGTGTCCCTCTAAGACCGGGTACAGAACCCTACTACTTCCGAATATAACGACGTTACGTCAGCAAAACAAGTTTCGTGGCCCGCGTTTGGTACCAATAGGACCGGTGAGCAGCGGACGTCCATCAATCAACTCGGGGGTAGCGATAAAAAGCGACCAGCGTGTCGCCGGCAGCCGGCACCGACGCTGCTACGAACAGAATGTTCTTGCCGCTAAGCGTGTAATCGGATCCTTGCCTTTGGAGCAGCCCGTTACGGTACAGCAAAAGGCTGGCAGCCGGCAACGGAGCAAAGGCGAGTGTGAAAGATGCGTTCGCACCGTCAATGGAACCGGCGGGCGTTTCGGAATCGGCGAATTCCGGGATCGATTCCATCACGGGATCCGGCGGAAGGACCGCTGTGCTGGAGATTCGGATATCGCGCAGCTTCAACGGTATAGCACTCGGCGAAACAGCCCACCGCTCTGTGAACTGCGCTTTGCCGTCGCTGTTATAGCGCACGCTGTAGTAGGCGCCCGCGGATGCATTCGTAGTCGGCACCAGCTTCACCAGCAGGATGCCGTTTACGATCTTAACGGTCATCGACTGGGTCGGGACATTCGAAGCGTCGCCAGCCTGGAAGCTCTTCCACTCAATAAACACCAGACCGGTGAAACGCGAACCATCCGCGTTATACAAAACGTCCTGGATGGTGGTCAGCGGCGGCGCGGATAACGCCGGGAAAGCCAATAAGCTCCATAGGCAGAAGATGCGTGCTGAACGAAACATTGAACCCCCATGTTGTTGTGAAGATTTTGCGGCCGAGGCCGCCGAATACGGCCTCCATCCGGCTTCAGTTTACTGCCGCGGCGGGAAACCCATTCCGGGGCGGGAGCCCATTATTCCGTCTAAGCAGAACAAACAACAAGGGAATCAGTGGTGAAACAACATCTGTGAACGGTTCACGGGGTAGCAAGCGGTCACCTAACTGATCACCGGTCCGTTCGATCCGCCGGTCCGGATGACCTCGGCATTCAAGTATGGTCGCAGTGCAGCGGGAACGATTACGCTGCCGTCCGCCTGTTGGAAATTTTCCACGATGGCCACCCACGTACGGCCAACGGCAAGACCGCTGCCATTCAGTGTGTGGACGGGCTCGGATTTCTTACCGGAACGGAACCGGATGGAGGCCCGCCGTGCCTGGAAGGCCTCGAAATTCGAGCAGGACGAAATTTCCTTATACGCGTTCAGTCCGGGCAGCCAAACCTCGATGTCATACGTCTTCGCCGACGAGAAGCCCAGGTCGCCTGTGCACAGAGCCACCGTTCGAAACGGCAATCCCAGGCGCACCAGGATATCCTCCGCGTCGGCCGTCAACTTCTCGAGTTCGGTATAGCTTTCTTCGGGCTTCGTAAACTTCACCAGTTCCACTTTCTGAAACTGATGCTGCCGGATGATACCGCGTACGTCTTTACCATAGGCTCCGGCTTCGCTCCGGAAACAAGCCGAATAGGCACAGAGATGAATGGGAAGCGAGTCCGCTTCCAATGTTTCTTCGCGGTAGAGATTCGTGACCGGCACTTCCGCCGTAGGAATCATCCACAAATCCCACCCCTCGATTTTGAACTGATCTTCGGCGAATTTGGGGAGCTGTCCGGTCCCAAACAGGCTCGCCGAGTTCACGAGGAAGGGAGGCAGCACCTCCGTGTAACCGTGCTCGCGGGTGTGAACGTCGAGCATGAAATTCGTCAGTGCGCGTTCCAGACGCGCGCCAAAACCCATGTACACGGCAAACCGCGCGCCGGTTATCTTGGCGGCCCTCTTCATGTCGAGTATGCCGAGTTCCGGTCCCAGGTCCCAATGCGCCTTCGGTTCGAACCCGAATTCGCGTGGCTGCCCGGTGCGGCGTACCTCCACGTTCTCGCTTTCGTTGCGGCCAACGGGTACGGATTCATGTGGGAGATTCGGAATACCGGCAAGCATCTCGCGGAACTCTTCGTCCAGCGTTTTCACGCTCTCTTCGAGTTCGGAAATTCTCTCGCCGATCTCGCGCACCTTGCGCTGGCGCTCGGAGGTATCCGCTCCCTCGCGCCGCAGCTTGCCGATTTCAGCCGTCTCAGCGTTGCGCCGCGCCTTCATGCTTTCGCTTTCCGTCAACGCCGAACGCCGCCGGGCATCGAGGTCGCGAAACTGCCGCAGGTCCAGGTCGAATCCTCGAGTAGCCAGACGGGCTGCTATAGAGTCGAGATTGGAGCGAAAGTAGGGAAGATCATGCATGGCTGTTGGGCTTTGTTGAACCTTCATTTTACTGGGATCCCCGCCGAATAGCAGTATTCTGTAAGGGGAGGTGCGACCCACTATGCTGCAAACGGGAAGTCATCCTCGGACTGCGAACCTGGGCGGTGAACTCGGGCGTGATGAGCTGATACGCGCGTTTCGCGTCATGTACCTCGCCAGACGTCTCGACGACCGCGAAATCCTGCTGAAGCGCCAGAATCGCATTTTCTTTCAGATCAGCGGCGCCGGTCACGAAGCGGTACAGGCGGCCGCCGGGTTCGTCATGCGCGCTGGCTACGATTGGATTTATTCTTACTACCGCGACCGCGCGCTTTGCCTCATGTTGGGCGTTACCGCGGAAGAGATGATGCTTCAGGCCACCGGCGCCGCCGCCGACCCGGCTTCCGGAGGCCGTCAGATGCCGTCGCATTGGGGGCATGCGCGATGGAATATTGTTTCCACATCCTCTCCTACGGGCACACAGTTTCTGCAAGCCATAGGATGCGCGCAGGCCGGTCTCCGCCTCGATCCTTCCGGGGATGAAATCACACTGGTCACAACCGGCGATGGAGCCACCAGCGAAGGCGAGTTCTGGGAGTCGTTGAATATCGCCTGTCTGGAACGCTTGCCCGTGCTCTACCTGGTGGAGGACAACGGCTATGCTATTTCGGTCCCCATCGAGAAGCAGACTGCCGGTGGAAGCATATCCAAACTGGCCGCCGGGTTCCCCAGGCTTTCCATCCATGAGGTGGACGGCACCGACGTGACCGCTTCATATGAAGCGCTGCGCCGCGCATCGGAATGGTGCCGTTCCCGTAAAGGACCGGCGCTGGTGCACGCACATGTCGTCCGGCGCTACTCTCATTCGCTATCCGACGATGAGCGGCTCTACAAAACCCAGGCCGAGCGGGATGCCGAGGCAGAGCGCGATCCGGTCATCACGTTTCCCCGGCGGCTGCTCGAAGAAGGCGTCCTTGATCGCAACGCGCTTGAGACTCTCGTTCACGAAGTGGATCGCGAGGTGCACAAGGCAACAGAGGTAGCACTCAAAGCCGCTCCTCCACCCAAGGGCTCTGCGCTCAGGCACTTGTACTCGCCGGAGACAGATCCCACCTCGAACGCCTTTGCCACCGGACCTGTGCTCGAAGGCGAGCCGCGAACCATGGTGGATGAGATCAATCTCACGCTTGCGGAGGAGATGCGCCGCGATTCCCGTGTCATCGTATTCGGAGAGGACGTCGCCGATTGCAGCCGGGAAGAGAACCTCCGCGAAGTGAAGGGCAAAGGGGGCGTGTTCAAAGCCACCCATGGTCTGCAATGCGAGTTCGGTGGCGAGCGCGTTTTTAACACGCCCCTCGCCGAAGCCGCCATCGTCGGGCGGGCGATCGGCTTGGCGGTGCGTGGTTTAAAACCCGTGGCCGAGATCCAGTTTTTCGATTACATCTGGCCGGCAATGATGCAGATTCGCAACGAACTGGCAACTCTTCGCTGGCGGTCCAACGGAGCCTTCTCCTGCCCCGCGGTCATTCGCGTCGCCATCGGCGGCTACCTGAACGGTGGAGCGATTTATCACAGCCAGTCCGGCGAGGTTCTGTTCACGCACATTCCAGGCCTCCGGATCGCGATGCCCTCGAACGCCATGGACGCATGCGGATTGCTGCGCACCGCGATTCGTTGCGGCGATCCGGTCCTTTTTCTCGAGCACAAGAAGCTATACCGTGAGCCTTACAACCGTTCGCCACACCCGGGAGCGGACTTCCTGATTCCTTTCGGCAGGGCACGCCTGGCAAAAGCCGGACAGCGCTTGACGATCGTAACCTATGGCGCCGTCGTACAGAAAGCGCTTCAAGCCGCCTACCAGATCGACCAGAAGCGGCAGGAGAACGCCGTGGAGGTGCTGGATCTGCGTACGCTCGCACCCTACGATTGGAGTGCAATTCGAACCTCTGTGATGAAAACGGCGCGCGTGCTCATCGCGCACGAGGACTGCCTGTCGTTCGGCTACGGCGCGGAGATCGCAGCGCGAATCGCCTCCGAGTTGTTCGAGCATCTCGATGCGCCCGTCCGCCGCGTAGGAGCGCTGGATACGTGGGTAGGCTATCACCCGCAACTGGAACAGAGGATTCTGCCGCAAACCGAAGACCTGGTCAGCGAAGCCGAAAAGCTGCTTACGTTCTGAGATGCGGCATCAACCCACGCATTCGAGAATGTAATATTTCCTTCCGTCTTCCTTCGCAATCTGTCCGGCGATAGTCCATTCGCGGCCATCGGCGAGATACACGCGGCGGTAGGAATCGTACTCCACTCCGAGCTGCTTTTCCAATCTCGTGCTCTCGACTTCGCGCGTATCACCGGGTTCCCAGGCTTGTTTCACGACGCGGAATAGATCCATTTCCTGAGTATACCTGCCGTCCGGCAACAGTCTTTTACAGCTGTGTTCTAAGGTTTTCAGCCAATTTTTTGAACGAATTTCCGATGCTACTTTTGAATAGCAACAGGCAGTTGCCTAGGGAGAGGAGAGAGTACCTTATGAAGAGAATCAACAGTGCAGTTTGGAAATTGCGAATCTGGAAAGATACCCGCGGCCAGGACCTCATCGAGTACGCGCTGATGGCGGGATTCATCGCTGTGATGGCAGCGGTTGCGGTTCCGGCGCTGACCGGCCAGATCGAGAGCCTTTTCGGAAGAATCGGCACCGCTCTCAACGGAATCAATCCGTAGTTCTTGTGACCATTGACTATTGAACGGGCCGCTCCGGTCGGCCCGTATCATTTTTTTAGACCGTAGTCCCCACACCCTCCGCAGCCAGTTTCTTCAGATCCACCAGATTGCCGGTAGCATCGAAAGTCAGATCGACCGGGCCCGCCACGATCTCCAGCATCGGGTTGGCACGGATCTCATCAAGCAGGTTGCTGCTGAATGCAAACAGTCCCAGTTCCATGGTGTTCCGCATCCACCCGAACGTCACATCCTGCACGGAGAATTTGCCCACGGTCGGCCAGATGCGCTCCAGGCATTCCCTGTCCGTGGGGAAATGAATAGGCGTGCGGATTGCCGCCGGCGTGGACGCCGTCAAGGAATTGATGTGCGTCGGTTTCCAGTCAATCCGGTTCACCAGGCGGTCCGTCACAATGTCGGCCATGCCCAGTCCCACACCGTTGTTGTAGGTTAAATCGCTCAAGTCCCGCAGAAAGATGCGGTGAATCTGTGGCGCGTCGGGCAGGGGATTATAGTGGCAATTGATGCTGCGGTTGATCACCTTCGTGTCCATACCCGCGCCGCTGATGTTCTTGCCGATCTCGTCGATGATGAGAATGTCCAACTCGCGTACCGGGATGCGCCCCATCCACGATTTCACCAACGCCTGAAGTTCCTCGTCGCGGCGCTCCATATCTTCCACTGGAACAGCCGTCAATTGCGCAGTGTTGTGGTTGGCGTCCTCCAGGATCGCCAGGCCACCGAGAATCTTGCCCGACTTCAGCACCTGCCGCCCTACGCTTCGAATGACGGCTTCCAAGCCGATCTTGTATCCGAAGGTGTGATACTGTTGCGCACCGGCGAATTTTCCCAGGCCGATAGCCATCATTTTGTACAGCCCGCTTTCGATCTTCCCGGTGAAATCGGTGTGCCACTTTATCCGTCCCACCAGCATGACGCCGTCGCTGTCGTAAGCGCGCTTATCCAAAAACGCTTCAATGCCCTCAGCGGTCTTCCCCAGAGAAACAACCTCGAGTGCGCTGATGACGGGACATCCCATCGTGGCTTCGTGGATGCCGTAGTGGGCCAGAACATCGGCTTGGCCTTCAGCCGTTGCCGCCCCATGACTGCCCATGGCGGGAAAGATAAACGGATGAGCGCCGTTGGACTTCCAGTAGTCGACAACAGCGCGCACGATTGTAGAGAGATGGGCGATTCCGCGGCTGCCGACGCCAATGGCGACCTTACCCCCAGGTTTCAGCCGCGAGGCGAAATCCGCCTCAGTGAGCTGCCGCATTGCTTCTGCTGGGATATCGGCGATCCGGCGGTCTGGAAAGTTCTGCTTGACGACGTAAAACTGAGGGAACTCCATGCCCTCACTATATCAAAATGAGGTTGGCCCACCCCTCTTTAACGTTAGTCCTCAGCCCATTCCCTTTCGAGCATTCGGGAGTATTCTCCGGAGGCGTACAGATCGAAGTCGAAGTTGGCCGGTCCGATACGCGGGAAGAAGGCGAGTGACTGGCGGCATTCAAAGAGACTGTCCGCATAGCGATAGTAGTTGCGGATAAACTGGTCGGACAACACCAACCGGTCTGGCATCTCCGTGAACATGGCATTCATGCCCAGCGCGCGCCCGAAAATGGAAGAGTAGTCCGCCACGCCCCACTGCTTCAACTTCGCTTGCACCCTCGCCGGAGGGCACCGCACCAGGAAATCACTAAAACTCTGATACTTGAGCTCCGCTCTGCGCAGTTCGTCTTCACTGGCGGCGAACTCCAGGCACTGTTCGATCCAACGCTCGAGATCCTTGCCGACATAGAACAACATCCGAATCTCGCAATAGCGGCCCTCAATAACCCTCTGCTCGAGTTCCGCATGTGAATGGGGACCGGCAGGCAGAAGTCCTTGCAGCATGAGAGTGGCTCGCGAACTCTCGACAAGTTTGCCCGGGCCGCCTGAATCTGCGAACGGGTGCAGGATCAGGGGAGGTAACTTCCACATGGAATGTCCCGAAATGGACGCAGGTTGCATCTATCTACTCATCGTCGGAAATCGGCCGGAATTTAGGAAAACATAAAACAGAGTCTCTCGCTCCCACTCGCACCTTAGAAAACAGCGGCCGTGGCACTTCTTGGAAATGATCGCAAAAATCCTGGCTGTTCGGGAGCTTCCATCAAAGTCTCCATCACTTCGGCCACCAGACCTAGCAGGTTTGCCGCACCCTCGGCGTTGATCTTCTCCCACGTGTCGGTCGGGCGGTGATAATCGGCATGTAAGCCGGAAAAGAAAAATAGCACCGGAACTTCACGGGCCAGAAAGGCATTATGATCGCTGGACCCATATCCTGTTCTATCGTTGAATTCCAGGTGCAGCCCGCGCGGTGTTGCTAGCCGCTCAACCATCTCCCTGAATGCGCGTGAAGTGTTCGCGCCGCCCACGGTAACCGCGTTCTCCCGGATCCGGCCAATCATATCCAGGTTCACCATCGCCACCGTACCGCCCATTTGCGCCAGCCCGGAGCGTACAAATTGGCTGGAGCCCAGCAACCCAACCTCCTCCCCAGCAAAAGCCAAAAAAAGCGCGCCGCGGGTTCTGCGGGGCTGCGATGAGAAGTGGCGCGCCAATTCGAGTACCCCCGCCGTTCCTGAAGCGTTGTCATCGGCTCCCGGGTGTGGCTTCCCTTCCCCGCCCGGCGCCATCGAGTACAATTCGCCCAGCCCCAGGTGATCGTAGTGAGCGCCCACCGCCACGAATTTCTCTGTTTCGCCGGGCGCATAGGCGGCGACGTTCCTTACGTTGCGCTGTTGCCGCTTTACGTCAACTTCCAGGGCCACGCGCAGGGATTCATCCAGAGGAAACGATCTTGGCTGCAAGTCGCCGTCGATCTCCCCGGCGATCTTCCGCAGGTCCTTGCCCGCGCTGTGCACCCATGCTTCGGCAATGGACCATTTGACTTGCACGCAGGGTATGCCGGTATCACCGGGACCTAAACTGCGGATGAACGGGTCGAGTTCGTCGGCGCTGCCGGCATGCCCGGCCAGATCGCTGACCATGATGATTCCCAAAGCGCCATGCATCCTCGCCGTAAGCACTTTCGTTAATGTTTGGGCGTGTTCGGTATAGATTCTCCCGGCGAACGGACTCTGTTCGTCGAACTCCTGCGGCTCGTGCCGCATGATGAGCACGAACTTGTCTCTCACATCCAGCCCCGCAAAATCATCGTAGCCGTATTCCGGCGCCGTGATCCCATAGCCTGCAAATACGACACCGCCGTGAAAACTGCCACGCGCCGAGAAATTCAAAGGCAAAAAATCCTCGCCCGCTTTCAACACGCTTTCCTGGCCATCGAGGGCATACTTAAGCCGGTTCCGCGGGCCGATCTTCGCATTTACAGTCACCGGAAATTCCTGGAAATAGCTGCCGCCGGTGATGGGCCGGAGTCCAAGGCTCTCAAATTCGCGCGCGATATACCGCGCGGCTTTGTCCAACTCGGCGGATCCCGTGGCACGGCCCTTCATTTCGTCCGAGGCCAGATACTTGACGTGAGCCAGGTAGCGGTCCGGCTCTATCCGGACCGGAGCCAGCTTTCCGGCCCAAACAAGCGCGGAGGCCGCGATGGCACACGCCGCTATCGCACATTTTCGCGAGTGGGTCATCGACGCGACTATTTGCTTGCGAACGGAAGGGTAACCTGGCAGCAGTTGGCAGCGGCCTTTTTCTGGAATTCAATCTCCCGCTCGATGACCCCGCGCATCTGTTCCCACGGCATTCCGATCACCCTGCGCCCGTTGATGAACAGATAGGGCGTACGGTCGACGTTCAACGCCCTTCCCTCGGCGATGGATACGTTGACTTCATTCTCGGTGGCTCTCGTATCCAGGCATCGGCCGAGCGCGAGGGAGTCGAGATTCCTGCCGTTGGCAAATTCCAGTATCTTTGCCTTTACGTTATCCGGCTGTATCTCAGACTGGTGGGCAAAGATCCAGTCGTGAAACTCCCAGAATGCCGCCTTGTTTTGCCGGTACACGCAACGTCCGCCGATGGCCGCCAACCGGGCCCAATTGTGAATCTGATCCAGCGGATAATCCTTGAAGAATACACGGACCTGTTCCGGGAACGCTTTCGGCAGCTCGTTCCGTACCAGTTGAGCTTCCTGCCTGCAATAGGGGCACTGATAGTCACTGAAAACGACCACAGTCACCGGTGCGTTCTCGGGTCCGAAACCTGGGGCGGTGCTTGTTTTTAAAGCCGCAGCCGTGCTCTCAAATGGATTACGGTTGATGTCGAGCACATTGCCACGGATGATCTTCTGGCCGTCCTGTGAGACGAACAACGTCTCTTTGTGCTGTTCCTGGCCCTGCTTGGCCTGTACGTCAACTTCCAAGAGGCCGGGGATAGAGGATGGTCTCGGGTCGCCCACGCTGATAGTGACGTCCGGCCCCCACATATGCTGCAGGTAAGACTGCAATGCGGTTTTGCTCACCGCCGGGCCGCCCTGTCCTCGGCGTTCCGCGTTCGTTTGCGGCGTCTCCGCGGCGGCGTAGCCGCACAGGGCAAACACCACGCCAATCAATGCCATACTTCGGTTGTTCATTTCACCCCTGATCGCTACAACACCGGGCCGATGCGCCAGGGAACAAACTCTTTGTGCCCTAATCGCTCGGCGCAGGTTTTCTCTCCTGAAGCCGTGCGCAAAATTGCGTCAAAGATCTCCTTGCCAACTTCCCGGACGCTCGTTTCGCCGTCCGCAATACGTCCGGCATTGATATCCATGTTATCCATCATGCGCCTATACGTATTGCTGTTACTTGCAATCTTCAGGACGGGAACGGTCGGGAACCCGATGGCGCTGCCCCGGCCGGTGGTGAACGCGATGATATTGACCCCACCCGCGGCCAGTCCGGTCAACGATACGGGGTCGTAACCGGGCGTGTTCATGAAAACGAACCCCGGCGACATAATCCGCTCAGCATAATCGACCGCATCGTTCAGCGTGGAGGTGCCCGCTTTGGCAACGGCCCCCAGCGACTTCTCGAGGATGTTCGTCAGCCCGCCCTCTTTGTTGCCCGGCGACGGATTGTCGTCGAAACTACCTCCGAAACGGTTCAGATAGGTTTTGTATTGACGAATGAACCCAAGCAGCCTTTCAGCCACCTGGCGGTTTCGTGCGCGCTTTACCAGCAAATGCTCCGCACCGAAAATTTCCGTGGTTTCCGCCAGCACCGCCGTCGCGCCGGTCTCCGCCAGCATATCGGAGCAGACACCCAATGCGGGATTGGCGGTGATGCCGGAGAACGAGTCGGAGCCACCGCAGTTCAGCCCAACAACAATTTTGGATACTGGCGTTTCGGCCCGCTTTTCGCAGCTCGCCCGTTCAATCATTCGCGCGATATGCGCCCGCGCCGCTTCAAGCGTGGCGCGAGTCCCGCCACTGGCCTGAAGAGTGAGGCCCCACAGCCGGTCCGGCGCCGGCGCGCCCGCTCCAAGATAGTGGTCAATCTGGTTCGTCTCGCAGCCGAGTCCTAGAATGATGGCGCCCGAGACGTTGGGATGATTCAGCACTCCGGCGAGTGTTCGCTGCAATTGAGCTGTGTCGGGACCGATGGAATGCGCGCAGCCTTCGCCGTGCGGGAACGCCACTACGCCATCCACGTTCGGCGGAAGAGTCTCGCCGTAATAGCTGGCCGCGATGAGTTCGGCCGTGTGCGCGGCGCAATTACTAGCCGCTACGACAGCGATGTAGTTGCGGGTACCTGCCCTGCCATCCTCGCGCGGGTAGCCGAGAAACGTCTGAGTTGCTGCGGCTGCATCCGGCAGCGGAAGGTCGCCTTCCGGAAACTCGTAGGTGAGCGGCAGTTCCTCAAACGAGACGTTGTGCGTGTGCACATGCCGGCCGGCTTCGATGAGGACCCGCGCCCGGCCCATCGCCTGGCCGTAGCGCACCACCATCTCTTCCGGCCGGATGGCTTTCAGTGCGATCTTATGACCCGCCGGAACCGCATCGGCTACCTTCACCGCCGCCCCTTCGACGAAAATCGTTTGCCCGGCGGATAACGGCGCCCGCGCGACAGCGATGTTGTCCGAAGGATGGAGATGGATTGCCACGTTCTCCGCCGTGGGGATCTTTACGATATCGAAGACAGCCATTCCTATTTACCTGAGAAGCACCGTTTCCACCAGTTCCTCACCCGTATGCACGTGCAGTTTGCCATTCACCGGATGTACCCACACGCCGCCTTGCTCAGGAACCGGTATATCGCTAGGGCCGTCGACAACCACAAAGTTGTCCATCTCGATTTCCTTGATGAACCTGCCAATGTGGATGTGTGTGTGGCACTGCGTCCGTACGCGGTCGCCATTGTAGGCGAGCGCCCAATCGTCTCCAAACAATTCCTTCGCTTTATGAATGGCAGCGGTCCACAGGGCGGTACGATCCTCCTGGCTCATCTCGTGGAGCGGATGCGCGCCTTCTTTGTGATTCCGCGGAAGAACCAGCCAGCGGTTCGGTTTACGGGGATTGATATCTTTCAGAACGAAGTGAGGGATACCCGCCGGCTGCTTTTCCGCTTCATTGCACAGACTGCATTGCCGCTGCTTCATCGTCTCCGGCCGGGCTGGATCGCAATTGCACTGCACGGAAACCTGCGCGCCGAGGCTCGCCGGGATCAGCAGGGCCGTCAACAGCCCCGATAAGCGCATTTGGGTCATTATACTTGTAAGTGTCTTTTGCTCGCTGGAACTATATCCTGGCGGCGGTACTTCTTTATTTTCTCTTTTTCTACGGGTTGACGCGAGCCGGACTCCTTGGGCCCGACGAGCCGCGGTATGCCTCTATTGCACGCGAGATGGCCTCTTCGGGCGATTGGGTCACGCCGCGGCTCTGGGACGAGGCGTGGTTCGAAAAACCTCCCCTGCTTTATTGGATGAGCGCCTCCGGGTTTCTTGCCGGGCTCGGAAATGAACTGGCGCCGAGGTTGCCGGTCGCCCTTACCAGTGCCGCCTTCCTGATCTTTTTCTTCCTGCGGATGAGCCGCCTCTTCGGGACGCAGCCCGCCTGGTTCGCCGCGGGAATCCTGGCCACGTCGGCAGGTTGGATTGGATTCAGCTACGTGGCGGTGACGGACATTCCCATGTCCGCGGCCTTTGGGGCTTCCATGCTGCTCGCCCTGACATGGCCCACTACGGGTGCAAGCGCCCGTATCCTGCTCTCCGGCGCGCTGCTGGGAATTGCCATTCTAGGCAAAGGACTGGTTCCGCTGGCGTTGAGTTTTCCCGTTGTCTGGCTCGCGCGGCGTAACCTGCGCTCGTTGGCGGCTTTCTACTGCCCGGCATTCCTTGTGGCCCTGCCCTGGTATGCCGCCGTCATTTTGCGGCACGGCCAGCCATTTCTCGACGAGTTCTTCTGGAAGCATCACTTCGCGCGGCTCGCATCGGAATCTATCCAGCACGTACAGCCATTCTGGTTTTTTGCGCCGGTTTTGCTGGGACTGGTGTTCCCATGGACGCCCTTGCTTGCCCTTCTCGCCTCGCGAAAAAACCTGCACGATAGCCGCCGCGTATTCCTGCTCCTGTGGCTCGCCTGGGGACTGCTGTTCTTCTCGGTTTCAAAGAATAAGCTTCCGGGTTACCTTCTGCCGCTGCTCCCCGCGGCCGCCGCCCTGATGGGTGCATCGCTCGCGGAATCGCGGCACGTGAAATGGCTGCTGGCATGCACCGCTCTGCTGACGGGATTGCTACCGGTGGCCGCGGTGATTTTGCCTGAAGCAGTTGCGGCCGGCCTTTCGCGGGCCTCTTTCGAACAAATTCCCTGGCACTGGTTTGTCCCGGCGGCTGGCATCGCTGCCGTAGCGTGGTATTGGAGCCTGAAAAGCAGAAATACACACGCTTTCGGGGCGGTGTTCGTGTGGAGCGTAGCGGGAATTTTCGCTTTGAAAGCGATGGTTCTCGAGCCGCTGGACCACCGGGCTTCGGCGCGTGGTTTATGGCGGCAGATCTCAGGACAACGGCAGGATGTTTGCGTTTCCAGTCTTCATCGTGCCTGGCGCTACGGGCTGAACTACTATTCAATAGACCCGCTGCCGGACTGCCGCGAGGAGCCGAAGCGCCTCGAGATCCGGCAAGAAGATAACGAGATCCCGGCGATCATCCGGAAATAGAGCAGCTACCGCTTATATTCGAGAATCTGCCCGTCGGCCAGCAACCGCTCCCGCAGCTTGTCGTATGGGACGTCCTGCACCGGGAGGTCCATGTCCATCGCCATCACGGCAGCGGTGGCGGCGGACTGCCCAAGGATCATGAAGACGGGCTCCATGCGAATGGAACCATACGCGATATGCGAACTCGATACGCACACCGGCACAAGCAGATTCTCCGCCTGGTCTCTATTTGGCACCAGGGAACCGTAAGAGATCTGGTAAGGTCCGTTTGTGCTGACGCCGATATCCCCTTCGTTCTGGACGTAGCCCTCGGGCGTGATGTAGCGCTGGATGTTGTGCGAGTCGATGCCGTAGGAACCCATACCGGCCGGTTCCGGCGTGGGCCGCCGCTTTAGCAACTCGTTCTCCGTCATGACGTATCTTCCGATCATGCGCCGGGCCTCCCGCACGTATAACTGGTGCGGCCAGTTCCCGTTGTCTCTGAACTCATCCTTGGCGAGGCCCCATTTTGCCATCTCCGTGCGTACATCCGCGGGCACACGCGGGTCATTTGCAATGAAATAGAACCAGCCCTGCTGATAATTCACATGTTCTGCTATGATTTCGCGGCGGCGCTCGTAGCTGGCTTCCGGGTAGTCCCAGTTCCGGCCGATATTATCGGTGCTGAAAGGTCCGTGGTTGTTCGTGTCGGTCTTGGCGTTCGGAATGGCATCGAACTTTTGAAACGTTTCCCGCCAGCCGGCGGCGAAGATGCGCAGAAGCAGTTCGTATTCCTTGGGATCGTAGCGGGCGGGTTTTGTGAAGGGCACACGATTCCCTGGCACTTGCGTGAGGCACATGCGGAAACAATAAGCCTGCACTTTTCTGTCGCCCTCGCCGTAGTTGCCGGGCGGCTCCGTGCTGATGCGCGGAAGCACTCCGCTCTTGGGGTCACCGGGAATCACGTAAGGAGAAATCGGGGTCTTTAAGACGCCGAAATGGTGGCGATGGTGAAGCACCCCGGTTTGCACTCCGTTCCACTTTTCGCCGTACGTGCTCGTCGATTCGCGTCCGACATGATAGTCGACACCGGCCGCCGCCATTAAGTCGCCTTCGTAGGTGGCGTCGATGAACATGCGGGCCGAATAGGTGTTCCCATCGAGCGTCGTGATGGAGACGATGCGCCCGTCCTGCTTCTTAACGCCTTTCTCGCGGTCAAGCCATGCGTTACGGACCACTGGAATTTTCGCTTCTTTGATCCACGCCTCAAATACGTTCTCGGCGACGTGCGGCTCGAAAATCCACATCGTACGGGCGACTCTGTCGAGCGCCTCCGTTCCCTGGCCTTTGTTGCCGTATTCCTCGCGCTTCTGCCAGCGCCAGGCCTCGGGCTTATCGTAGTGTTGCCAGACGCGGTGGTAGAACTCGCGGGAAAGCCCGCCGATCACAGCCTTATTTCCGGTGTCCGTAAATCCCAGGCCGCCGGCGGTAAGCCCACCCAGGTGGCGCTCCGGACAAACCATCCGGACAGATTTGCCCATGCGCGCAACCTGTACCGCGGCTGTGATCGCGCCGGACGTACATCCATAAATGAGAACGTCGGATTGGACCCCGCCGGCTGGAGGCACAAGCGAGAGCGCGAGTCCTGGAAGCATCAAGCGGGTAAGCGTGAAAGTCATGAGCTACCCACTACTGTACGCGATAAGGCAGAATCGCACCCGCCAGGGCGCGGTTCTGTCGACCGTCCGGTTACTTTTGTTCCGGTCTTTCCAGGTTCAACATCCAATTGATTCCGAATTGATCCGTAAGCATCCCGAACCGGGTGGCCCAAAAAGTCTCCTGCAGCGGCATCTTGACCGTCCCTTTTTCACCGATGGCGGCAAAGAGCCGGTCGATTTCCTCCACACTTTCACAAGTAATGCTGATCGAGAAGTTGTCACCCGTCTTCGAAGGCTGCCCGGGCGGCGTGTCCGAAGCCATCAGCAGCAGCAGCTTGCCCTTCGTCAGGCTTGCGTGCATAATCCTGTCTTGCGCAGCCTGCATTTCCTTGGGGATTTCGCCTGGCATCTCCCCGTATGTCATTTTGAACAGTTCCGCGCCAAAGCATTCTTGATAGAAAGTCATCGCCGTGAGGCAGTTCCCATCAAACATAAGGTAGGTGTTGATATCTTTCATTGACAGGCATCCTCTCGAATTGGAATAGCGCTCCTCACTTGCCCCCTTGGGAATCCCGCGTTCGCTTTCACTTCCTGGATCTGTGCCGTGTGACGCATCGTGTGACCGGAGAGGAACAGGAGCCATTGGTAAGCATCCAACTCCTTCAGGACGGGATGCGGCGCGGCATGCCCGCGGAGATCGTCCCGGCTCTTGGCAAGCGCAATGGTTTCTTCGCGGCTCCGCCGAAAGGCCGCGACTATCTCCTCCGATGTAGCAAATCGTCCGTTGGGGATCAAGGGCTCCGGCGCCTTCACCTTGAAGCTGCGGTCCGTCACCATCTTGATCACTTTTTCATCCAGCACCTTTCGTTCCGCCACCCTCTTCGTGCTTGCCGCCGCACTGAGAATCTTTTTTTCGATGATGCCGCGAAGGAAGTCTTCGCTTAGAACAATGTGGCCGGCGCATTCGGCGATGGACCACACGCCGGCGGCCGGCTTGTAGTTCCACTGCTCCTTCGTGAGCCCGTCCACCGATTCGAGAAACTCAGCAGAACTCCGGTTAAGGTGATCCAATAGCACCTTGCGGTCAGCCTGATCCAACTCCACCGCGCCGGGAGCTGCGGACGTTTCCTGCCCGCCTACTAATGCCTGCCTCTCCAACTCCACCGCGCCGGGAGCTGCGACTGCCGTAAGCGTCAAGAGAATCCCGCAGATTGGTTTCATAGTGCCCCCTCGGAAAGACCACTCGCCCGCGATCGTCAGCAAGCTCTTTACTACTACTTACGGCGATAGTGTATCGTCATGATCTCCCGCCACTTTCCATCGTCGTCCAGCATCTCGGATCGCAAAATCCGGTGGGCGTCGCTCTTGATCTCGATGATGTCTTTATACTTCGCCACTTTGTCCTGGGCGGCGAGATGTGGTCCTTCGGCGTCCAGCGCCAGGGCCCGCTCCGCCGCGTCCAGTTGGCCGTCATACACCCACAGGTTGCTTATCATCGATCCGATAAACGTGCCCACAAACCGATTTTTCCGCGGGTCATAACCGAGCGTCATGATCGTCGTCGCCGGACCGCCACAAGACATTTCGCCTTGTGCTTCAGCCAGGATCCAAAAGCCGCCGAGCGGCCGTACGGTCTCAGTTCCCGTGCTCTTTACCGGCGGCTGGCCTGGCGCCATTGTGGCCTCCAGTTCAAACGTCCATTCGCCGGCGAGTTTCTGCAACCATTGGTGTTCCTTCTGCGGCTCGATATGGAGCTCCATGTCTCATCTCCTGGCGTTAATGGCGTCCACGGGCTGGACAGACTGGTCCCCGGGCAGACCCGGCACATCGATCACCGGACGAATCTCGACGGTCCCAACGCGTGCGGCGGGAATTCGGGAAGCGATGCTAATGGCTTCATCAAGATTTCCGGCCTGGATCAGAAAATAGCCGCCGAACTGCTCGCGCGTCTCGGCAAACGGCCCGTCGGTAACCTGCCGCTTGCCGGCGCGCACCCGAACGGTGGTAGCCGTCGAAGTAGGATGCAGCGGGGCGGCGGCCAGGTACTGCCCCTTCGCGTCAAGCTCCTGTGCGAGTTGAGCGGACTCGACGTAGCATTGCTGCCGCCCGGCCTCGTCCATCGCTTGTTCGTCAGTGTAGATCATCAACATGTATTTCATGCGTTTCCCCTCAGCGGTGAATCGAACGGCCAGCGCCGGAATCGACAACGTACCGGAGAATTTATTTACCATTTCTATATGCGCTGGGACGCCGACAAAGCCGTGGACGAGGTTTACCGTTCCGATTGGGGCCGGATTGTCGCCACGCTCATCCGGATTACCGGCGATTTCGACGTAGCCGAAGAGACGGCGCAGGAAGCTTTTGCGGCCGCTGTTGACCAGTGGCGAACCAGCGGAATCCCGGAGTTCCCACGCGCCTGGATCATACAGACGGCCCGGCACAAGGCCATCGATAGCGTGCGGCGCCGCTTGGTGTTTATCGAAAAGATGAAAACCTACGCAAAATCCATCGGATCCCAGACACCCGCGGAACCGGATTTTGACACCACTGAGATTCCTGACGACAAGCTTCGCC
>CAADGY010000285.1 GCA_900696665.1 uncultured Acidobacteriota bacterium
AATTCGACACCGGTGTTTTGGAAAAACCGCATCTATGTCGCGATTGGTCAGGACCCCGAGCACGGCGAGGGCGTGGGCCACTTGGTCTGCATTGACGCCACCAAGACCGGTGACGTGACCAAGACCGCCACGCTCTGGTCCTACAAGGGCATTCATCGCAGCATCTCCACGGTGTCCATTGACCCAGCGAGTGGTCTGCTGTTTGTGGGTGACTTTTCCGGCTTCGTTCACTGCCTCGACGCCGAAACCGGCAAACTGTATTGGACGCACGACATGAAAGCGCACATGTGGGGCTCGACGTTCGTGGCCGATGGCAAGGTGTATGTAGGCGACGAAGATGGCGACCTGGTGGTGCTGGCGGCGGGCAAGGAAAAGAAACTGATCAGCGAAACCAACGTGGGCGCGGCAGTATATGGCACGCCCATCGTGGCCAACGGCACGGTTTACATTCAATCCAACACCCACCTGTTCGCGTTCTCCGATCCCAGTAAAACCGGGGCGCTCACGGACGAGCCCCGGAAAGTCGAGATCAAGCTGGAGCAGTAGGCTGCCCATGCACGATTCCTCCGCCTGCAACCGCAGACTCGTCTGGCTGGCTGTCGGCCTGCTTTTTGTCCTGCACCATGATTTCTGGTGGTGGGGAACCACCACCCTGATCCTCGGCTTCCTGCCGATTGGGTTGGCTTATCATCTTCTGTTTTCTGTCGCCGCTGGCTGCGTCTGGTTCGCCATGGTGAAATTCGCCTGGCCCAGTCACGTTGAGGAATTCGCCGATGGCAAAACACCCGACGTGAAAGCGCCCTCACCGAAACCATGATTCCCATCTACATCATCTGCGGCTATCTCCTGCTGTTGCTGGGATTGGGGCTGGCCAGCAACCATTTCTTCCGCGGCACGGCGAAGGACTATTTTGTCGCCAGCCATTCCATCGGCCCGTTCATGCTGCTGATGTCCATCTTCGGCACCACCATGACGGCGTTCGCATTGGTGGGCAGCACCGGCAAGGCGTACACCACAGGCATTGGCGTTTATGGGCTGATGGCCTCTTGGTCCGGATTGATTCACTCGGCGTGCTTCTTTCTGATCGGCATCAAGCTCTGGGCCATCGGCAAACGTTACGGCTATGTAACCCAGGTGCAGTTCTTCCGCGAGCGGTTCGAGTCGGAAATGCTCGGGCGCATCCTGTTTCCCGTGCTGGTGCTGCTGGTAATTCCGTATCTGCTCATCGGCATCATTGGTGCCGGGTCGGTGATGCGCGGATTGACCGTTGGCACGTTTGCGGAGGCCTTTCCGGCCACCAACGGCGCCATTCCGCCGTGGCTGACCGGCGCGGTGATTTGCGCGGTGGTGCTGACCTACGTGTTCTGGGGCGGTGTGCGCGGGGCGGTGTGGGCGAATACCTTTCAGACACTGGTGTTCATGGGCACGGGCATCGTCGCCTTCTGGATGATCGCCAAGGCGCTGGGCGGGCCCGCGGCAGCCAGCCAGAAGGCGCTCGAAGTCGCGCCCGAGTTGCTGGCGCGCGAGGGCAAGATTGGTCACCTGCAATTCCTCACCTACTGCTTCGTGCCGCTGTCGGTCGGCATGTTCCCGCACCTGTTTCAGCATTGGCTCACGGCCAAGTCGGCCAAGTCTTTCCGCCTCACGTGCGTGGCGCATCCCATCTGCATCATGATCGTCTGGATTCCCTGCATCCTCATCGGCATCTGGGCGGCCGGAAACGGCATCAAAGCCCCGCCCAACGCCGTGCTAGGCCGGATGGTGTCCGAACTCGTTCATAACCCTTATCTGACCGGCCTGCTCATTGCCGGCGTGCTGGCGGCCATCATGAGTTCGCTCGATTCGCAGTTCATGTGCCTTGGCACCATGTTCACCCGCGACGTGGTCCAGCATCACTTCGGCGAAAACCGCTTCAACGACCAGCAAACCATCTGGCTGGCGCGCGGGTTCATCGTTTTCATCGTGGCGGTGACTTACGTGCTGTCGCTCTTTCCACCGCCGCACGTTTTTGATCTCGGCGTGTGGTGTTTCAGCGGTTTTGCCAGTCTGTTTCCGCTGGCGTTCGCGGCGGTTTACTGGCGACGCGTGACCAAAGCCGGCGCAATCTCCTCGCTACTTGTAACCGTCGTCGTGTGGGTGGTTTTGTTTACGCGGGACATGGCGGCCAAGGGCAAATTCGGCGGGGAGGATGAACTGCTCGTGTTCGGCATGATGCCGGTGGCCATCATCTTCGGCGCGTCGGTGCTGACGCTGGTGGTGGTTTCACTGCTCACACAGCCGCCGTCTAAGGCGACCATCAACAAGTTCTTCCCGGAAGCACTCAAAGGACTACCCAGTTGAGTTCTATGTCCATTACCGAATCCGACCTCCAATCCGCCCAACAACAACTCGACGCCCACCTGCGCGAAATCATCGCCCGACGTTTCCGACCCGTTGAGGCCGCGTCTGCGAGTACAGCCGCGTTCCGGACGAAGCGTCGCGGGAACCAGCCCTCACCACTGGGAGCGGGAGAATCCTTCGCCAGGTTCACACTTTGAGACCAGTTGCCGTGACTCGGTGCGTTC
>CAADGY010000286.1 GCA_900696665.1 uncultured Acidobacteriota bacterium
CCGCCATGTGGCTGTAAGCATTATACTCCTAACTCCCGTGGATGCAAATACGAATCTTCTCCCTTGCGAATCTCCTGCTATCTCATTGAGCTACTTAAGCATCGGGCCGACTGTGCGAAGTTCCTGGAGAAAGACGGGGCCAGGGAATCGCAGCCGAAAGACTAACGGCTCCGTTTTCATTTCCAGAAAAGAGAAATGGCCGGCCCCCTGAACGGAAACCGGCCATATTTTCGACAGCGACTGGTTACGCGGTTCTCATCGCTTCCGCTTTATCGCTGCCTGAAATGGCCGCCTGTGCGGCTGCAAGCCGGGCAATCGGCACGCGGTAGGGCGAGCAGGATACATAGTTCATCCCTACCCGGTAACAGAACTCGACGGAACTGGGCTCACCGCCGTGTTCTCCGCAAATGCCGACTTCCAGTTCAGGGTTAGTGGCGCGACCCTTCTTCACTCCGATATCGACCAGTTGACCTACGCCTTCCTGATCGAGCACGGCAAACGGATCGGCCTTAAAGATTTTCTTATCCTCGTAGTCCTTTGAGAACTTGATATAGTCGTCGCGGGACAGGCCCATCGCCGTCTGCGTCAGGTCGTTGGTCCCAAAACTGAAGAACTCGGCTTCGGTGGCTACCTGATCCGCCAGCAAAGCAGCGCGAGGAATCTCGATCATCGTTCCGATCAGATACTTCTGATTCTGCAATCCCGCTTTCTCGAGAACTTCCTCGGCTACGCGTTTTACGATAGCCTTCTGGTCTTCAAATTCCTGGACGCCGCCAATGAGCGGGATCATGACCTCGGGGATAACCTTCACGCCCTTCTTAGCCACCTGCGCGACGGCTTCGAAGATAGCTCGCGCCTGCATCTCCGTGATTTCCGGATAGGTAATACCGAGGCGGCAGCCGCGATGGCCGAGCATCGGATTGAACTCATGAAGCTCTTCCACCCGCTTCAGCAGTTCGGGCAAACGTTTCTTCAACTCGGGCACGGTCAGCTTGTAGCGGGCGGCCATCTCTTTCTTTTCCTTGGAGTGGGCCGTGGGCAGTTTCGCGATGTCCACCATGAGTTGTTCGCGTTTGGGGACAAACTCATGCAGCGGAGGATCGAGCGTACGGATCACCACCGGGAAGCCGTCCATCGCCGCGAACAGGCCGGCGAAATCCTTGCGCTGCATCGGCAGGAGCTTCTTCAAAGCGTCTTTGCGCCCCTTCTCGTCGTGCGCAAGAATCATCGCCTGCACGTGTGGAAGGCGGTCCTCACCAAAGAACATATGCTCGGTGCGGCAAAGTCCGATTCCTTCCGCGCCGAACTTACGCGCGGCCTTCGCGTCGCGCGGAATATCCGCGTTGGCGCGGACGCCGAAGCCGCCACGGAATTCGTCGGCCCATCCCATGAACTTCGCCAGAATACCCGAGGACGGATCGGCTTCCTGAGTAGCTGCCTGGCCCGCGAATACTTCGCCGGTCGAACCATCGAGGGAGATCCAATCGCCTTCTTTCAGAACCAGTTTCTTTCCAGCAACGGTGACGGAAATCTGTTTGCTACGCTCGTCGATGATGATAGCGCCGGCGCCGGCCACACAGGGGGTCCCCATACCGCGGGCAACAACAGCGGCGTGGCTCGTCATGCCGCCGCGTGCGGTCAGAATACCTTTAGCCACTTCCATACCGTGAATGTCGTCCGGCACCGTTTCGGAACGAACCAGCACCACGGGCGATTTCTCCGACGCGATCACTGCCTGGTCGGCGGTAAACACAATGCGTCCAACCGCGGCGCCCGGCGATGCCGGCAGACCTGTGGCGATCTTTTGAAGCGCTTTCCTGGATTCCGCTGGAATTATCGGATGCAGCAATTGATCAAGCTGGTTGGGCTCCACGCGAAGGACGGCGGTCCGCTTGTCGATAAGCCCTTCCGCTTCCATTTCCACCGCGATGCGGACGGCTGCCGGACCCGTGCGCTTTCCGTTGCGGGTCTGGAGCATATACAACTTGCCTTCCTGAATTGTGAACTCGAAATCCTGCACGTCCTTATAGTGCTGTTCGAGACGGGTGGTGATGTCGCGCAATTGGTTGTAGACCTCGGGCATGATGTCCGCAAGGTCCGAAATCGGCTCCGGCGTACGGATGCCCGCCACCACGTCCTCGCCCTGCGCGTTGATCAGGAACTCGCCGTAAAACATCTTCTCGCCGGTGGCCGGATTACGTGTGAAGCCGACGCCGGTAGCGGAAGTGTCGCCCATGTTGCCGAACACCATCGCCTGTACGTTCACCGCGGTGCCGAGGCTGTCCGCAATCTTGTTCATCTTGCGATAATGGATGGCGCGCGGATTCCACCAGGAACGGAACACGGCGTCGCGCGCCATGCTCAACTGTTCCCGCGCGTCCTGCGGAAAGGGCTTCTTCGTCAGCTTCTGCACCAGCTTTTTATAGTCGGCGACAACGGCTTGCAGGTCTTCGGCTGTGAGGTCCGTATCGAGCTTCGCTTTCACCTTGTGCTTGCGCCCGTCAAAAAGGTGCTCGAATTCGCTCTTCGGAATCTCCAGCACAACGCTGCCAAACATCTGAATGAACCGGCGGTAGCAGTCCCACGCAAATCTTGGATTGCCGCTTTTTGACACCAGCGCTTCGACGGTTCGATCGTTCAGCCCCAGATTCAGAATGGTATCCATCATTCCGGGCATCGAGAACTTGGAGCCGGAACGGACGCTCACCAGCAACGGATCGTCTGTACCCCCAAGCTTTTGGCCCATTGCCTTTTCCAGTTTGACGAGGGCTTCGTCCACCTGCTTTTGGACTTCTTTCGGAACCTGTTGGTTTTCGGAAAAATAGATATTGCAAACTTCGGTTGAAATGGTAAAGCCCGGCGGAACAGGAACTCCGGCGCGGCTCATCTCGGCCAGGCCCGCACCCTTGCCGCCGAGCGTATCCTTCATCGATCCGTCGCCGTCGGCTGTGCCGCCACCGAACGAATAGACATATTTTTTCATATTACTGTGCTCTCCTAAGCTATCAATTAGTTCAACATCTTCAATTTTATGAGGTGACAATTTCCGAGAAATCGGCGATGGCTGAAAACTCGGTAAGTAAATTATGCAAAAGCGCGAGCCGGTTACGCCGGATTTCGGGGTCCGGCGCATTTACCAGTACTTTGTCGAAAAACAGATCTACTTTCGGCCGCAGGGAAGCGATCGTTTCCAGTGCCGGGAGGTACGCACGGTTCTCGCGGTGCTCCTGGACTCGGGAGCGTACACGTTCGAATTCTTCATACAGATCGCGCTCGGGACCTGCCTCCAACAGTTCGGGCCTGAACTCGTATCCCACGCTTGAACCAGCCTGGCGCAAAATATTCTGAATCCGTTTGAAACTCGCCGCCAGGGGTTCAAAGTTCTCCGTCGGGCGCACGCGTTGGATCGCTTCCAGGCGGCTGGCTGCGTCGACAAGGTCGTCGTATCCGGCCGCGAGCACGGCATTGACCTCGTCATACTTGAATCCCTTCACGTCGCGAAAATAATATCTTGCCCGATCCAGGAGGAATTCCAACAGCGTCTCGTCACCGGCGGCGAGTTTCCGCAGTGAAAATTCGCACCGCCCCTCCACCAAAATTCGTATCACGCCCTGCGCGGCGCGGCGCAGCGCGAACGGATCGCCGGATCCGGTGGGAATCAAACCGATCCCAAAGCATCCCCTGAGCGTCTCCAACTTGTCTGCCAGCGATACCAACCGCCCGTCAGGCGAGCCCGGAATAGCATCCTCCATGCTCACCGGTTTGTAGTGTTCGTAGATCGCGAGGGCTACCTCTTCTCCCTCCCCTTGCACGCGTGCATACAGGCCGCCGACGACACCCTGCAGTTCGGTAAATTCCTTCACCATGCCGGTGGTCAGGTCGCACTTGCTCAACTCCGCCGCGCGGATGGCGGTCTCCGGACCCCCGAGGTCGCGCACAAGCTGAACCACTCGTTCGGTCTTGTCCTTGTACGATCCGAGCTTTGTCTGAAACGTGACGTTGGCGAGGTCGCCGATGCGGTCGCACAGTTTCTTTTGCTGGTCCACGGTCCAGAAAAACGCCGCATCATTGAATCGCGCTTTCAAAACCCGCTCGTTGCCCGCTTGCACCAGGCCATCGGCGTCGGCGCTCGTGTTCATCACGGCGATGAAGTGCGGCGCCAGCGCACCGGAGGCGTCCTCCACGGAAAAATACCGCTGGTGATGGCGCATCACAGTCACCAGAACCTCCTCCGGCAGACGGAGATAGCTCTCGTCAAAGCGCCCGAGAATGGGGGCTGGATACTCCGTCATAAACGCCAGCGTGTGGAGCAGGGCGGCATCTTTCTTGACGCGCAGGCCTGTTCCCTCGAGCAGACCGGCGATCCCGGTTTCGATCTTCTCACGCCGTTCAGCGGCCGAAATGAGGACGTAGTTCTTCCGGAGCATCTCGGGATAACTCCGGCAAGTGATCCTGATTGTTTTCTTGCCGAGCCTCCTGTGTCCGCTGGTAATGTTCCCCGAAGAAACACCGGCGATCTCAAACGGCACGACATCTTTACCCAGAAGAGAGACCAGCCAGCGAATCGGCCGGATGAAGCGAGGCCCCGCCTTACCGGTCCAATACATCGTCTTAGGCCACGGGATACCAAGAATCAGTCCCGGCAGTGCTCCGGCAAAAATGTCGATGGTGCGGCGGCCTTCAATTCGCTTCTTGTACTGGAAGTACTCCCCTTTCGGAGTCGTGACCACTTCCAGGTCCTGAACGCTGACGCCGGCTTTGCGCGCAAATCCCGCCGCGGCTGTGTCGCCCGCGCTCTTCGGGGGTCCGCTGATCGCTTCCACCGAATCCGGCTGCCGGTCCGGAATCCGATCGGCGCGCAGGGTGAGGCGCCGTGGTGTCGCCTCGACGGCCACCGCCGCGCCGGAAAGCCCGTTAGCGGACAATAGCGCGGAAAAGGACCCTGCCAGTTCCTTTAACGCCGGCTCAATCATCCAGTCGGGAATCTCTTCGGTTCCGATTTCGAGCAGAAATGGCAGTCTCATCCGCTCACCTCCGCCGTTTGTGGAATCCCTATGGATTGCTGTTCCACCCAAGCTTGCGCAACACCGACAGCAAGCTTCCGGACCCGCCCGATGACTCCTACACGCTCCGTGACACTGATGGCGCCGCGCGAGTCGAGCAGGTTGAACAGATGAGAACACTTCAGCACGAGGTCGTAGGCCGCAAGCACTGGAAACCGCCGCTTCTCCCTGTATCCCGGATACATTGCCATCAGGCGCCGGCACTCGCCCTCGTACAGCGCGAATAGTTGCCACAAAGTGGAAACATCCGCGAGTTCGAAGTTGTAAACGGAGTTCTGCAATTCGTCGGCATGGCGAACGGCCCCATACTTGACGCCCGGAGCCCACTCGATGTCGTACACGCTTTCGACACCTTGCAGGAAAGCTACCAGGCGTTCCAGCCCGTAGGTCAACTCCGCCGGAACCAGGTCCAGGTCGATGCCGCCGCACTGTTGAAAGTAAGTGAACTGCGTGATCTCCAGACCGTCGAGCATCACTTGCCAGCCGATGCCCCAGGCGCCCAGTGTGGGCGATTCCCAATTGTCTTCTTCCAGCTTGATGTCATGCTTGTGCAGGTCGATCCCGATCGCCTCCAAGCTGGCCAGGTATTGATCGACGATGTCGTCGGGAGAAGGCTTGAGAATCACCTGCAACTGCTGGTGCTTATACAGCCGGTTGGGATTGTCTCCATAGCGGCCATCAGCAGGACGGCGGCTTGGCTGCACATAAGCGACATGGTAGGGATCCGGCCCCAACACCCGCAGAAATGTCTCGGGCGCCATGGTGCCCGCCCCGACTTCGACGTCATAGGGCTCCTGTATGATACAGCCCCGCTCGGACCAGTAGTTCTTCAGTTTGAATATGACTTGTTGAAAGGAGTCCATCCTTAAAGGCTCTCGAGGTGGGGAGCGCTCAGCAGCTTCCGCTCGATGTGATCTTCGATTGTGCGAACGAGCGAACGGCGCAGGTCGGCGGCGGTTGTCCTATCCCAAGCTCTTGGCGTCAATTGTCCGACGGGCGTGCGGAACATCTCTTCGGCAATCCGGCGAGATTCAGACGCCACGCGCAACTCCGGTAGAACTCCCGCGAGGCGCACGGACCACAAGCTGAAATACGTTACCGCGGACCATATCCTGTCGTTTCCGCCCGGCCGAAGGTGCTCCATCATCGCCAAAAGCAGCCTGAAATGCCGTTCGTTCGGCTCGGCCGCCGGCAGCATTTGCTCGGACACTTCGGCCAGAAAATCCATGGCCACTCCCATTTCATAATCCGGCGCCGCATCGAATGCCGACTGAATCAGATCGCAGGAGTCCAGCGTAACCAGTTCGCGGTTCTCTCGCTGATAATAGAACATCCGCACATGCGAGAGCCGCTCCAAGCCGGCTCCGAACCTGCTCTTGGGCCTCCTGGCCGCCCTGGCTACGCCCCTTAATTTACCTTGATCCCGGGTCAGGAAGCTGACAATCAGGTCTGCTTCGCGGAGTGGATACGTTCGTAAAAGGATTGATTCGCTTACCCGGGCCGGCATATTTCGACTAACCGGCGTTGAAGCATCCAGCTTATCACATCCGCCTCTTGAGTTCCGCACGATCAGGTCCGGAAGATTCAAAAAGAACCGGAAACCGGTTCTCCATATCTGACACCAAATTCGAACGCGAGCGTCTTACAGAATCGACGGAAGAGGAATGCGAAATGGAGAAGCAGTTCAGTCTTGCACCAAATCCAAAGCGAGGACGATTCTGCTTGTGGAGGACAGTCCGGGTGACGTGCGTCTCACACGGGAAGCGCTTCGGGAGAGTTCGGCGCAGGTTGTTCTCGAAGTGGCCCGCGACGGCGTGGAAGCCATGGAGATGCTCCGTGGCGAAAACACGCGCGAAGGGTGTTTCCCGGACCTGATCCTGCTCGACCTGAACCTGCCTCGAAAAGACGGGCGGGAAGTGCTCGCCGAAATTAAGGCCGACCCTCACCTGCGGCTTATCCCCGTCGTCGTACTCACTACCTCCACCGCGGATTCCGACATACAGCACGCTTACGAATTACATGCAAATTGCTACGTGTCGAAACCGGCGGACGTCGACGAATACTTCCTGATGATCCGGCGGTGTGAGGAGTTCTGGTTTAAAACGGCTACTCTTCCGAAGCTTGAGCCACTTTCCAGGCGTTCCGCACACGGTCCTGGCGCCTGCGCGTAACGGCGCCGGCGACGCGGCGCTGTGGTGATATACTCGAAATCTCTGTCCCATGGCGAATCCCAAGTATGCGGCTTCAGACAAACCGGTGCCGGTTGCGGAACTGCTGGACACCCTATCCGACGGCACCAAAGTAAAGCGGCGTCTTTTGAAAATGCGCGCCTGCAATGAGAAGGACGAGAAGGGCAAGCTCTGCGCCGGCCACCTCAAGCGATGGTACTTTTTTGGGGAGGAAGTGAAGCAAAAATACGGCGAGGATGCTGAAATCTACCGCTGCGAGCACTGCAAGACCCTCTACCGTCCAAACCCGGAAGAAGAGCCCCGAACCCGAACTCTCGCCTGGTGAGGCGTACCCCCCCCCCGCCAGAACATCGGGATACGGGCTCACTCGCCAAAGCTACATCCACCACCGCGACTGCGGCGGCTGTTTGTCCGGCTTTCATCGTGACATCCACTACCGCGCTCTGGCGTACTTGCACGGTGAGAGAGCATGCGACAGAGGCGGTCATGGCGATCACAAAGAGCGAGAGAATATGCTGGCGTGCACCCACTGGACCTTCCTTCAGAGCCAATGGGTTAAATTCTGGACTGTTTTGTCCGGGCGGAAAGAGTTAATTAATTCTACGTGGTTTCAGTAGTTCCAAATCGTAACAGGCAGGAGAGAAGATTGCGGAGAATACCACGAGAAGAACCGCACCGGATCGGGCGGTGAAGTGGGCGGTGAAGTGCCCTCTCCGGCGCGGCCCGCCCCACTAACTGGGGCTGGGATGCAGCATCGGTACGTCAGGTTATCCTATATACCCGCAAACGTTCATTCCTGGTGAGGACCGCGTCCAATCTCCCCACTCAGCAATGCCAGACGCATACCGAAACGTGTCATCCACGGTGAGTCCGTAAGTACCAATAACTAATCCCGGTAATACCGCGAATCCGAAATAACCTAAAAAAACCCTCTGTTGCAAGCCGCAACCTGAAAGAAGGAGCGGTTTGAATTCTTCCACACCGGCTCCCGCAAGCACGTTGCTGTCGAGCCCGCTCGCTCTCCCCGCTTGCCGCATTGCAGCAGAGGGCAGGTTAAAGGAAACTACCATCAATTCGCCAGTAAGACTGCAAACCGTTAGCCAGCCTCACCCAGCAGATAAGTTATTGAAATAACAAGCTCGTATGGCCCGCCCGCAGGTGGAAGCCGGGACTGCGGAGTGCGCCGGGTGTGTCAGTGTGACACAATCGGAACAGCCGGATGCCCTTGAGGATAATGATCGGCTTGCTACTGGTGTTGATAGCCTCACCGCAAGCCACGGAGGAGTTGTTTATTACCAGTGAGCATCCGCGGCTCCTGCTGAATTCCAGACGCCTGAAACTGCTGCGGCGGGAACGGGTGCGGGAATCCATCCGCTGGCAGCAGTTTCAGACGTTGATGACAGGTGGAGTTCCGATGCCGGAGCCGGGCTTTGCCAATGCCTTGTACTATCGCATAACCGACGATGCGGAAGCAGGCCGGCGCGCCGTGGAATGGGCGCTGGGTCCGCAGACGGATTTGCGCCAACTCGCAATCGTTTTTGACTGGTGCCAGCCGCTTCTCAATGATAATCAATCGGCGGTCATTGCCGCCCGGCTTCGCGCTGGGCTGGATTCGGCAACGGGAGCGCGGGACCTGCCGGCTGTACGTTCCGCCGTTATGGCAGCCATCGCCCTGGCAGGTCACAACCCGGATGCGGAGCGTCTTCTCAATGAGTTGATCCGGAAAAAGTGGCAGGAGGACCTCGCGCCGAAGCTTGGGGTGCAACCGGTACCGTTTCCCCTTCAGGAAACCTATGCGCTCTATGAGTTGATTCACATCATACGGGACAACACCGGCGTGGACCTGCGCGATTCGGCACGCGCATTCTTCAAGACTTTCCCGGCGTATCACATGCTTGCACACTATCCGGCTTCGTACCCCGCCGGCGAGAACGATTTCCGGATACCGGTATCCGGCACCGGCAAAGAACCCGATCTCAGGCGAGCCTCCCTTTCCCGGGCAGCGGAACTGAGCATGGTCGCCTATGACACCAACGCGATCGAGAGCCAGTTTGTGCAAGGCTGGCTTATCAACGACCGCTTTCTCATGAGGGGCCCTTTCGGCGCGCCCTACGAGCTTCTTTGGGCCAATCCCTACCAACCCGGGCTCAGCTACTTCCACATGCCGCTGGTCTTCCACGATCCCGCCACGGGCCGCCTGATTCTGCGTTCAAGTTGGGAGGAAGATGCCCAGTGGTTTGGACACCTCGAAGGATGGACCCAGTTGTTCGAGAACGGCCGCATAGTGAAGGTTCGATCCCGGACCAAACAGCCCCCTGTACGGATGGGTGAAGCGATGGTCGTGTTCGCCGGGAACGGCCTGCGGTTCCGGGGTGGCAGCGGGAACGGGTCCGAGGTATTCGTCGTCGGCCTTACTCCTTCACAAGAATATGAGATCGAGATGGACGACCGGGAGATGTTCGAGCAGACCGCGGACGCCGGGGGCATTCTTTCCCTTTCCATTAGCAAAGGAGCCGCCACTGGCGTACGAATTCGCGAAGTGGCCCCGCCGCATCAATCGCCTAAGAACCGGCCATAAGGGCGTAATTCCACGACGTTGTCGCAGACAGCCTTTATTCCCGCCGTAATGGGAATGGCCAGCACCAGCCCGATGCCTCCCCACAGAGTGCCCCAGAACATTAGTGCCACGGTCACCACCAGTGGGTTTAAATGCACTCGCCCGCCGACGATTTTCGGATACAGCAGATTCAGCGCAAGCAGATGTAGAACCGCGATAGTCGTTCCAATGATGAGGTAAGGCGTCATCGCATCGTATACCGGCAGGGCAGCCAGCAGCGGAGGCACCATGGCAAGCGGCAACCCAACGTAAGGTACCAGGCTGAGGAACCCGCTGAATGGTGCGATCAGGAATGGGTAGGGAAGGCTCATGCTGATGAAGAAAAGCCAGCTCGCCATGGAAAGAAGCAGCCCGAGCACAAAATTGCCAACAATGTATGCGCGCGCCATCTCCGCGATCCCGTGCCAACTCTTGCCTGCAATGAGACGCGCCTGTCCATCGAAGAACTGCAAAAAACTACGGCGAATGTGGTCCCGCCAACTCAACATGAAATACACAAGAAACGGCACGAACGACGCCATCAGGAGAACGTTATAAAACGAGCTTAAATAGGAGTACAGATAGTTGACCAGCGGCGTTCTTTGCTCCTGAATGCGCACTTGCGGAACCTGCTGCGTGGCCGGAGACGGCTCCGGAGGCGGGGCCTTGCGTCCTCGCGTTTTCTTCGCCGCCGCTTGTGCAGCCTGCTGCGCCATCGCTTCCGCGGCCAGTTGATCGCGTTCGCGAATCCGTTTGGGAACCAGAGCTTCGTACAGCGATTTCTCCGCCGCCTCCAGCCGCGCCGAGACATTATCCACTAAATCGCTGATGCGCCGGCTATAGCTGGGCAGTTCCTCCAACAGGCCCGAAATCTGTGTGTATAAGCCGAGGCCCGTGAGATAAATCAGCAGCAGAGCCACGCTGCACACCATGAAACTGGCGGCTCCCCGCGGAAACTTGAAACGAACCAAAAAGCTGACCGCCGGCTCCAGAATAAAGGCCAGCATCGTGGCAATAATCAGCGTGATAATAAATACGCGGCCGAAGTAGAGCAGCGCGATTACAGCCGCCAGCGCGATAACAGCTCTGCCGATACTGCGCCCTGCCTGCCCCGGTTCCGTCGGGATCGCAGGAGTCAAAGTGGACACCGAGGAAACCTCTCAGGAGACCTTTACCAGCTACTCTAGCATGAAGACAGATAGAATATTAGCAGTACTGTGGATTTGGCTTCAGGCGGCAGGGTTCTCGCTCTCGACCTCGGTAAACGGCGCATCGGCATAGCTATTAGCGATGCGCTGCGAATGACCGCGCAAGGGCTCGATACGCTGGTGAGGACGAATATCCGAAGCGACATTCTGGCACTCGAGGAAATTATCCATAACCGTGATGTCTCGCTGGTCCTGATCGGGAATCCGCTTCACATGAGTGGACACGAGGGGGCGGGGTCCGCGTTCGCACGGGACTTCGCCGAGCGGCTGTCTCAGCATACGGGAGTAGCTGTCCGGCTTTGGGATGAACGCCTGACGACAGTGGAAGCGCAGCGTGTGCTTCGCCAGAGCGGCGCCAGTATCGAGAAGCGCGCCCGTGCCGTGGACAAACTGTCCGCGGTGATTCTGCTTGAGAGCTATCTCGATTCGCTCGCTGGAAGCGACGGGGAGATGCCGGCCGATGCGGTTTTCTAAGTTGCTGCTTCCGGCGTTCGTGCTCCTTTTTCTCGCCGCCGCAGTGTTGGGCGCTGCTCTCTTCGTGCCGTACTCGGGCTTTGGAAAAGAAACGTTTGTCGATATCCCGAAAGGCACCGCTACCCGCCACATGGCTACGTTGTTGCGGCAGGCTGGTGTCATCCGATTCGACTGGCAGTTTCTGCTGGCCCGCGCGATCCGGAAAGATGCCAGATTGCAGGCGGGCGAGTACCGCTTCCATACTGCCGCTTCGGTGTGGACCGTATTCGACCGCATCGTCAGAGGCGACATCTTCTATCACCAGGTGAGGGTACCGGAAGGTCATAATATGTTCGACATCGCGAACACACTGGAAAAACAGAAGTTGATCCCCGCGGAAGTATTTCTCAAGGTGGCTCGCGACCCGGCACTGATTCGAGATCTGGACCCACAGGCACCCTCGCTCGAAGGTTTCCTCTTCCCTTCCACCTACCGTATTGCCCGGCACACCACAGCCGAGCAGGTCTGCCGTATGATGACGGACGAGTTCCGGCGCGTATGGAAAGAGTTGAATCCGGCGCCGGAAACGGACATTCACACAATTGTCACGCTAGCGTCGCTGGTGGAGAAGGAGTCCGCGCTTCCGCAGGAACGCCCACAGGTGGCATCTGTATATGCGAATCGCTTGCGCAAAGGGATGCGGATGGACGCCGACCCGACCGTTATCTATGCCGCGCTGTTGGAGAACCGTTACCGCGGCGCCATCTACCGGTCCGATTTGGATAAGAATCACCCCTACAACACCTACCGCCACGCCGGACTCCCGCCGGGGCCGATTGCCAACCCGGGACGCGCCGCTTTGGAGGCGGCTTTGCGGCCGGCCGAGACCAAATTCCTGTTTTTTGTCGCGAAGCCGGACGGCTCCGGAGCACACGAATTCACCACGGATCTCACCGAACATAACAAAGCCGTTTTGAACTACCGCCGTGGTGCGCCGCAACACTAAACGCGACCGGATCGCCGAAGCCGTCCGGGAGTCCGGCTGGGAGAGGATTGACGTAGAGGAGTTTGCCCGGCTTCAAGCCGCATTCGCGCCGGTTTCGGCGCGTTACCTCCGTGAATCCATTCGTGCTGCCGGCGTTCCGATGTCGGCGCTGGCTGAAGGTATCCGGCAGGACTCGCTGGAGGAGTTGGAGCGTACGCTGCTACGAATGCAGGCCGAATACGACGCGGCCTCTCAGGCGGGGGATGCGCGGAGAGCCCGCCAATGCCGGGAGGCGGTCATCAAGTCAAAAGACCACGCGAAATGGGCACTGAGAAAAGCTGTGCAGGAGGAGAAGCGGCGCGAACGCGCGGAAACGATTTTGTGGATGTTGACCTGGCTGGAAAACCCGGCCTTGTTCCCCGACTGGCTCGAACTGCGAAAGCGTGAAGTGCGGCGGGAGTTGGCCCCGCCGCACCCGATTTCCTATTGAAGCGCGATGCTATCGACCTTGATGGTTTCCCCCTCCCGGGTACCTTGCACCGTCGCCTTCAAATCCTTCTCCTTGGAACTTGCCTTAAGAGCAGCCAGCGTTTTCGCGTTGCCCTCTTCATCGAACTTCATAAACTTGCCATCGGCGGTCATCAAACCGTAACCGCTCTTTGCACAACCGATGGCGCACTTCCTTGTGTGGCTCGCCAGGTCCTTGTCCTTACACATCACGTCCACTACGGTGCCCGTGAACGTGTCGGCAAAAGCGGCCAGCGAGAATACGGCGATAGCGCCGGCGTACCTCAGGAAACGCATATGGAAACATCCCTCCTCTGAGAAAATCTACCCATAGCATGACATGGACGGAGCCGGGTTACCAGATCCATTCTGTCGTCAGGCGCCCGGTCTTCATCGCCAGCAACACTCTAAAATCTTGATTTCACTAGTCTGAAACCGCCACAAAGACCTCCGATGTTAAAATACCGTAGCCTTCCGCCCCCACCCCGAAAAAATGCTCTTGAAACTGGGATATCGCGCGAAGCATCTGATTCACTTGAAGGTTACTTCGAGTGGATCCTCCGCGTTGTTTTGCGGTGAGAAACTATAGCAGTTTCGGTACTTGATTGTATGACGTAGCCTGATTATACTGGCCTTTTTTGACCGGTAATTTTGCTGAGTGAGTAGTCCAGATGATTGGAAGGGACAATTTCGACGCGCTGACGCCGCAGAAAGAAGCGGCAATGTTTTATGGGTTGTTCCTGAGAGGGCATTCCGTCGATGCCCTTCGCAAGGACATCGATATTCCGCGGGCTACGCTCGAGAAATGGCTGAACACTCCCCGCTTCGAGCCGGATTTCCAGGACAACCTCAAGCGAGTTTACGCCTATCGTAAGCAGGTACTAGCCATCTTCGATCAACTTGTGACGCACGAGCTCAAGAAGCCCAGGCTCCACTAACCACCTCCCGTTTCGCACCCGCCTATTCCACCTGATTTTCCCGCGATGCCTCGCGGCACGCCCACGGGTACAACAGTGGAAGCATGTACAGCGTCAACAGGGTGGAGGTAACCAGACCACCGATCACCACAGTGGCCAGAGGGCGCTGCATCTCCGAGCCGATTGAAGTCGATGTTGCCATCGGAACAAAACCTAAACTGGCAACCAGGGCGGTCATCAACACCGGCCGTAGACGAGTGCCTGCTCCTTCGAGAATGGCATCATGGAGGGGTTTCCCGTCCGCTCGCAGCCGGTTGATATGGCTAACCAGGACGATGCCATTCAACACGGCCACCCCGAATAGCGCCAGAAAACCGATTGACGCCGACAGGTTCAGATTCAATCCGCGCAGCCAAAGCGCCCCAATGCCTCCCACGAGGGCAAACGGGACGTTTAGAATAATGAGAATCGCCTGGGGCACCGAATCGAAGGTGGCAAACAGCAGGGCGAAGATAATCAACACAGTCAGCGGAAGCACGATCGCGAGGCGCCGCATCGCCCGCTGTTGATTCTCAAACTGTCCGCCCCAATCGGTACTATAGCCGGCCGGTAGCACGAGGCCCGCTTCCAGCTTACGTTCCGCCGCGGCCACGAAGCTTCCCAGGTCGGTGCCTCGCACGTTCGCCTGCACTACGATCCGGCGCTGCCCGTTTTCCCTCGAGACCACTTCCGGCCCGCGGACCACTTCCACGCGGGCTATGCTGCCCAGCGGCACGCGCTCGCCGGCGGGCGCAGCGATGAGCAGTTGACGAAGAGACTCGGCATCCGCGCGATATCGCTCTGGGAAACGGATCACGATGGGAAACCGGCGCTGACCCTCGATCATCTCCGAGACATACTTGCCGGCAACGGCTGCTTC
>CAADGY010000287.1 GCA_900696665.1 uncultured Acidobacteriota bacterium
GCCTCAGTGGAAAATCGTAGTGTAGCCGGCCGGCGGCCGGCTATTACCGCCGGCACCCAGTGATGGATTACCATGCACACCTGAAAGGCAGCCTCACCATCGAAACCGTGGCGAGGTTCGGTTATATTTTTGCAAGGTCCATGACCTGCACTGACGATGCCGGGAAGCGGATGAGCCTATGGTTCAAGGAAGAAGTGGGCGGCACCCGCGTCCCGTAAAGTTGAGCGATTATCTAAATTAAAAGGGATACGTATGTCAGATTTGTCCAGACGCGATTTTGGGCGATTGGCCTTTCTTGGGGCGGCGCTCATTAGGAATCATGCAGCGCTCTTCGGTGCGAGCCGCAACATCGGGATCGGCGTCCAGCTATACTCGGTGCGCAAGGATGCGGCTGCCGACCTGCGCGGCGTACTGGCGGCCATCGCCCGGATGGGTTATCAGGCGGTAGAGTTTGCCGGTTATTACAACCATGACGCGAAGTCTGTCCGGAAAATGCTGGACGATGCCGGCCTGAAGTGCTGCGGGTCGCACATCGGCTTGCCTGCCCTTCTCGGCGATGAGTTGCCCAAGACGGTCGAATTCAACCGCATCATTGGAAACAAATATCTCGTTGTGCCGGGACTGCCCAAGGAAAACCGCGCTTCGCGCCAGGCGTGGATCGAGACAGCATCGGTCTTCAATGAGATCTCGGCAAAAGTGAAACCCCACGGAATGCGTGTGGGTTATCACAATCACACGATAGAGTTTCAACCGCTTGACGGCGAGAAGCCGTGGGATACGTTCTTCGGCAGGACGAACAAGGACGTCATCATGCAACTGGACATCGGGCATGCGCAGCGCGCCGGCAGCAATCCCATCGACGTGATGAAAAAATACCCGGGCCGGGCGGTCACGGTGCACGTAAAAGAATTCTCTTCCTCAAACAAAAGCGCGCTGATCGGCGAAGGAGAGATCGACTGGAAAGGTTTCTTCCAGGCCGCGCAAACCGCCGCCGGAACGGAGTGGTACATCATTGAGGAAGAAAGCGGCGCTTACCCCGGCTTAGAGGGTATCGAGAAGAGCATCAAGAATCTGAAAAGACTTCTCTCCTGAGCGGCGCCGCTAATTCGAAGGTACGATCCGCGCCAGTGCGCGCGTGGCAGCTTCGATCAGTGCTTCGGCACCGACCGGAGCGCCGGTTGCGCCCTTCATCCACAGGTCCGGCGCGATACGTCCTTGCTTGCTCACCCGTTCCACCTCGGGACCGATCTTGCCGGCCTTGGCCATGTGTTCTTCCAACTGATGCGCGATGAGGTGGCCGATCGGGTAGTCCGGCAGGTAGAGATAGCGCTCAATCATGTGCGAGTAGATGCCCAGCAGGACCACGTCCTTGTGGCGGAACACAGGCGCATAGTGCCTATTCCAAACATCGGTGGCGATTTGGATCACCGCTTCCCTTAGCTGGGCGGGCGTCGCATCGGGCTGATCGTACATCCAGTGCCACACCGCCATATCCACCAGCGCCACACCGGCGATCTCGTAGGTTGCCCAGAAATCGTTTAGAATCCGGAGTGCCTCGGCGCTTTCATCGGTATCCTGCAATCCGAGAAGCTGCAGATCCCGGGCCTGAAACACGAACGCGAGGGCTTCGGTAAACGCGGTATTCGGCACGCCGTTGAGCAGCCAATGGTCGATTTTTTTTAGCGAGAACGTTTGCTCTACGTTGTGCCCCATCTCGTGAACGGCGATATTGTAGCCTTTGTAATCCATGCCGTCCGCACCAACGCGAGTGCGCAGTCTTGCCGGAGCCGTACGCAACTGCGCGCCCCACGCATGTCCGGAGCCGCGGGCCGGTTGCACGACGATGTTGCTCGCGAGGTAATCCGCACGTTCCGCGCTGAAACCCAGGTCCCGGAACATGCGCGGCATGTCTTTCTCGTATGCTTCCGGCGTGGGATACCGCTTTCGCGTGATCTCATCCAGTTCGGCTTCTGAGTACTTGCCGCGCGGCTTGAAGCCGGCATACCAGATATCGAACGGCTCGAGCGGCCGGCCAAGCCTCTGCTCAATTAACTTCGCTACGCGGGGGATCAGCGGGGATGTCAGAATCTGCTCGAACATCGCCTGAACGCGTTCCTCCGGCAACTCGCGCTCTTCATCGAAGACCCGGGCTATGTGTGTGGGCGCCGCCGGTGAGTAGGGGTCGATCTGTCGCAGCGCCCGGAATGTGCCGAGCAACATCGCGTACCGAGTATCGGGCTCGCGGTCATTCGAGGCCTGCCGCACCGGCCGCGGCGCCTCGCTGTAATCCTTCACCTCAGACCGGCTGACCGAGTTCCAGGATAAATTCCAATCAACGGTTGGATTGTTCACCACCGCTTGAGGAATCGTCTGCCGGACGATGTGCTCCATGACGCGCGCGATCATGCGCTGGCGCGGCAGCCCGTCTTTTTCCGTGTAGTCGGCTTTGATCTGATCGCGCAGATTCCAATGCGAGAGCAGGCGCATCTTGGCAGGGAATAACCGCTTCCCTTTTTCATCGAGCAGATGGTGCATCCATATGTTGTACTGTGCAATATACTGTTCGGCTTGTGCCCCGGCCTCGGCAATCGCCAAATTCACCTCGGGAGGCACTCTCCGCGAGAAGCGCTGAGCCAGACGTGCTTCCGCCCATTCGCGGCGGCTCCACTGCTCACCTCGCGCCAACCGCTCTTCGAGCGTGGTCAGCGGAAAATTCAACAGGACCACGAACGCCAGCTTGCTTTTGAAAAAGTCTTCTTTCGCATGTGCAGCGGGATCGTAGGCGGCGAAGACTTCGTCATAGGGCATGATCGGGCCGCGGTCCAGGTCAACCTGGAGCCGGAAGGCGATCTGGATTTCCAGCATATGCCCGTCAAGCTGTTCAAACAGGGTTTCATAGCGGGAGAAAACGGTGTCGATGGCTTTCTGGTCGCCTGCGAAGTTCGCCCGGACAAATTCCTCGAACGTATTGCGGCCGCCGTCGTCCGCGCGCCAGAACCCGGCTACCTGCTTCAATCCGCGTTCGACACGCACGCGCTGCGAGGGGCCGTATTTATCCACCAATTCTTTTTCGAGCGCGGAGACGGCGCTCGCGATCCAATCCGGACGGGCGTTCTTCCCCTGCGCTTTGAGCGGCGGTAAAATCATGGTAAACCCCAGCAGAAACGGCAGTAACACACGTAAGTGCGGCACGAAAAATCTCCTGTGCACGGCTGTAGCTCCGCGCAGATTTAGTATAACGTGCGGTCCCCGCGGCAGCCTGTGGCGATAATGAAGTCAAATAGCGCCCACATGCGAATACTGGTTCTGAACGGTGGATCGAGCACGATCAAGGCTTCCCTGTACGACGTCGAAGGCAGCACAATGTCCTGTGCCGCCCGGCGCCCCATCTGGCGTGTCCATGCGGGATGGGGGAACAGCAATGCGCCCGCGCGAATTCGTGCCGAAGGTCCGGGCGGCACCGAAGAGATGGAACTGCGAATCAGCACTGCCGGGGAAGTCGCCGGACCCGTGCTGGAGACACTCCTAAAGGGGAAGGCTCAAGTGCTGCACGCGTGGCAGGAGATATCCACTGTGGGGCACAGGATCGTCCACGGCGGCAACCGTCTTCGCGAAAGCGCGTTCATTTCGGAGGAGGTAAAATCCGGAATCACCGAAGCGGCCGAATTCGCCCCGGAGCATAACTGGTTTCAACTGGAAACAATCCATACCGCCGAACGGCTGCTGGGCCCCGGCATACCTCAATTCGCCGTCTTCGACACCGCCTTCCATGCTTCTTTGCCGGAGCGCGCGTTTGTCTACGGAGGTCCTTACGAATGGCTCGGCCGCGGCATCCGGCGATATGGATTCCACGGCATCAGCCATCAATACGTGTCGGGACGCTCGGCGGAAATTCTGGGCCGCGATGTGGCTGAGCTGAAACTGGTTAGTTGTCATCTCGGAAACGGGTGTTCTCTGGCTGCGATCGATGGCGGGAAGAGCATCGACACCACAATGGGGTTTACTCCGCTCGACGGCCTGATTATGGGAACCCGGGCGGGGTCGGTTGATCCCGGCATTCTGATCTACCTGATGCAGCGCGGCGGATACACAGCGGACCAACTGAACCGGACCTTGAACAAAGAGTCGGGGCTGAAGGGACTCTCCGGCATCTCGGGCGACATGCGCGAAATCATGGCCGCCGTCGAAGCGGGAAACCGCCGCGCCGGTCTGGCATTCGACGCTTACACACACCGCCTATGCCGCGAGATCGGTGGGATGGTTGCCAGCCTCCAAGGCATGGATGTTCTCGCGTTCACCGCCGGCGTTGGCGAAAACTCCGCACCGTTGCGCGAGGCTGTATGTGAACGGCTACGCTACCTCGGCGTCGAAATAGACGGCGCGCGCAATGGCGATTCACCCATTGACCAGGATATCGCCACGCCGCAGTCGCGAGTACGCGTGCTGGTGATTCGCACCGATGAAGAGTGGCAGATCGCGCGCGAATGCATACGGCTTCTTCCTTCGATTAATCGGCGATAAAGCCGTGATACAGGCCCATGTAATAGGGCAGCAGGAACGACGCGCCATCGGCGAGGCGCCGTCCATTTCCGTGGTAGTCGAGCGCCCACGGATCGTGATTCCACTTGTCGACAAACCGCTCATCGATCGGCAGCACCCTGCCGTCGCGGCGGTTTCCGCGTTGCCCTTCCTCGCGCGCGTAGGGGGGCAGCAGCACTATGTCTGTGCGATGGCTGTTGGAAAGCCCCCAACTGACCCGGTCAATGGGATAGCGCTTCAGCGTGTCGATGGATTCCGCCAGCCAGTCCCCCGCGGGGGAAAGATCTTCCCGCCTAAAAGCATTTTCATATTCGATTCCCGAAGCGACCGCCGCATAAATGAAATTGAACAAGGGATTCAATTCGTAGCGCTCCATCATCCAACGCCGTGAGAACGCGAAGGCGAACGTCGAGCGCAGCTTGGGTTCTTTCTCGTACTTGAGCAGGCAGTAGAAGTTCATGAACGCCATCTCGTCGTCGGACTGATTTCCAGATCCCGGACCGGCATTCGTTTTGGCGATCATGACGTTCATCGCATACGCGTGTTTCGTCATCAACTCCCGCGCCGCCTCGCCGTACTTCGTATTTCCGGTGATGTGTTCGGCGGTACGCAGGTAAGAAAGAATACTCAGCGAGTTGAGCGCGCGCTCTTCAAACCACAGAGGATCGTGATTCAGCTTCTCCGGACTGAAGACACCCCACCGTGTCGGCTTGCCATCATGATCTACTACGTTGTATCCGTGCCGGATGAGATGGTCCGTGACAGCGGCGACGTGATCGCGAACCTGTTTGCGCTCGTCTTCGTTCGCCGCGACAAGATCGTAATAGACCGCATAGAAGAAATAGTGTCCGTCGAGCTCGTCGGAGCTCGTGTCGGTTTTCCAATACCATTTGCCGTCCGCACTGGTGGGCCATCGGGGCACGATGACTTTCCAAAGAGCGTCGCGTGTTGCCTGCCGCTCGCGGTCCCGCTGCGGCGTGTAGACCACATTCGGATTCGGACCGCTGGTGGGCAGAATCGTGCGCGCGACAAAACCCTGCGGAGCGGGATGGCTGCCGCCGCGGGTGACCTCACCCAGAAAACGAAGTGCGCGAAAGGCCGCATCCGCACGCTTTTTCGCCAAAGGATCGCGGGTTGCCGCATACGCAAAGCATTCCCCGGCACCATACATGGACGTCCAGAGTCCATCGTTGTCGCTGTCGTGCTGCGCCCAGTTGGAGAGGTCGCCGGGACGCTCCAGGCTGACACTATCCACGTAGCCGTAAGGCGTGCGGCGGTGGCGCTTGTCGATCTCGTCTTCGAAGAACCTGGCTTTCTGTGAAAGCGCTATGGGCCGTCTTTCGATCAGCCCAACACCAGCGGGGGTAGCGAACCAGGCATCGCCATCCTCCTCAACGGCGATGCTTCGGATTTCATCGGAAGGCAGCCATCTCAAGCCTTGCCGGTACTCCCAGGTGCTGCCGTCAAACCGGATGGCGCCGCGGCGGGTGCCGAACCAGACCACTCCCTTCTCACCTGCCGCAACGGTGGTGAAGTCGTTGTAAGGAAGTCCATCGTGGCCGGTGTAGAGTTTCCATTCGCCGTCGAAGCAGCCTACACCCGGCGGGCTTGCAAACCAAAGCCGGCCGCGCGTATCGAAGGCTACGCCACGAACGTCCTTCGGATGCCAGCTTCGGAAACCTTCGTGGGGGTGGAGTTCACGCCATTTCCCGGAGGGTTCGCGCAGGAAGAGGCCTTCCTCCGTTGCGACGGCGACTCGGCCATCGGCATGGCTCGCAACCTGCCGGATTGAAACATCGCCTGGTAACCCTTTGAGATTGGGGCTCTTTTCTGCCGGGAGCTCCGAACGAATCCATTTGCCGTTGCTGAACACCGCGCCCCCGGCACCCGTGCGTGCGAATAGTCTCCCGCCGCGAATAGAAACGGCAAGAACATCATTGGACGGCAATCCGCTGGCGGTGGTGTAGAACGTTCGCATTTCCGACGGGAAAGTTCCGACGCGCACCGCGGCGGCGGCAGCCGTGACGGCAATCGCGGCCACCAACACTAATCGATCAAATAGACTCATTTTGCTTTAGTCCAGGTTCTTGACATAATGTTTGCGGCTATAAGCCAGCCGGAAGCCGTATCGAAGATAATTGCGCTCCGATATGCTGCCGGGCGCGACTTCAGCAACCGCGCATGTTGCGCCAATGGCGCTCGCCAAACGAAGCCGCTCGCCAATCAGTGCCGTCTGGGCTCCTTTGCGGCGCGCCGTGGGAAGCGTCGCGTCGCAACTGAATATGGCGACACCAGCCGCGGGGGCCATCTGAGCGCAAGCAATGCAGGCATCCGCGGAGGTGTCCCATACGCCAAGGTTCGCGGCTTCCGGAAGAAATGCACTCGCCTCCGCGAGATGATGCCAGACAGGCGTATCCGCGGCCTCGAATCCTCGAAACACCAGATCCGCCCATTCAGCGGCGTTCAGCCTTTTGATGCTTGTTTGAGGCTCCGGTATCTTGAAGGGGGCATCGAGCAGCATTACATGCTCCACAGCCATCACCTGATATTGCCTGCGGGCAAGGAGCTGGACCGCCGCGGATGTGATCCAGGGAGCAAGTTCGAACACCACGCAGGGTGAGTTGCATTTCCGGAAAAAGAACTCGGCCTGATCCAGCGTGTCGTCAGAAAGATCGGGTCCAGCCCCTTTGATGGTGGTGAGCGGGGAACCGGCGCCCGTATGTGCAGCAATGCCTCCGGCGCAGGCCATGGCGGCGGCAGATACGCCGGCCGTTGCAAGGCGAAATGCCTGAACATAGTCGAGGAGGTTTTTCGCGGCGGCACGCTCGAGCAACCGCCAGGCAGGCGGAATCGAATCCGTTTGTTCGCCGGCGCTCATGGTGAGAGCATATCAGGCCGCCCGCGCACAATCACAAGACGCCGCCCGGCCGCATATTTTCGGATTTCGGCGGACATATTGTCCGCGTCACTTCCGTACGCCGCCAGCACGAACCGGGTACCCGGCGGGAATTGCGCGAGCTTGGCTTTCACCTGCTCTATGCTGGTAAGCCCGCAGTATTGTGCGATTCTCGTCTGAAGGCCGCCGAACCCCGAACCGGTGATTTCAATGCGGAACGGCTCCTGCACGTTCTGTAGATCCTGCCGCGTTTCGTACACGCAACGTTCCGAGATACAGAGCGACTCTATTGTGTGCAGGTCCGTTTCGGTGGCAAGCCAGCCGCGGCCCCGCGCGATGGCATTTCGCAGCTCCACTTCCAGAAATATGCCTTCCTTGTTTTGTTCCAACTCCGCCTGTTTCCCTTTCCAATATTCGTGAAAGTAGCGGAACGCTTCCCACAATGGGAACAGTGCGTCTTGGGAGCCATACAAACCGAGGGACTGCGCGGCCGTTTTCTTCACCAGCACGTCGCGATGCATGAGATAAGCCGCCATGTAACGTTCCAACACCGTGTGCATTGCCAGGCGCGGAGTCCGCTCGAAATACTGCAAAATGCACAGCGGCGGAGCGGCCCGCATGTCCCATTGGTGGCTTCGGAATACGCGGTCCGCGTACGCCGGCTCCACTCGAAGAAAATACGCCATCAGTTCCGGTTGGCAGGAGACCTGTTGAGACTCGTAAATCGCCTGAATGCGGGGCAACGCTTGCGGCGTAGCGTACTTCGCCAACGCGGCCATTCGCAACGGCAGGTTCCAGCCCCCTTCGCACTGCGCGGCGGCGAGTGCTTCGATCAACTCATCATCCATCGGCGGCACGGCGCCGGCAGGCAGCAGGTCAAGTTGCGGCGTGTCGAGCCACGTTTTCGGCTTCACTACCTCCGCCAGAATTCGTTTTTCCGCACGCACGCTGTCCAGAGCGTGCAGAACGTGCAGCGCGGATCGCGGGCTTTCATAGTAATCGCTGGGCTTCCACGCGTCGATCATAGATTCGGCCAGCGGGATCAACTCGGGGCCTTTGAGGGCCGCGGCATACATCGTCAGAAGGTGATGTTTCCGCCAGCTCTCGAGCTCGGGAAAGCTCTTGATGAACTCCTGGCGGAGAACAGGAATCCAGTCCGGGGCCGGTCCTTGCGGATCTATACTTCGCCGCTGCTGGATCCGCTGAAGCAACGCTTCGATCGCGATGGTCTTCCCGCCGGCCTGCTTCCGGGGCAGGCTCGCGGCAAGGGTGGATATGGAGCCTTCGAGAATGCGTTCCTGGTAATTGTGCCAGTCTATCCAGTACTTCTGTCTGGTATCCTCGCTGGTGGGCGGCGGCGGCAGACTGGCACGGCTACAGAGCCCAGCCAGCGTCGAAAGATACTGCAAAGATACGGCCTGCTCCGGTGCCGCGATGCGCGATTGCATCAACTCGCAAACCCGTTTCGGTTCGCGCGTGGCCGACAGGCCGGACAGGAGCGTGCCTTCTTCGGCAGGCAACAGGTCGAGCGACGCAGTCCACGCAGCGGGTTGATCGAGAAACCGGAGTTGTTGCGCGGCGGCTGTCCGGGCTTCATATCCCTCGCGGCTGCCCGGCTGCGGCTCCTTCAACTTGGCAACGCTCGCGTCGATGGTTTGCTTGATCCAGACCGGCGGCGCCGCGATTACTTCGAATTCCACGTCGTTCGATACAGCATATTGCGCGGGCGTCGTGTAGGCGTAAGTGGCTGACATGGGGGCTCGGCTGGTTAATACCAGCTTTCGCGCCAAGACGGCCGTGCGATAGCGTCCCGGCGGCAGTTCGCGAAGATATCGGTTCAGAAAGACAGGGCCGGAGCCGCTACTACCTCCTGAGCCGACACCTATCCCTCCTGCGGGATCTGCGAAACCGAAGCACGGTTTCTCAGGACTTCCGCAGCCGCGCTCCGGGTTGAGTAAATAGCCTGCAAACTGCCATTGCTCCGGCGGCGGCTCTTTACCCGGAAGGAAGTGCGGGGGAGGATACTTCACTTCGGCGCGGATCAGCTCCCCTTCGTGGTAGGCGCATTGGTTCAACAGACGGATCGAAAACTCCAGTTGCAGAGGATTTCGCGACCGCAGTTCGCTCCAGCCGCCGGAGTTCTGCTGGGCGGCGGCGAGCGCACAGGACAGCCCGATCAGGATCAAGATTGTGCGCATGGAATGGTCCATCAGATTAGACGGAATCCAATGTATGTGAGGTTCCCGACGGCCCTCGAATGGTATACTGGCCCCGAGTCGAAAGGAGCTTATATGGAGAGTCCCTGGAAAACGGACCGCTGGTTTACCAGCCCCTGGAATCATGCGTCTGAAGTCAAGGCAACTTTACATTTTCCCGATAAAATCCGTATCCACGATGTCACGCTGCGCGATGGAGAGCAGCAGACAGGTATCGTATTTCGCCGCCAGGAAAAGGTGGCCATCGCCAAGAAGCTCGCCGAAGCAGGTGTGCACCGCATTGAAGCCGGAATGCCCGCCGTTTCAAGCGAAGATGAAGCCGCGATCAAAGACATCGTCGCCCTCGGCTTATCATCGGAGATTTTCTCGTTCGCACGATGCATGCCCGCCGATGTGAAACTGGCGAAAGACTGCGGTGTTTTCGGAATCATTACGGAGATCCCGTCCAGCGAGCACATCATCCGGAACGCTTACGGAAAAACGATGGATTGGGCCATCAAGTCGTCGATTGAGACGACGCTAGCCGCTAAGGAAGCGGGCCTCTACACCTCGTTCTTTACGATCGACAGCACACGATCCGAACTCGAGCCGTACATGGATCTGATCGATCGTGTTGCCACGGAAGGGCACATGGACGCGCTGACACTGGCAGACTCTTTCGGGGGCTGCACGCCGGAAGCCATCGGAATGATCGTGCGCAAACTGAAAGCGCGCTTCAACAAGCCGATAGAAATCCACTGCCATGAAGACTTCGGTCTCGGCGTGGCCAACACTATCGCCGCGCTGGCTAATGGAGCTTCGGTGGCGCATGTAACCGTCACCGGGACGGGCGAGCGTGCCGGGAACGTTCCTCTGGAAGATACCGTGATGGCTCTGCGGTGCCTGTATAACGTGGACACCGGCATCAAAACGGAGAAATTTTACGACCTGTCGAAGCTGGTGCAGGAGCTTTCAGGTTTCCAGGTGCCTCCGAACCGGCCCATCGTCGGGGATTGGCTCTACAACATTGAATCCGGCATTGTCAGCATGTTCCATCGCCGCTGCAAGAGCGTGGAACCTCTCGAATACATTCCGTTTGCGCCGGAACTCGCCGGGCGCCCCGGCGTGAGCATCGCGCTCGGCAAAGGCAGCGGTGTGGCCAATGTCGAGGAGCACCTGGAGCGGCGCGGGATCAGCCTGCCGCAGGAGCAGATCGATGCCATCGTCGCCCGCGTGAAACAGACCTCTATCGAAAAGAAGGCGCTGCTGTCGGAAGCCGAATTTGAGCAGATCGTGCAAACAGTTCGCGACACGGTTGCCGCCGCGGCGAAATGATGTTCGAAAAACTCGATCAGCTTGTCGGCGCCGCGCGCGCCGGGAGCCCTGTCCAGATTGCCATCGCGGCGGGGCAGGACCCCGACGTCATCGAGGCGATGAAGCGCGCCGAAGAAATCGGCCTGGCCACGGGTATCTTTGTCGGGCATCCGGAGAAGATCCGGTCTCTCGCCGCGGCGGCGGAGTGGGAGATTCCGCATGACCGGTTGATTCCGGAACCCGATGATGACGCAGCCGCGCGCAAGGCCATCGCACTGATCAGGGAGGGCCGGGCGGCCCTCCTCATGAAGGGCAAGATCAAGACCTCGTCCCTGGTGAAGGCGGTGCTCGACAAGGAAGCCGGACTGCGCGCCGGACGCCTGTTGAGCCAGGTGATCGTATTTGAGGTACCGGGATGGAATCGCCTGATGTTGATGACCGATGCCGCCATTAACATCGCGCCTACGCTCGATCAGAAAGCGGAAATCTGCCGCAACGCGATCGAAGTCGCGCATGCCATTGGCATCGAAAATCCTCGCCTGGCGCTACTGTGCGCGCTGGAGTTGGTGAACGCGGATATGCCCGCCACCGTGGATGCAGCGGCACTGACCATGATGAACCGGCGGGGACAGTTGACGGGCGCATACGTGGAAGGGCCGATCGCACTCGACGTCCCTCTCAGCCGGTTCGCTGCGGACCGGAAAAAAATCGATAGCCCGCTCGTTGAGAACACCGATATTTTTGTTGCTCCGGATATTGAAGCGGCCAACATTCTTTATCGAGCGATTCTCTATTTTGCAAAAGGCGAATCCGGCGGAATCGTGCTTGGAGCGCGAGTCCCTCTGATTCTGCTGTCGCGCGCGGAAACGCCGGAAACGAAGATACGCTCGATCGCCATTGGAATTCTCCTGGCGCGTAGCCAGCAGAACAAATTGCGGGCCGCGGTCTGAGTTCGCGCGCCCTGCTACCCATGAAGATCGTCATTCTGGATGGATATTGTCTGAACCCGGGAGACCTCTCCTGGGATGCGCTGCGCGAGCTCGCCGACCTGGAGATTCACGACCGCACGCCGGCAAGCCGGGTGGTGGAGCGCGCTCAAGGCGCCGAAGCGGTCTTCACCAACAAGACTCCGCTTCCCCGCGATGTACTCCGGCAATTGCCTGATTTGCGTTATATCGGCGTTCTCGCAACAGGGTACAACATCGTGGATGTAGCCGCCGCCCGCGAAGCCGGTATCACGGTGACGAACATCCCTACTTACGGAACGGCGTCGGTGGCCCAGTTCGCTTTCGCGCTGCTGCTCGAACTGTGCCATCACGTAGGCGCTCACGCGGCGGCGGTCCGCGCGGGCGAGTGGAGCACGAACCCGGACTGGTGCTTCTGGAAGACACCGCTGGTGGAACTGTCCGGAAAAACTATGGGCATCGTGGGCTTCGGGCGGATCGGCCGCCAGGTCGGCCGCATTGCGGATGCAATGGGAATGAAGGTAATCGCCTCGGACAAAGTTCGTGAAAACAGCCCTGGCTACGATGGGTTTTGCTGGGTCGAGGTGGACGATCTGCTCGTCA
>CAADGY010000288.1 GCA_900696665.1 uncultured Acidobacteriota bacterium
GGCCAAAATAGCTTGAAACGACGACTGTCGTGACGAACTTGGGCTAACGGCTATGCTCCCTGGGTGAAAATCCTGCACGCCCGCGCTGGTTTGGCCGTGCTGCAGGGACCTCGCTGCAGCCGGTTTCGCCCTTGCCACGAGCCACAGGGCGCCGGAGAGATGACACTGCCGCGCAGTCACACCGCCCCTGCTGCTCCATCCAACATGAGTGCGGCACGGGCTGAACAGATCTATCTAAGCTGGATCCACCGAACGTGGTGACGTTCGGAGGGCTAGTGAGCTTTTCGCACGGGGAGCAGAGCGCATGAGCGAGCGCCCGGAAGCTAGCGGCTAGTCTTCGTTTTGAGAACTTCGTTCAACGCGCCTTGCCGGTAGCCTTCGAGGTCCAGCGTGACGTAGTGAAAGCCAAGAGGCTTGAAAATGGCCGTGAATTGACGCGCCATTTCCGGTGTCAAAGCTTTTTCCATTTCGTCTGTGGCGATTTCGATGCGCACCAGTTCCCCATGAAAACGCACACGGAACTGGCGGAAACCGAGTGCCTTCAGAGCCTCTTCACCAGTCTCGACGGTCTTCACTGTTTGCTTCGTGACGGGAGTGCCATAGGGGATTCGCGAGCTCAGGCAGGCTGCCGCGGGACGGTCCCATATTTCCAGGCCCGCGATGCGGGAAAGCTCGCGAATTTCGGGCTTCGTGAGCCCGGCTTCCATCAGAGGCGCCTGCACCCGGTGCATCTTCGCCGCGTTCTGACCTGGCCGGTAATCGCCCAGATCGTCTTTGTTCACGCCGTAAACAATGTGTTCGATTCCACGCTGTTTACCCACCTGCTCCAAACAGGTGAACAGCTCGTCTTTGCAGTGAAAGCAGCGGTCCGGATCGTTCTTTGTATAGTTTGGATTTTCGAACTCATGTGTCTCGATGAACTCGTGGCGGATCCCCCAGTTCCGGGCAAACTCCACGGCGTCGCGCTTGTGCGATTCCGGCATGGAAGCGGAATCGGCAGTAATAGCCAGAGCGTTATCGCCGAGGACGCGGCTTGCAGCCCAGGCGAGATAAGCGGAATCCGTGCCGCCGGAATAGGCCACCATCACGCGCCCCATTCCATCGAGAATCGTAAACAGTTTCCGCTCCTTCTGTTTGAGAACAGCCGGATCGAGATTCTGCAGAGGTCCCAGCGCTACTAGAGCCATAATTAAAGTATACCGGCCGGCACGCATTTACTGGAGGGGCAGGCTGCCTTGCGGTTCCTCCTCATCGCTCTGTGCGCCATTTCCATTTCCGTTGGTTTCGGGAACGAGACTGGCGGCGGCCACCTGGTCGCCGTCCTCCATGCGTACCAGGGTGACTCCCTGCGCGGATCTGCCGACCTGCCGGATCTGGTTCGACTCGATGCGGATGATTTTGCCGTTTTGCGAAATCATCAGCACGTCGGAATCCTCCGTCATCGCGAGGATCGCCACTACCTTGCCGGTCTTTCGCGAGATCTTCATGTTGATGACGCCCTTGCCGCCGCGCGATTGCAGCCGGTAGCTTCCCACCGGCGTGCGTTTACCGAAACCGTTTTCGGCGATCGAAAGAATCACCGCATCCGCGTTCACCACTTCCATGCCAACCAGAAAGTCGGTTTCAGCCAGATCGATGCCCCGGACCCCTCGTGCCGGACGCCCCATCGCGCGCACGTTCACCTCGGGAAACCGTATGGCGATACCTTCGCGCGTGGCGAGAAAGATCTCGTCGTTACCGCTGGTCAGGCGCGCGGCCAGCAGTTCGTCTTCTTCATCCAAGGTCAGCGCAATAATGCCGCGCGACATCGGATTGTCGAACACCGATAGCTGGCATTTCTTGATCACGCCGCGCCGGGTGACCATCATGATATAGCGATCTTCCACGAACTCCGTTACCGGAAGGAACGCTTGTACTTTCTCGTCCGGCTGAAGGTTAATAAGGTTGTTTATGTTCTTGCCCTTACCGGTGATTCCTGCGTCCGGGATCTCGTAGATCTTCAGCCAGTACACGCGGCCTTTGTTTGTGAAGATCAACACGTAGGCGTGCGTGGACGCAATCACCAGGTGGTCCACCACGTCTTCAGCGCGCGTACCCATCCCGATGCGCCCCTTGCCGCCTCGCGATTGACGCCGGTACGTGTCCACCGGAGTCCGCTTCATGTATCCGCCGCGGGTCACCGTAACGGCAACGTCTTCCATCTGAATCAGATCTTCGATATGGATGTCGCCGGTGTCATCAACGATCTCGGTGCGCCGTTTGTCGCCGAAATCTTTCTGTACATCCTTCAACTCTTTCACGATTAATTCGCGTACTACTGTTTCCGAACCGAGAATCTCCAGGTATTCGGCAATAAGGCGTTGGATCTCGGCAAGCTCGTCGAGAATCTTCTGCTGCTCCATGCCGGTGAGCCGTTGGAGTTGCAACTCGATGATCGCCTGCGCCTGGCGTTCTGTAAACTCAAACCGGCTTATCAGGCCTTCGCGGGCTTCCCGTGGATTTCTCGAAGCGCGGATCAGTTCGATCACGGCATCCAGGTTTTCGAGCGCTTTCTTGAAGCCGAGCAACAAGTGCTCGCGCTCACGCGCCTTACGCAAGAGGTAATCGGTGCGCCGCCGCACCACATCAATGCGGTGATCGATGAATCGCTTGATACAGTCGATCAGCCCCAGCTCGCGCGGCTGCCCGTTGACGATGGACAACATGATGACGCCGAAGTTGACCTGCATCTGCGTGTGTTTGTACAGGTTATTCAGGATTACTTCGGCCTGCTCGCCGCGCTTCAGTTCCACGACGATACGCATGCCATCGCGGTCGCTCTCGTCGCGCACATCGGAAATGCCTTCAATCTTCTTGTCGTTCACTTGCGCCGCGATGTCGGCCACCAACCGGGCCTTGTTCACCTGGTATGGAAGTTCGGTGACGACGATTGCATCGCGGTCTTTGGTGATATGTTCGATGGCTGCCCGGGCACGCAGTTTCAAGGAACCGCGACCTTTGCTGAAGGCGTCAAAAATCCCCTGCCGCCCCAGAATGAAGCCTCCGGTGGGGAAATCCGGGCCGGGCACCATTTGCAGAATGTCGAGCAGCGGCGTCTTCGGATTCCGGATCAGTGCGATGGTGGCGTTGACGATCTCGGTCAGGTTATGCGGCGGTATGTTCGTCGCCATGCCCACCGCAATGCCGGACGAGCCGTTGATGAGTAGATTGGGGACACGCGTCGGCAGAACTTCCGGCTCCACCTCGCTGTCGTCATAGTTCGGCCGGAAATCGACGGTCTCCTTATCGATGTCTTCGAGCAGCGTGCTTGCGATGCGCGACAGTCTTGCCTCGGTGTACCGCATCGCTGCAGGCGGGTCGCCGTCGACGGAACCGAAGTTCCCTTGACCATCCACCAGCGGGTAGCGCATCGAAAACGGCTGTGCCAGCCGCACAAGCGTGTCGTAAATGGAGGCGTCGCCGTGCGGGTGATATTTTCCCATCACCTCGCCGGTAATTTTGGCGCACTTCCGCGTGGGACGGTTGTAGTGCAGCCCCATCTCGTGCATGCCGTAAAGAACGCGGCGATGGACGGGCTTGAGACCGTCCCGGATGTCCGGCAACGCACGTCCGACGATCACGCTCATCGCGTAATCGAGGTAGGACCTCCGCATCTCGTCTTCGAGGGTGAGCGGGATCAGATGCCCGTCCCC
>CAADGY010000289.1 GCA_900696665.1 uncultured Acidobacteriota bacterium
ACGAGAAGATCAGGCCAGCCAGCACAAGGGACCCCATCGCGAGGAAGTAGATAGATCCGAAGCGGACGTATAGCGAAGTGCGGAGTCTGCCCAGTCCCCAGCCGGCTGCGGCAAGTGCGGCCAGCAACAGGAGAACGAGGCCCGCCCGTATCAGGCTGTAAGAAAACCCCGCGTGCATCCTCTCCATGTTCGCAAGGTTTGTTCTGATGGTCGGCCACGGGAGCCCGTACGCGGCGATGCCATAGGCGAAAAGCCCCGCGCCCATCACCCGGAGCAGGCTTGGGGGACTCCAGACCCGCTGCGCCGCCATCAGGCAGCAGATCGCAAATACCAGCGAGACGCTGCCGGGCGTGTTCGTCAGCAGCACGGCGGCAATGGAGAGCGCAGCCAGAGCCAGCCTCCGGGCATCCATGCGGTCCAGCAGCCTGTGAATCGCAAGGAGAGCGAGCGGCAGCAAAGCAATCGAGCTGATGTGTGGTCCCTCGCCATATTCCACCAGCACCTGAAGCCTCCTCGCATTGAAAAGGCCTCCCGCGTCCATCCGCACGGCCGGCATGAGCATCGTGGACGGCGAGAATAACGAATAAGCCAGCGCCGCGATAAACGCCGAAGCTGGAGTCGCGCCCAACCCGCGCAGCAACAGAAGTAAAGTGACGGGACCAAGCGAATACGTCAGCGCCGTAACAAGATGGTATGCGTGAGGCGCGGAAAAACCGGAAAGCGCCGCAACGGCGGCTACGGCGAGGTGCAACAGCGGCACGTAAGTATCCTGGTATGGCATCCCGCAGTGCCATAGCGGCCACCAGGAAATATGCGGCCAGTTTTCCAAAGCGTAGCGGGCAATCGAGATGAATGCGCCCTCGATGGAGCTGAAGTACTGCGGATACTCGAGGAAAAAGAGACGCCAGCAGATCCAGGCGTTCAGCGCAAACAGCAACACGGAACAAAAAGCAGCGGATTCAGCGAGACGCAGCAACCGGGAACGGGAAATAGTTTGCACTGGGAACGTAGTAACCATCCATGGTAGCGCCAGCGCACTCGTGCAGTGGGTGGCGAAACCAGTACCGTACTTGTATCTGTAACGTCCCGCGCGCCGTATACTGGAAACACCTGACTGGAGGAACAAAGACATGGCAGAACCTGCGAACGCGTTCGTAGATGACGTGATGGGGAGCAACAAAGCTGTTCTGGCGGCCGCCGCGGGATTGAAGCGAGCGCTCGAATCCAGTGACTCCGCCCGGGTCCAGTTTGCTGTTCGGGACCTGGAGCAGGCAGCCAGTCTGCGGGAAACAGATAGCGAGACAGGCGGTTTTCGTTTCGCCACACGGCCCGCGTCGGCCGATCTGTCCGGTGCTTCCGCGGGACCGGCGCCCATACCGGAGACCCTTATCGCCATCTTGAGCGACTTGCAGACGGCGAATATCCTGATGGCCGCGGGAACGCTGACCGGGGAAGTGGAAACTCCCGGCACTCCCCAACTGGACGCAGCGGTGGCAGATCTGGAGGTCACAACACAGAGTTCGGCGGTGCGGGTACAAGGAGCCGCGGGATTCGGGTTTGCCGGAGAAACGCTGCCAGAGCCTTCCCCCGATGTTTCTTCAGCGCTCGCGCAGTTTCAAGCCCGCTGTGAGGAAGCTTTGAAGATGCTGGTGGAACAGGTTCGAGGAGTATTGAACAGCATTGTCGAGAAGCTTTCAGGCCTGGATAGAGACAAGGTGCTGGATGCGCTGAATCGTATTGGCCAATCCGCCGGCCTGCCAGACTTCGGAAGGCTGTATCAAAAAGCAATCGATATTATCGGGCGCGCGCTGAATACACTTCGGTCCCTGTTCGGCGAAGGGGCGGTCACTTTCGTCAGAGACAAGGCGACTGCATTTTGGAACGGCCTGACAAGCGGAAAACTCATCGAAGATCTGCTGGCACACCTGTTCGACGTGAGCGGTGTCAAGCAAAGAATCGCCGCCATCGCGGCGCGGCAGGATCTCGAAATTGCCCCCCTGGATGCGGCGAGTGGCGATCTGGCCGGACTCGAAGAGAAGCTCAAACGAACTATGTCCACGGTCGGGGCGATTGCTACGGCGATCGGAGCAGCCGCTGCGCTTCTGGCACTTGCGCCAATCTCCGGCCAGACGCTGGCGGTCATCACCGCCGGAGCGTACGTGCTCGTGCTGGCGGCGGCGGTTGTGATCGGCATGGATTACGCGGACTCGGAAAAGGTGGTGCAGCGTGTCCGTGGCATCGGCGGGATCGTTTCCAGTGTCGCCAAGCCCTAGCTCAAACGATTCTGCCGGCATCCGGATCGGAGAACTGCTCGCCGCGCGGATCGCTGCGCTCGATTCCGGCTTGCAGCGAACAGTATGGCTGCTCAACCAACGAATAGCGGAGCCGTTGCGCGCGCGCGTCCTGGCACGGCTGAGCCGCGTGCTCGGAGAAGCGCGTCAGGACCTGAACCGCCTCGCGAAGGATCTGCCCAATCTGAAGGCCGGCGACTCCGCCCGGAGATACCGCGCGATTCGGGAACAATGCGACCGGCTGTTTCGGGAATGCCTTGCGCTCATCGAGGGCTCTTTATATCGCGAAGCTGGAGCCGACGGCGGGTTGTGCAGGATCGCCGATTCCCTTATCGACGATCTTAGCCGGCGCTCGGATGAGCCGTGGGGGCGCTTCACCATATTGAGCGAAGGCGAATACTTCGGCGAAATGGCGGAGATCATCCGGCTGCGGTTTCCCGAGAATTCCATCTGGAGTCTGCCCTTGGCCGCGCATGAATTCGGGCACTTCTTCGCGCGGAGCGTGGAAGTGAAACGCAACGACGGCAGCGATCTCGACAGCTTGAGGACGCGTCTTATGCTGGCGAAGAAGCATTCGGATTACGCCTGGCGGCGCGTGCACGAACACTTTGCGGATCTCTTTGCAACGTACGCCATCGGGCCGGCTTTCGCCTGCGTATCGATCCTATTGCGGTTCGATCCGGAATCGGCGTGGCAGGCCTTTGCGGAACACCCGCCGGACGCGGACCGGGCGGAGATGATTCTCATGGGACTTCGCAAAAAGCAGGAATACCGGTGGATAACGGATTTTCTGGAAGCGACGTGGCGCGACGCACTGGCGCAGTGCGGCCAAAGGGCGGTTCGCGAGGACAAGGACCAGCCGGCGTTCAAGGCGCTGTGGGACGAACTCGATTTCGTGTTTTCTCATGCACTCGAAGGAATCGCGTATGATGGCTGGCTGCGCGCTGTTCCCCTTCAAGCCGAACTGTCGGACTTGAATCAAAGCCGGATCGTTCCGCCCGCCGGATCAAACATCGCAGACGTATTGAATGCCGCCTGGTCCGGGCGCCTTAAGCTTCATCCCGGCGCAACAGCTACAATTGATCTCCTGGGGCAGAGAGCATTTGTCTTGTGCGACCGGTTGGCGGCGTGAGCCACTGGAGGGTCAATGAAAGACGACATTCTGGAAGCGAGGCTGGTTTTTCTCGACGAACAGTTGGAGCGCGCGGAGAACGCTCTCCGCTGGCTCGAGGGAAGTCAGATTCTGCAAAACCTCGGCTATGACATGCAGAAGATCGCGGCGCCGCTCGAGACCACGATTGTGAAAGAGGCCCGGTTGCAGCGAAAGAGCATTGAAAGGGCGCAGGCGGAACTGAATCTGGCTGCCGCGGACGCTAGCGGTGAGCCGCACCTCGCTGCTGCCTGGCAGATGTACAACCAGTCGCTCGAAAAGAGCCAGGAACTGCTGGGACAATGGTTGGAACTCATCGGTGGCATCGCTCTACGTGATAAGCAATTCGACTGTAACGTATGCGACCTTGCCGACGAACTCATCCGTACATGCTGTGACGACACAATAGGGCCCACTATCAAAGCACCCGATCTCTTTGTTACAGTGCCGGCCCAACAGGACGCAGTCAGCAAGACCTGGTTCCGCATGATCCGGCTGCGGTTCCCGCACTGGACCGTCTGGCACCTGCCGCTCACCGCGGCGGAATTCGGTTACGTTCTGTTCGACGAATGGGACGACTTGAGCGAGTTTCTCGACGAACAGGTGAAACTGTGGGGCAGGACCGGCAATAAACAAAAGCCGGCGCCGAAGACCGGCTCGAAACGCCGCAATATCAGGTCGCACATGAGGAAGCTGATCGCCGATGGGTTTGCAGCGCTGACGATGGGACCTGCCTACGCCTACTCGGCGTTCTATCTGAACTTCAGCGCGGGCCACGCGGAAACTGAGGATTCGCCCTCGGATGCCGCTCGCGCTTTCGTCGTGCTGCGCATGATCGATCTCATGAACCAGCATGAAAGCGAAAAGCCTTACAGGGAGCACATCGAGCGTCTCGACGAAAAGTGGAAAGCAAGTTGTAAGTTCGCGGAAGGCCAGGAACGGCAAACGGAATTGGAAGAAGGAAAGCTCAACAGCCTGTGCCGGGCGGTATGGAATTTTCTGAACGACCAGTTCCGGTTCACAGGCCGTTATCCCTATCTCAACGGCGACCAGGGTTGGAACACCGCCCAGCGTATCAGACGATATCTCGAAAATCCCCAGCAGTATCCAATGCCGTTCACCAGCTCGACCAGGCTTCGGGATGTGCTGAATGCGGGCTGGTTGCGGCGCATCGAGATCCCCGCCGGGACCGAGCACGACTTTCAGGTGAAGCAGCTCGCGAAGGCGATTATGCACCTTTGCCGTCATATTGTGGACCAGCGCAGAGGCATTCCGGCGCGTGCAGAACAACCGCAACAAGGCAGTATCCAGATCCCGACCCTCGGCGGAGTTGAAGTGAAGACAGCCGGAGGGCGTTGAGGGTTATCGGCCGGAAGGGACAGGAGCCTGACGTCATGGAGAAACCACCAATCAGCGATCTACTTGCGAACCTGCCAGGGTCTGGCAATGCGGTCACTGACCCGTTCGCGGCGGCGCGCACGATCCGGGAAAGCATCCAAAGGGCGCGTGATGCACTCAGGGCGAAAGACTACGGACAGGTGCGGAACCTGTTGGGCGACCTGGCGGATCAGCCGGTCCGGTACCTTCCAGATGGGATATCCACCTCACAGGCGCCGTCAGCCGATGCCTACTGTGTGGTGCATTTAATCGCGATCGCGCGCGCGATTTACGGACAGGCCGCCCTGGCGCAGCAAGATAGCCGGGAGGCCGCAAATCTGTTCGAAGCGGCTGTCGCCGAGTTGCCCGTCGCACCCGAGGATCTGAATCTATCGGGTGAGGATTATGCCGACCTCGCGGTGGCGTTAGAGGCTGCCGGCCGCAGGCAAGTTGCCGTCAGTTACTGGCGCCAGGCGGTGTCACAAGGGCTTCAGTATGCGGTCAGCCTGCTCAAAGCGGGCATCACATTGATGGAGGCCGGCCTCGTGGAGGAGGCGCAGGAAGCATTCCGGAAATCCGTTCACATCCATCCCTCCGCGGCTGCCTTTGAGAAGCTCGCCGCGGTGACAGAGTTGCAGAATGACACCGCAGCAGCCGCTCCGATGTATGCCAGCGCTGCCCGGATTGCGCTCTCGGATGACGATGCCACCCGTGCTCTCGACCTCATTAACAAGGCTCTCGAATCGGGAGCCGAAAAGGTATCCGCCCTGGGGGTGAAGGCACAGATCTTGCACAACCTCGGCCGCTATGAAGAGGCCGTGCAGGCAGCCGGCGAGGCGCTCGCACTCGATCCCGATTCCATCCCGGCCCTGCTCTGGAAATCCTTTGCCCTGGGCGAGTTGAAGGATTGGGAAAACGCTCTACAAGCCTGCCAGCGTATTCTCAGCCTGCAACCCAGAATGCTCGCGGCTTCCCTCAATATGGCCCGTGTGGTCTACGAGCTCGGCCGGAAAGAAGAAGCAGCACAGATCGTGGAGGATGCAATTAAAGAGACGCCGGGGGTACCCGACGGCGCCTATGCGGGTCTCGCAGCCATCTACGTGGAGCTGAACGAGGCCGATAAAGCGATCGCCGCCGCCGGCAAGGCGCTCGAAATCAATCCGAACAACTTGCAGGCCCTGACGTCCAAGACTATGGCGTTGCTCAGTCAGGAGCGATTGGCAGACAGCCTGCCGCAACTCGATCGCATGGTGGAGCTCGCAGCCGAAAACCGCGACACCATCCTGTATACGCGGGGAATTGTCCTCGAGGGTCTTGAACGCCTGGAGGAAGCCCTCGCATCGCTGCGCGCGGCAAGGGAATGTAACCCATCGCGCACAGATGTGCTGGAGCGCCTTGCGAAGCTGCTGGCGCGTACAGGAGACACCCTGGCAGCTATCGAAATCGTCGACCAGTTGCTGGCGTTGGAGCCGGAGCGCACGGACATCCTCACCGAGAAAGCTCGCCTGCTGATTCTGGCCGACAAGTGCGACGAGGCTCGCCAGTATGCCGACCGCGCGCTCGCGCAGGAGCCCGGAAATTATCTCGCGCTTTTCGTCCGCGGACTCGCGTTATTCGGTCTCGCTCTCTACAAAGAGGCGCTGGCGGCCTTTGATGCCTGTATGTCCTCGGGCGATGGCAAACTGGCGGCCGCCTGGAAGGGCAAAACGCTCAACAAGCTGAATCGTCACACTGAAGCGGCTGAAGTGCTGGGCAAACTCGTTGAGCAGGGTGATGAGGATATTTCCGTGTTGCGCGCTCTGTCCGAAAGCCTGATTTATTCCGGCAAGCCGGATGACGCGGCGCAATTGTTGCTGAAATTGGTGGCGCAGTACCCGGAAGCCGCCGAGTATGTTGAGCTTCTTTCCCAGGCTCTCGAAAAGTCAGGCCGCATAAGCGATGCATTGCAACATCTGGACACGTATCTGGCGGCAAATCCCCGCGATACGTCGATTCTTGGTTGTGCGGCCAGACTGCTGCGCCAGGCGGGCCGTGCGGCGGAATCCGCCACTTACTACGAGCGTCTCGCTGAACTGGAACCGGGGAACCTGTCTCATCTGCAAAACCTCGCTACCACTCTGCTCTCCGCCGGCAGCAACGAAAAGGCGCTGGAAGCGGTGGAAAGAGCTTTGCGCCTGGAACCGGAAAGCCGGCAGTCGCGCGCCTACAAAGCCGAGATTCTGCGCGTTTTGAATCGCTTCGAGGAATGTTTTGCCGCCTGTGACGCTCTTCTGGCGGAGAATCCCAACGACGATTTCGTTTTGGCCACGAAAGGCACTGCGCTTCGCTTCCTGGACCGCACGGAAGAGGCCCTCGAGTGCCTGAACTCAGCAGTAACTCAAAATCCGGCAAACGATTTTGCCCGTTTGAACAAAGCGCATGCCCTTTGCGATGCCGCGGAGTTCAACGTCGCGCTGAACGAACTCGACCAGGTCAGCCAGCATGAGCGCGAGACAGGCACCTACTATTGGATCCTGCTCGGCTGGGCGCTCGAAAACCTGGGACGTGACCGCACGGAAGAAGCCCTGAGAGCCTATGACTATTGCGTGTCGCGCGATCCGGAAGACATCTATAGCCGGCGCGGAAGAGCGGATATGTACCGCCGGCTGCGCAAAGCGGACCGCGCCGCGGAGGACTATGAGTGGCTGATCCGGCGGGCGGACTCCAAGGCGGAGACTGCCGTTCCCGACCTGTTAGCCATGAAAGGATGGAGTATGTACGGTCTGGGACGTCCGGAGGATGGCGTGAAGTTCCTCGTGGACGCGCTTTCACTCGATCCTTCGCTGATCAGCTCTCAATTCGACCTGGGCTTGATTTTCCTCTGTTGCGGCCGCGCGGCTGTAGCACTGCGCGAATACCAGAGAGGCATTGATCTTACTAACGGTAAGACGCCGGCACGCCGCAAGGGTTTACTAAGTGTGGCGGTTCGGGATTTGCGCGATGCGCTGGCGGACCGTCCTGAATTGGAGCGGGTCAGACAGGTCCGCCGGATCCGCGAGATGCTCCTGTCAGCGCTGCGGCCCCGGGAACCGGCGGCCACGCAATAACCGGTCTTTTTGAAACTTACTTGCCGCTTGTAAACCGTTTCTCGATTTCTTTCCAGTTGAGAACGTTCCACCACGCCTCCACATACTCGGCACGGCGGTTCTGATACTTCAGATAGTAAGCATGCTCCCAGACATCAAGTCCCATGACCGGAAACTTGCCTTCCATAATAGGGCTGTCCTGATTGGCGGTGGAGAGAATATCGACTTTGTTTCCATCCTTCACGAGCCACGCCCAGCCGGAACCGAAACGGGATATGGCGGCCGCATTGAATTTCTCTTTGAACGAATCGAAACTCCCGAATGTTGCGCTGATGGCATCGGAGAGTCCGCCAGTTGGTTTGCCCCCCGACTTCGGAGCCATAATCGTCCAAAACATCGAATGGTTCGCGTGCCCGCCGCCATTATTGCGAACCGCGGTGCGGATGTTCTCCGGTACGATCGCGAGATTGTTTGCCAGCAACTCCTCAATGCTCTTACCGGCCAGGTCCGGAGCGGATTCAAGCGCCTTGTTCAGGTTGTTTACATACGCGCCATGGTGTTTGCCGTGGTGGATTTCCATCGTCATCTTATCGATGTGGGGTTCCAGTGCATCCGGAGGATACGGCAGAGCGGGAAGTGAAAATGACATGTTGCCTCCTTTGAGCTTTGTGTTGACCTACGTTGTTTCAGTAATGTTAGATGACACTCACGCGAAAAAGCTGCTTGCTTTTTCATAGGCACCCGCCAGGCGGAACATATCCGCCTCGCCGAAGTGCCTTGTCATGAGTTGCATCCCGACAGGGAGCCCTTCAACAGTCTTACCACACGGCACGCTCATACATGGAATACCGGCCAGGCTGCCGGTAAGAGTGTAGATGTCCGACAGATACATTTCCATCGGGTCGTCTGTTTTTTCACCCAGCCTGAAGGCGGGAGAGGGCGAAACAGGAGCGGCAATCGCGTCCACACGCTCAAAAGCGTCCGCAAAATCGCGCGTGATCAACGTGCGCACTTTTTGCGCTTTGAGATAGTACGCGTCGTAATAGCCGGCGCTCAACACATAGGTACCCAGCATGATGCGCCTTTTGCATTCCAACCCGAACCCGGCGCCGCGCGTATTTCTGTACATGTCGATGAGGGTATCGCCGGGGGTGCGCACCGTGTATCGTACGCCGTCATAGCGGGCCAGGTTCGAACTGGCCTCCGCGGTGCAGATGATGTAATAGCAGCCAACCGCATAGGCGGTGTGCGGCAGACTGATATCCCGCACTTCACAGCCGAGCTGCTTCAGCGTCTCCACGCCCCGCAGGATGAGATCACCCGTCTCGCTGGGCAAATCTTTGAAGTATTCGCGCGGAAGGCCGATCTTCATGCCTTCCACCCCGCCGTCCATGTCAACCGGATAATCCGGAACGGGAGCAAAAGCGGACGTCGAGTCCAAAGGATCGCGCCCCGCGAGTACCCGGAGCAGCGCGGCGGCATCTTTTACATTCCGAGCGAACGGCCCGACATGATCAAGCGAACTGGCGAATGCCGTCAGCCCGTAGCGCGACACCCGCCCATAGGTGGGCGTAACTCCTACCACACCGCAAAACGATGCGGGCTGCCGGATGGATCCCCCCGTATCCGAACCCAGCGCCACGACAGCCGTACCCTGCGCGACGGCAGCGGCCGACCCGCCGCTTGAACCGCCGGGAACGCGATCGGGAGCCACCGGATTCCGCACCGGGCCGAAAGCCGAGCTCTCGTTGGAAGACCCCATCGCGAATTCGTCGCAATTCGTCTTGCCGATGAGGATGCCGCCAGCCTCTTCCAGCCGGATGACAGCGGTCGCATCGTATGGGGGAACGTATTCGGCCAGCAGTTTCGACCCACACGTCGTGCGAACGCCCTTCGTCACAATCACATCCTTCACGGCGATGGGCACGCCGCCCAACGGCCCGATGTCTTCGCCCCGCGCGATTCCTTCGTCCACGCGCGCCGCTGCCTCGAGAGCCCGTTCGCTGGAGAAATGCAGGTAGGCGTTGGTTTTCGGATTCTCGGCCTGGGCAAACTCCAGGGCCTCGCGGGTGAGTTCGACCGCGGAAAACGCGCGTTTTTTCAGGCCTTCACGAACCTGATCGATGGTGAGGGTGGCGATATTCACCGCTCGATCACCCTCGGCACTTTGAAATGCCCGGCGCCGGAAAGCGGAGCGTTTGCGAGGGCGGCCTCTTCACCGAGCGGCGTCCGTTCGACATCGTCCCGCAACGTGGCGGTCTCTCCGGCTTCATACAGCACCTGGGCCATGGGCTCCACGGCCGATGTATCCAATTCGTTCAGCTTATCCATGTGGGTCAGAATCTTATCCAACTCGGAGGCCATTCTGCCCAGCTCTTCATCGGTAAGTTTGAGATTCGCCAACTCGGCGACATAACGTACTTCCTGTTCGCTGATCTTCAAGCGGAAGCCCTCTTGCGCGCCATCTTATAGGCATACCGGAGCGACCGATCGCGGATGCCGTCCGCTTCGTCCTGAACCGGCGCGGCGGCGGCGTTCTCCTCCCGTTGAGGCATACGGCGGGGTAGGGCGATCCGGAACTGCAAGTCAATGAAGAGTCCCGTGCCCGCCACCTGTTCCATCCTCGCGAGAATTTGCCGTCTCAGCGTGAATAATTGCCGCTGCCATTCGAAATCTTCGACATCGATGACAAGCTTCTTATCCACTACGGCAGCCACATTGCTGTGCGCGGCGATGATTTTCCCAACCGCGATGGGCCAGGCACGTGTTGCAACAGCTTCAGGAGAAACAGCTTTCATCCTCGCAATGAGTCTACCGGCACGTTCCATGGTGGGAACATGTATTGTAGCATTGACCTTTGCCCACTGACGAATGAATCTGATTCTTGCTTCCGCTTCCCCACGCCGCAGCGAGCTTCTGGTCTCAGCCGGTATTCCATTCACCATCCGCATCTCCCGGGTGGAGGAGCGGCATCTGCCCGGCGAGGACGCGTGGCAGTATGTCAAAAGGCTCGCGGAAGCCAAAGCCCGTACCATTGAAAGCGCACCCGGCGAAGTGGTGCTGGGCGCGGACACTGTTGTGGTCGTGGATGATTACATCCTCGAAAAACCTGCCGACGACGCGGATGCCGCACGAATGCTGCGGCTTCTCTCTGGACGGCGCCACCAGGTGATCACAGGAATCTGCCTGCGCGGCGCCAGCCGCATCGTGGTGGACTCGGAAACAACAGAGGTTCGCTTTGTGCCGCTTTCCGAAGCCGAGATCAGCGACTACGTAAAAACCGGAGAACCCATGGACAAAGCGGGCGGATATGCCATCCAGGGCCTGGCGTCGAAATTTGTCGATCGCGTCGAGGGCTGCTACTTCAACGTTGTCGGCCTGCCCGTCGCGCTGGTATATCAGAAGCTAAAGGAGTTTGAAAGGATGCATGGGTAAGAGGGCAACTGCCGGCGTCGCCTACCGGCTTGAGGAAAAACTGAAGCCCTATGAAGACGCGCTGCGCGCCGCCGGTCTGGACGTCGTGCGTATTCAAGCCGGATCTTCTTCAAAGCTCGATGGATTAGGCGGTCTCGTGCTGACCGGGGGTACGGATGTAGACCCTTCCATCTACGGAGAGGAGCCTGCGCCCGAAACACAACCGCCAGACCGTGAACGCGACGAGATGGAATTGAACCTGCTTCTGCAGGCTCTCTCGGTCAACCTGCCGGTGCTGGCGATTTGCCGCGGAATGCAGTTGTTCAACGTCGCACAGGGTGGTGCGCTGATCCAGCATCTGGGTGAAGGCAATCCGCACACCAGGGGTAAAGACGTCGATCAGGCACATTCGATTATGACGGTCGAAGGGACGCAACTGTCGCGCATTCTCGGACCTGGAGAGTACATGGTGAACTCCAGGCATCACCAAGCGGTCGATCCGAATCGAATTGGCAATGGATTGATCGTTTCCGCAAAATCTCCGGACGGTGTCATCGAAGGGCTGGAGATGCCCGGCCAACGCTTCGCCATCGCCGTGCAGTGGCACCCCGAAGACTTGTTCAGGCAGGACGCAAGACTGTTCCACGCGTTCGCCGAAGCGGTGTGATTTCAGCGCCTGCCGTTATTGCCCGCGGAACAGCCGGGCTTCTTGCACCGGCGGCGGGCGAACACCAGTGAATCGCCGCCCGCCCCGGCAAGCAAACGGAGCCGTGCGCGCCACCAAGAGGCGGCCTAAACGAACCGGTACTTATTCGTCTTGTCGTCCCAGAGTATTTTCTTGCCCCTCCTGAACGACAGGGTAGCCATGTGGCCGCTGATAGCTGCCTGCTGTCCCACTTCCACCGGTGCAATCGCTTTCTCTTTGCCGAGTACGGCCATGATGAAGTTCTTCACGTGCGCCTGCACGGCATTGGCGTCGTTCCCTCTCGCTTCAATCCTGATCTCCTGGCGCGCCGCCACTTTCTCCGGCGGCTTGCCGCCGAACTTTTCAGGCCAGAAGGAGAGGAACTGGCGGCTGTTCACTTCGATGGTGCCCTCGTTCCCCATGAACTGCTCGCCGTAGCCGAAGTGGTCGTTTCCGAAATAGCAACTGTAGTTGATGTGGAAGCGGTCCGGATACTCGTAGATGGCGCTGAGGCAATCGGGCACTTCGCGGTCGTCCTCTGTCCAGCGATAGATTCCGCCCGAAGCCATACAGGAATAAGGAACCGTTTTGCCGCAAACGAAGTTGGTGATGTCGGTCTGATGAACCAGCAGATCGGTGGAAATACCTCCGGAATAATCCCAATAGAGACGCCACTGATAGTAGCGCTGCTTATCGAACGGCCGGTTGCTCGCAGGCCCCAGGAAGCGCTTCCAATCTGTATTTTGAGGATCGGCGTCCGGCGGAATCCGGTAGCGCCACGCCGGATTATCGTCGAGGGAGTTGCGATACCAGAACGCGCGAACGTAATGAATGTCGCCGATCATTCCCTGCTCCACCATCTCCTTGGCTTTGATGTAGAGCGAGTTGGATCGATTCTGCGTACCTACTTGCACCACCTTGCCGGCCTTCTTCGCCGCATTCACGATGTCCCACCCCTCTTCGATGGTGTGGGCCAGCGGTTTTTCGAGGTAGATGTGTTTACCGGCGTTGAGCGCGGCCACCGCCATCTCGTGGTGCAGGTGCTCCGGCGTACAAATAAAGACCACGTCGATAGAAGGATCGCGCAGCACCTCGCGATAATCCACGTAGGTCTTCGGCGTGTTGCCTCCCTGGGTTTGAACGGCGTCTTTCGCCCTGTTCAGGTTGCCCGTATAGGTATCGCACACGGCCGTGACGGTGACCAGTTCCGGCACCGCCTTGTACATCATGCCCATAACGTGGTTGCCGCGGCTCCCCGTGCCAATCCAGCCCACCTGAACTTTTTCGTTCGCGCCCAGCGCGGGCAGAATGGCCGGACCGGCCACAAGCGCTGCTCCCGCTGAGTTCCGGATGAAGTTGCGCCGGGAGAGTTCATCGGACATAAGTACACATCTCCTTCATAAAGGGATTTACTCCTTCAGAATATCAGGATTTCCCACACAGGAATCTGAAACGATCTGACTTCCGGAAGCGTCGAAACGGGGTGAACATTAGCCGGGTGGCAGTATCTCTTCTTCTCTTACTGGCCGGAAACCTGTTTGCCGGCCGTCTCGATCGTTATGCGCTCATCCTCGAAGGCAGTCCAGCGGCAAGGCAGGCATCGTCCTCCAAACCGGGCCAGCCGCGCTTCGCCGAAGATCAAAGACAAAAGCTTATAGCCGCGCAATCCAACGTGCGGCGCGCGCTCGCGGACCGTAATATTCAGGTCACGGGAGCTGTGCAAACCATCGCCAATGCGGTGTTTGTGGTGGCATCCGAAGAACAGGCAGCCGCGCTGCGCACGCTTCCCGGCGTCGCTGGCGTGCAACTGATGCGCCCCGTGAAGCGGAGCCTGAACCGCGCGATTGGCCTGATGAACGTCGCCGGAGCCTGGAGCGCGCTTCAGGGCGAAGGCAACGCCGGCGCCGGAATGAAGATTGCTATACTCGACACCGGTATTGACCAGACCCATCCCGCTTTCCAGGATGGCTCTCTACAAATGCCGCCGGGGTTTCCCAAGTGCGCGGGACAAAGCTGCGGATACACCAACAATAAGGTGATCGCCGCGCGCAGCTACGTGCAGATGCTGGTGCTGCCCGGAGCGGATTCCCGGCCCGACGATCTTTCTCCGCGCGATCGCGTGGGCCACGGAACAGCGGCAGCCAGCGTTGCCGCAGGGGTGCGCAACAGCGGACCCGCAGTGACTATTACAGGTGTGGCCCCGAAAGCATTTCTGGGTAATTACAAGATATTCGGGTCCCCCGGCGTGAATGACGTCACCTTTACCGATGTTGTGATTCAAGCGCTCGAGGACGCCTACAACGACGGCATGGATGTCGCCAGTCTCTCGCTAGGCTTCCCGGCGGTGTGGGGACCGCTCGATTCCGGCTCCGCCTGCGGCCTCGATCCGGGCGCGCCGTGCGATCTTTTCTCCGCCGCGGTGGAAGAGGCCGCTCAACTGATGGTGGTGGTGGTCTCGGCGGGCAATGATGGCGATCTCGGAAATCTTGCGCCCAGCCTGAACACGATCCACTCGCCGGGAACCGCGCCTTCGGCGATTACTGTCGGGGCCCTCTACAACTCGCACGAGTTTTTTTCGAGCGTGCGAGCCCCCGGGCTGGATCGCATCAACGCGCTGTTTGGAAACGGGCCCAGGCCCAGCGGCTCCATAACCGCACCGTTGCGAGCCGTTTCGAGAAGCGAGGACCAGAAGGCCTGCACATCGCTTCAAAACAATTCCCTCACCGGCGCGGTCGCTCTGATTGAGCGTGGCGATTGCGGTTTTGACACGAAAGTCGTCAATGCGCAGAAAGCCGGTGCGGTGGCGGTAATTCTGCACCAATCGCAAGGATCGAATTTCGTTTTTCCGCCCACCGGACTTATTGAAACCGGCATTCCCGCGGTCCTCATCGGCTACGATGCCGCCACGCGCCTGTCCAGCGCGGCCGCGTCGAATGCGAATTTCCAGGTGACGCTCGATCCCGCCCTCGTCGAAATCAACGCCGTGTCGAATCAGGTGGCATACTTCTCTTCTTACGGCCCTGCCATCGGCACATTCGGCATCAAGCCCGAGATCTCCGCAACGGGCACGGACCTCTACATGGCCACGCAGAAGTATGATCCGAACGGCGACTTGTACGATGCCTCGGGATACACCAATGCGCAGGGAACCAGTTTTGCCGCGCCTATTGTAGCGGGAGCAGCCGCGCTGGTGATGCAGGCGCACCCGGATTTCAACGTAGCGCAGGTCAAGTCTGCCATCGTCAATACGGCCAGCGCGGATGTCCGGGACATCGACGGCGCCGGGCGCCCGGTGACCGCGCGCGTGGCGGCGGTGGGTGCGGGCAAGCTCGATGTAAGCGCCGCAGTGCGGACACAGATCACCTCCGATGCCGCCACTATCTCTTTCGGCGAGATCAAGCCCGGTTTCTCCGGCGCTTCGCGCAGCTTTCGCCTCACGAACTCCGGCACGAATCAGGCGCAGCTTTCCGTTACGGTGACGCCAAGGGACACGGATCCGGGCGGCAGAGTGTCGATCGTCGGCGAAACGTCGTTTACCCTGGCGCCGGGGACAAGAACCACGAATATTAACGTACGCCTGGACCTTACGCAGCGCAACCCCGGCTCTTACGAAGGCTTCGTTGACGTGAAACAAGGGCCGGCACTTGTACTGCGAATCCCGTATGTCTACTACGTCCCCGGCAGCGAGCCGTTCAACATCATCCCGCTTACAGGTTTCGATTTCACCGGAATAGCGGGTGAGGACCTATCCGGACGGCTCACTTTGAAAGTGATCGACCGCTTTGGTATTCCGGTGCCGGATTTGCCTGTGCAGTTCCGGGCAACACTCGGAGGTGGCGGAATCGAGGTCGCCATGGAAAGAACCGATCCGCTCGGCATCGCCGACGCGCAGGTCTTTCTCGGTCCCCAATTAGGCGAACAGGAATTCTCGGCCACTGTGAGCGGCAGTCCGGATCCTGTTTACTTTCCGGGAAAGGCCATTCAAAAACCGGCTATCTTTTCCAACGGCGTTGTTAACGCTGCCAGTAATCAAGTGGGTCAAGGACTTGCGCCGGGCTCGTTGATTTCCATTTATGGGTCGGCTCTGAGCCAGGCCATTCGAGGCGTTTTCACACCTTATCTGCCCGTATCTCTGGCAGGAATGAGCGTCAGCTTCGACAGGCTATCGGACAACATAAGCGTGCCGGGGCGGCTCCACTACGTCAGTCCCGATCAGATCAACCTGCAAATTCCGTGGGAGCTCGAAGGTTTCAACAACGCGATCATGAAGATCAGCATTGGGAACATCTCCAGCGGGACATACGACGTTCCGCTGGCGAAGTATTCCCCCGCCTTCTATGAATATAACGATGCCGGAAGCGGCCGTACGCTGATCGCCGCGCTGGATGAAGGGAACGTGCTGGTCACGCCGTCGCGCCCCGCGCGCAAGAACACGGTGGTGCAATTCTACGCCAACGGCCTTGGCCCGGTGGACAACCGGCCGGCCAGCGGCGAGTTGAGCCCGTCATCGCCGCTGGCACGCACACGCGTGGTCCCGGAAGTCCGGATCGGCGGGCGGCCGGCGCACGTGGATTTCTCGGGCCTGGCGCCCACGTTCGCGGGACTGTACCAGATCAATGCCGTGGTACCGGGAGACGCGCCCAGCGGTTTGCAGCCGGTCGAAATCACCATGGAAGGCGTTACTTCCAAAACTGCGTTTCTGCCGGTGGAGTAAGCAGAGCCGTAACCTATGAAGCGGATCTGGATGGTCCTATTGGCGCTGCCGCTGGCGGCGCAGATCGTTCCGAACCGTTACATCGTAGAATTGAACGGCGAGCCCGCAGCCACCTATTCCGCCAAGACGAAGGACAATTTGCGGGCGGCGCTGGCGGACCGGCGGCTCGCGATTCAAAACGAGCATCTTCCCATACGGAAGGCCGTGGAGAACACCGGTGGTACGGTCCTCGCCAGCGTCGATACGGTAGCCAACGCGCTCGTGGTAGAGATTCCGGACTCGCAAGCCGCCAGCCTGAACCTGCTGCCCGGCGTGCTGCGAGTGCATAGAGTCTGGGAAGGCAAGCTTTTCCTCGACCACGCACTTCCGCTATCGCACGTGCCCGATGCCTGGATGGAAGCGGGCGGAGAGGATCGCGCGGGCGCCGGCTCGAACGTGTTTCTCATCATGGCGGGCGGCGTCATAACGCGGGTCGTGATCAATGGCCGCGGCGATGTCTCCCGAATGCCATAGCTCAGAGCCAGTATTCCCACTTACCGGCGAAGATCACATAAAAGGACAGGCAGGCGTTCGTGCACGCATGGGCCAGGATGCAATCCGCCAGGCTCCGGGTGCGGACCATCCACCAGTTGTAAATGATACCCGCCAGCAGTCCCACGTCCCAGTATGGCCCGTGTTCGGAAGCAAACATCAGCGCTGTCACCCAGAACGCCATGGCCGAGTAGGTACCCAGCTTCAAGGTTTCAAACTGCGGTTTGATGAGCCATCGCATGAGCCAGGCGCGCCAGAACAGCTCCTCAACCACGGGAACAATGAGGACAGCGAGGACACTGCGGAAGAAGAGCACCCACCCATCCATGCGATGGTGGTCCGCGATGGAACTGGTGATTGTGCCGGTTATGCCGTTCTGAAAAAGCCAGTGATCGCGGTAGCCGGACCACAATAGATCAGGCAGAATCCAGATTATGAAAACGGCCACGCCGGTCCCCAGGCTCGCTACCGGCTGCGACAGGCGGAAATCCAGCACGTGGCGCGAAAAAACAATCAGTAACAGGGCTATGATGGCAGCCCTTGCCGGGTACTGCCAGCTTCCCAGTTCCAGGTACTGGTGTCCGACAAGCAGCACCAGAAAGACCGTGAATGGCAATACGTACGGCAAAGAAGGATACCGCAATGCCGATGGCCTGTTCTTGCGGTGGCTGTCCGGCCGTTCAGATACTTGGAGACCTCGGTGCGGTTCGATCACTTGGCCGGTATCATCCCAACTTGGCAATCAGTTCCTTGATCTTGCTTTCCTGCTGCTGATTTGGACTGGCGCGGAGCGCAGCTTCCAACTCACGCTTTGCACTTAGCTTGTCGCCCTTCTGCGCCAGCGCCGTCGCGTAATGATACCGGTAGTCGGCGCGCTGCGGGTTCTTGGCGACAAGACCGCTAAGAATCTGAATGGCATTGTCATTGAGATTCTTCTTGATATAGATCAGCGCCAGCGTATCGGCCACGTCGGTATTCTGCGGCAGCCGCTGCCGCGCGCGCTGCGCATAGGTCAGTGCCCTGTCGAGGTCACCTCCGGACTCGGCGATGATATACGCGAGATTATTCAGCGCAATGGGATTATCCGATTCGAGGCGAATCACCTGCTCGTAGAGCGGCATCGCCTCGCTCTGCCGGCCGGCCGCTTCGAGCATCAGGGCAAGCTGCAGATTGGTGGATGCGTTATTGGGCATCAATTCGCGCGCGCGGCGCAGGTTTTGTAAGGCGGATGCGGTATCGCCCTTTCGCCGGTAATATTCACCGAGCCGGGAATACAGGTCGGCGGACTGCGGATACTGCTTCACGAGATCGCTCATTTCGGCTATAGCCGCGTCGTACTCGCCCCGGACGGCTGCAATATTCGCGCGTGCAATGCGCAGGTCGCGCACCTCGGGATGTTTGGACACTTCGGCGGTCAACAACTCCGTGGCCTGCTGCGGGCGCCCCTGCGAGAGGTAGGTTTCCGCAAGCGCCAGCGTCGCGCGGGGGTTATCCGGCGCCTGCTGCCTGACGTGTGTAAAACTTGTCTCGGCGTCTTTGAGACGGCCTTCCTGATAGTTGAGCACGCCGAGCTGGAACTGGGCTTCAACGGACTGAGGCTGCCGTTTCAGCGTGTCCAACAGCTCCGTCCGCGCCCGCTCGCGGTCGCCCGAAGCCATCAGAGTGGCGGAACGGATGAGCCGCGCCGGGGTGCTGTACGGGTTGACGGCGAGCACCTCGTCGGCGAGTTGGCGGGCTGACGCATAGTTGCGGACACGAACATAGAGCTCCGCAAGAATGAGTTTACCCGGCAGAAAAGTGGGCGCCATCTTGACCGCGTCTTCGAGTTGCTGGCGTGCCCGCTCCGTCTGCCCGGTGGCAAGATAGGCGCGCCCAAGATTGAACCGCAAAATGGCATTCCGGGGAATCGACTTCACCACGGATTCCATGTCCTTGATGGCTTCCCGGATCTGGTCCTGGTTGCCGGTTTCGAGCGTCATCGCCGCGCGTATGGCGACCGTGTCCGGCTCGTTCGGACGCTCTGTGAGAATCTCATTGACGATCCTGGACGCTTCCTCGCGTTTGCCTTGGCGGAGCGACACCTCGATCATGCGCTTCTGGAAAGTCAGTTTCTGGTCGGGTTCCGATTCCACACCTTGCTGATAGAGCTTCATGGCCTGATCGAATTCACCGATCCGGTAATAAAAATCGCCCACGGTAGAAAGCGCTCTCGGAAGGGTCTTGCGGTTCGCGATCACCGAATCCAGCGTTTCCGACATCTGCTGCCGCCGGTTCGTAGCCGCGTAAAAGCCGGCTAGCTGTACACGGGATTCCGTTGACGTGGGGTTGTTCCGGATCTTCAGCTTCAGGATTTCCTCGGCCTCCGCCTGCCGGTTCCGGCGCAGGTACTCCAGATAAAGACCGTCGTAGAGTTGGGGATATTCCTTGTTCTTTTCAATCGCCGTTTTGGCCAGCTTCTCGGCTTCATCAAACTGGTTGCTGGCGCTCAGCGTCTGCATCATGGCCAGCGAGACGTCAGGCTGGTACGGCTTAACCTCGTGCGCTTGGCGGAAATATTCGAGGGCCTTCGGCAGGTCCTGCCTGGCGAGCCCCAGGTAGCCGGCCAGCCGCAAACCCTCAAACAGTTTGGGATCCCGCTTCAGCAGGCGATCGGCAATCTGCTGCGCCTCCGCCAACAAGTCCCTCGGATGCTGCGGTTGAGCAAGGTATGCCGCTAAATAGATGTCGGCCAGCCTCGCCGCCGCATCCACGTTCGCCGGCTGCAACTCGACAGCACGGCGCAGGGCTCGTGAAGCTTCGCCGGGCCGGCTCATTCGCAGATCGGTCAACCCCAGCCGGTAGTAAGCCTCACCGTTCAAGCCGTCCTTCTTCAGTGCATTGCGATACATCAGGGCCGCTTCTTTATACTTGCCCCTCTCAAAATATTTGTTGCCGCTATCCACATACTTCTTGCTCACAACCTTGGGGTCGCGATTGCACGCTGTGAACGCTAACAGTAAGGTCAAGCACAACAACAGCTTCCGAGACATCATCTATTTTCCTTTGCCGTTCTCCCTCTACTTCACCATACCGGTCATAAGTGCGCAATGGACCGCGGGTTATGCGCACCCAGTACACTGGTACCCCCCCCGCAATATTTAAAGGAGTAGACCCATCAGGCTGCCCGTCCGCCAGGCGAGTTCGTAAGCGGCCCGCTCCACGGCATACTGGGCGTTGAGAAAAGCGATCCACTTTTCGTTTTCTGTGTAGCGGGCATTTTCCACGTCCCTCATGGATACGCGGCCTTCCTGCATGCGGGCCAGCAGAATTGACAACTGCTCCCGCGCGACCTCCAGGTCGAGCCGTGCCACTTCGGCGGCCGTTTTCGCGTTTTCGAGCTGCTGGTAGGACTGCCGTGCCTCCAGCGCAACACGGCTGCGGGTCCGGTTGACCTCCACCCGTATGCGTGAGACTTCCAGCTCCGCTTGTGCGGTCCGCGCTGCCGAAGCCGCGCCAGCATAGATGGGCACCTGGAAGGAAACTCCAATCTGTCCATTGTGCCGCTGAAACTTCCGGAAGAAATCCTCGTAGTTGTTAAATTTGGAGAAGAGGCCGTATTGCGCCACCAAGTCCACGGTCGGCAGCCATGCTGCCTTGTTAGCCCGGACTTCATATCCCTTGGCGAGCAGAGAGGATTCGAGCCGCTTGACCTCACGGCTATTTTCGAGGGCGATTTTCGCCGCGGACTCTTCGGAAGCAGGCAGTTCCGGCAGGGCCCTTTCGTCTTTAGCGGGTTCGATCTGGTCCTGAGGATCGAAACCTAAGACGACGGACAGAGAACGTTGCGCATACTCCTGCTGCCCCTCCAGTTCCTGCGCGTGCTGCCTGGCTACGGCAACATTCAATTCGGCGCGGCGCGCTTCGACGGCGAGTTCCCGTCCCTCCCTGACACGCACAGCGGTCTCTTCGGCCACCTTACGCGCACTTTCCACCTGCCGCCAGGCGATATCCGCCGCGCGAGCCGCCCTTTCCGCATCGAGGAACAGCGAAGCAGTGCGCAGGGCGATCTCTTCACTGCGGCTGGCCGCATCCAGGGCGCGGCCGCGCGCGTCTTCTTTTGCTTGCGCCACCTGGTAGCTCAGCGGGCGGTTAAAGATGGATGCAACCGCCCGTGCCTGAAACACCGATGGCGCCGAACCTTCAATGCTCATCGGATAGCCATAGCTGTAAGCAGCCCCGCTACCTACAAAAACTTTCGGGATGAAAGGGTCCTTCGCAATTCGAACAGCCTGTTCCGCCTGTTGCTCATCGAGCCGCGCGCTCACGATATCGGGATTCTGTTTCATCGCAATCCCGACGGTCTGTTTCAGAGTCAGCTTTCGAACCTCCGCCCGCAGGAGCGCGAAGGTGGAACTGAGAAGGATGATGGAACCGGCAAGCCTCCACATAAAGATATGGTAACGGCGCCGGATGGTGTACGCTTCCGGTATACTCACTCCCATCGGGAGGCGATACAATGACGAATTTCCTCAAACGCCTGCTTAGCCGGCGAGACCTGTTCGGCACCGGCGCGGCGGCGGCACTAGCGCCGCTTACACGCGGGGAGTCCAAACCGCTGTACCACGAAAGTATTTACACGCGATTGCTTGGCGTGCGTCCGCTGCTCTCCTGCCGGGGACACACGACGATCTATGGCGGCTCGCTGATGCCTCCGGAAGTCCTACGGGCCATGGAGGAGGCAAACGATCAGTTCGTCGACATGTATGAACTGAATGCAGCGGCCGGCCGCCGGATTGCGGAAGTAATGAAGACCGAGGCCGCGCTTGTGACAGCCGGTTCCTTTTCCGCGATGCTGCTGGGTGCGGCCGCCTGCCTCACCGGTACAGACCCGGAGAAGATTGCGGCGCTGCCGCACCCGGCATGGGACCGGAAAGAATGCCTGATTCCGAAAGGCCACCGGGTGGTTTACGACCGCGCCTACCGCGCCGCCGGCATGACGATCATCGAGGTGGAGAATAGAGATCAGCTTACGAACGCTATTAGCGGCAAGACAGCGATGCTGGCGGGGTTGGGCAGCACGGAACGCTCACGGCGCCCCGGCATCATGCCGCTCGTAGAACTGATCAGCATCGGCAGGAAAGCCGGCATACCCGTGCTCATCGACGCCGCGTCGGAATTGCCGCCGGTATCCAGCCTGACGCACTATACGGCGATGGGCGCGGACCTCACCGTCATCAGTGGAGGTAAAGGGTTGCTCGGGCCTCAATCGACGGGTATTCTCGCCGGCCGTAAAGATCTCATTGAGGCCGCCGCATTAAACCATTCGCCCAATGCAAATATCGGGCGCGGAATGAAGGTGGGGAAAGAGGAGATCGTAGGCCTGATTGCCGCGCTGAACCGCTACGTCGATCTCGATCACGAAACGGTGATGGAAACCTGGAACAGGAAAGCCCGTTTCATGACCGATCAGTTAAAAGACGTGCCCGGCGTCAAGGCCGAGTACCGGATCAACGGCTCGGGGTTCGGCGAGATGCGCCTTACCTGGGATCGCAACATCATTCCTCTTACCGGAAAGGAAGCGTTCCGGAAACTGATGAGCGGTGAGCCGCGCATCCTCTATTACGAGGACGATGAGGGAGGAACATTTCAGACGCGCTGTATGAAAGACGGCGACGAGATCCTTGCCTCGCGCCGGCTGCGGCAGTTCTTTCTCGAAGAAGCGCGCAAAGCTTGAGGCCCGCGGGCGTCGCCCGTCAGGGCTGATCGTAGCCGGTGAGCCTGCGCACCCAGATATTGCGGTATCTCACTTTCGTATCGTGGTCCTGTAAGACAAGCGGTTCCTCGGCGCCATGTGGAGCATAAGGACGCACGATGCGATGCGCCATCCGGCCGATGAATTGCTGCCGGTGATGCACCAGCACGCCGTTGTGAAACACCGTGGCATACGCCGGTTTCACGAGCTTGCCGCCTTCAAAAACGGGCGCTTCGAAGATGATGTCGAACGTCTGCCATTCTCCGGGCTTGCGGGAAGCATTTACCAGCGGCGGCCATTGCCCGTAGAGGGAAGCAGCCTGGCCATCGGCATAAGTGGGGTTGTCGTAAGAGTCGAGCACCTGGATTTCATAGTTACCCATGATCACCACGCCGCTGTTGCCTCGCCACTGGCTGGTGCCGTCGATTTCCGCCGGAGTGGCCCATTCGATGTGAAACTGCGCGTCGCCGAACTTTTCTTTGCTGATCAGATCGCCCGTGCTACCAGCAATCTCCATGTAACCGTCCTGCACCTTCCAGCCGGGCTTGATCATCTTGCCGCGGTCCGCTCCGCGGCCGCGCGCGTACCACTTCGACAGGTCCTTTCCATCGAACAGAACAATCGCGTCGGAAGGCGGTTGGTGGCGGCAGTCGTCCGCAGCCGGCGTCACAACACGCGGACGTGGCCGTTTGATGTCGTGCACACGCCACTTCTGGCCCGGCAGAAACGGAGTGTCGTCATAGCCGATGGGAGCGGTCCGTTTCTTGTTCTCCTGGGCCTGTGCCCAGCCTCCACCCGAAATCAACAACGCGCCAGTACCGAGAACGGCGCCAATAGCCAGCAACTGCATGTTTACACCGGATATGGGATGTTTCATGACCTTCCCTCAAACTAACCTTACAGCATAGCGTCCGCTGGTTCCCCTTGTGGACGCGGCGTTGCATAATGCAACCATGCCTTGCGTCATCGCGTTGCTCGCCCTGCTTTTCCCCCGTGTGGCTCTCGTGCTGGTGTTCTTCCTGACAAACTACATTCAAAAAGCATTCCCCGATTCGCTGCTATGGCCGCTTCTCGGGTTTGTCTTTCTTCCTTTGACAACACTGGTCTACGCCTGGGCTATCAACGTCGCAGGAGCGATTACAGGGGTATACCTGGTCATTCTGATTCTCGCGGTACTTTTCGACCTCGGGCTCCTGGGCGGCAGCGCAAGGTGGCGGCGGGATTGATTCACCGCCCGGAACTCGATGCGAGCCCGTTCAGGTCCAGGTGTCCGCCTTTCGATAAGCTTCGAAACATTTCTTTACGCCCGCCATGCCGCGGACGCTCAGTCCATGCTCCATGCCGAGGATACCTTTGTAGCCCTTCTCATAAATGGCTTTGAACACGTTGGTCCAGTTGACTTCCCCGGTAAACGGCTCCCGGCGGCCCGGCACGTCGCCCACTTGAAAATAGCCGATCCAGTCCCAGTATTTGTGAATGTGGTTGATAATGTTGCCTTCGGAAATCTGCTGGTGATAGATGTCGAAGAGAATCCGCACGTTCGGGTGATTGACGCCGCTGATGATCTGGTGGGCGTGCTCGGAGAATACGACGAAGTATCCGGCATGGTCCACGCGGATGTTCAAAGGTTCCAGCACCAATAGCATTTTGGTTTTTTCGACGATATCCGCGGCGCGTTTCAGCACTTCAATGCAGTTCTTCGTCTGCTGCTCGTGCGACAGGGATTTGGAAGCAAGACCGGAAGTGACGGTGGCGGCTTCGTTGCCGATAATGTTATGGATTTCAACCGCCCGCTTGACGTCCGCCAGGAACTTCGCGTGGAACCGGGGATCAACCATGGCGTCGCCTTTCCATCCGCCCGAATTGACGACGAATACGCCCATGCTCATCTTCAATTCGTCCATCTTTTTGCGGAACGTCTGGATCTCGGCATTCGAATGCTGCGGCAGGCCGTTGTATTCGAACGCGCGGAAGCCGTAATCGGCATAGATTTCAAGCTGGCGTGGAATCGGTGTCTCGGGAACAAAACCGATACGGGGCGCGTAACGCAAATGCCAGTCGTGTTTCCATTCCGCGGCGGGTGTGGGACGGGCGGCGGCAGCCGCCAGCGATGCTGTGAGCAGTTGACGTCGATTCATACTTGACCAAAGCTATACCACAAAAAAATCACAAGTTCTTTCCACGTTTCCGGCGCCGGTTCAGCGTATGACTGCGACGGATGTGTTCCCTGGGAGCGCCCTGCGCCGGGAGCTAGCAGTAAAAAAATCGTTCTCGGCAAAGTCACCATCGATACGCAGGGCAATTCACTCCGGCCCGTGCTTTCCGCAAGGTGATGTAATGAGCGATATACTACTCACTCTGCCCCTTGCCCATGCAAAACTATCTCGCGTTTGACCTCGGTGCGGAGAGCGGACGAGCGATCCTTGGAACCCTCGCTGAAGGCCGCCTTACACTCGAGGAATTGCACCGCTTTCCGAACACGCCGGTACGGCTCCCTACCGGACTCTACTGGGATACGCTGCGTCTGTTTCACGAGATGCAGGAAGGTTTACGCATCGCCGGGCGCAAACGCAGGCTCGTGCTCGACGGGATAGGCGTCGACACCTGGGGCGTCGATTTCGGACTCCTCGGCCGCGACGGCGCGCTAGTGGATAATCCGCGCCACTATCGTGATTCACGAAACAACGGCATGCTGGAGAAAACCTTCGCTGCCGTTCCGCGCGAGGAGATCTTCGCTCAAACCGGCATTCAGTTCATGCAGTTCAATTCCCTGTGCCAGCTACACGCGATGAAGCTGGCCGGCGCGCCCGCACTGCGGGTGGCGGCGAAGCTGTTGTTCATGCCGGACCTGTTCAACTACTGGCTGACGGGCATTCAGAAAGCCGAACTTACTATCGCGAGCACTTCGCAGTTCTACAATCCCGTTGAAAAGGGCTGGGCCGTTCCTCTGTTCGACCGGCTCGGTATTTGCGCGGACATCCTTCCGGAGATTGTTCCCCCTGGCACGGCACTGGGTCCGGTCCTTCCGGATCTGGCCGATAGCTGCGGCACGGGAGACTTCACGGTGTACGCCACAGCCGGACATGACACGGCTTCCGCGGTCGCGGCGGCGCCGGGCAAAGGTTCGGACTGGTGCTACATCAGTTCCGGCACATGGTCGCTGATGGGCGTCGAGCTCGGCGCGCCGGTTGTGAATGCCCGTTCGCTCGAACTGAACCTGACGAACGAAGTGGGCGCCGAGGGCAGGATTCGGCTGCTCAAAAATATCGCCGGCATGTGGCTGGTGCAGGAGTGCCGGCGCGCGTGGGCGGCCGAGGGAAAGCAATATACCTACGACGAGTTGGCGAAGATGGCCGCCGCTGCGCCGCCCTTTGCCGCCGTAATCGATCCAGACGCGTTCCTGGAGCCGGGCCGCATGCCTGAAAAGATCGTGGCCTATTGCACGGAAAAGGGACAGAAAGCGCCCGAGGAACCCGGCACCTTCTGCCGTATCATCCTGGAGAGCCTGGCGCTGCGATACAGGCAGGTGCTCGAAAGCATCGAGTCCCTGCTGGGGCGCACGTTCTCCACCATTCACATCGTCGGAGGCGGCTCGCGCAACCGTGTGCTGAACCAGTTTGTCGCCGGCGCGACCGGCAGGCGTGTGGTCGCGGGCCCGTCGGAAGCCACGGCGGCCGGCAACATCCTGGTGCAGGCGATGGGTGCGGGCCGACTTTCCGGACTCGCCGAAGCCCGGGAATGCGTCGCCCAGTCGTTTGAACTTGCCGAATTTCAGCCCCGCAACAGCGAGGAATGGCAGATCCCCTACCAGCGCTTCACTGAACTAGCGCGGTAATCACGAACGCTACCAGCCCACCGGTTTGCCGGCGTTCTGCTCATCCAGCCATTTCTTGAGCGGAGCGAAATAGTCCATAATCGCCGTGGCATCCATCTGCTTCTGGCCCGTCAGAGCTTCCAAAGCCTCCGGCCAGGGGCGGCTTAGTCCCATGGCGAGCATATCGCGTAAACGCTTTCCCGCTTCCCCGTTCGCATAGATCGAGCAGCGGTGCAGCGGGTCCTTGCATCCGGCGGCCTGAGCCAGCGCCCGGTGGAACTGGAACTGGAGGATATGCGCCAGAAAGTAGCGTGTGTATGGCACGTTGGCCGGCACGTGGTACTTTGCGCCCGGGTCGAAATCCTGCTCGCTCCGCGCAACGGGTGCGGCCACACCCTGGTACTTCCGCCGCAACTCCCACCATGACTGGTTGTAGCGATCCGGCGTGATCTCTCCGTTGAATACCTTCCAGCGCCACTGGTCAATCAGCAATCCAAAAGGAAGGAACGCAACCTTCTCGAGAGCGCGCCTCAGAAGAAGCCCGATGTCCTTCGATGCGGGCGGCACGTCTTTCAACAACCCGATCTTCTTCAGGTATTCCGGAGTGACGGAGAGCGATACAGTATCGCCCACGGCTTCATGAAATCCGTCATTAGCGCTGTCGCGGAACAGGAACGGCTGCCGGTTGTACGCGCGTTGATAGAAGTTGTGTCCCAGTTCGTGATGGATGGTGGCGAAATCCTCTTCGTTGATCTCGATGCACATCTTGATGCGGAGATCGTCTACATTATCGACGTCCCAGGCGCTTGCATGGCACACCACTTCGCGATCCTGAGGTTTTGTAAAGAGCGAACGCTCCCAAAAGGTTTTGGGGAGCGGAGCGAAACCGAGCGAAGTGAAGAACCTCTCCCCATAGCGAACCATCTGTAACGGATCGGTGTTCCGGCTCTTCAAAATCTCCGTAAGGTCATATCCCGGATCACCATCCTTCGGCGCCACCAGAGGATAGATGTTGTCCCACGATTGCGCCCACGGATTGCCCAGCAAATGAGCTGGGATCGGTCCTCTGGCTGGAACAACAGAGTCGCCATATTTTTCGCGCAGCCGGTTGCGCACATAAGCGTGGAGCGAAACGTAAAGGGGTCTGACCTGCTCCCACAGGCGATCGAGTTCCCGCGCGAACGCGTCGGGCGGCATGTCGTATTTGGATCGCCACATCGCGCCCGTATCAGCGAATCCGAGCTCACGCGCGCCCAGATTGCTCAACTCGACGAACCGCTGATAGTCCTTGCGCATCGGCGGCGAGATCGTCCGCCACCCGGTCCACACATCGAGCAACTGCTTCGCATCCCGGCTGTTCGCCATGATGCGAGTAATTTCCTGGAGGTCGATGCACTTGCCGGGATCGCTCTCCGCGTCCGGCGGGCAGTACTTGCCCTTCCCGTAAACGCTCTCCATACCCGTAACAATCTTTGTCAGCTCCTCCGATAACGCCGGGCCGGCGGGAGTAGGCAATGTGAAGGAAGTTTTCAACAGCTTGAATTTTCGTGCCAGATCGGCGGGCATCTTCAAACCGTCGAAGCGCTTTGCTTCTTTTGCGAAGGCGACGTTGGCCGAGATCGACTTTTCGGTTGCCTGTGCCGCCAGAATCTCCGTGTCGTATGTGATGTAGGTCGCCTGCACCCACGAAGCGCGCCCGGCTTCTTCGGAAAGGCGCATCATGGTGGACTCCACCTTTTCCATAAACGCCTGCGCCTCTGCCACCGTAGGGACGGCGGGGGCGGCCGGGGAAAGCACGGCGGCGGACATGGCGGCAAGCAAAAAGCCTCGCGAGAGTGGCCTCATCTGTTGTTCTCCAATGCTCTAATTATGGTTCAGTGCCGGTGTTCTTCGTAGCGCACCGGTATCGAACAGCCCGTCTTCGATACCGAGCACTCGACGTGCTCGAACTGAATCGTGGTGTGATTGATGTGGAACTTCGCCGCCAGCACATCGTTGATGGACCGCAGCGTCCGGTCGCTCTCGGAAGGCGGCAGGTCCGCAATCACAACGTGACTGCTCAGAGCATGCGCGGATGAGCCCAGGCTCCAGATATGGAGGTCGTGGACGTCAATCACTCCATCCACCTGCTTCATGGCCGAGGCCACCGCACTCAATTCGACACCTCGGGGCAGACCTTCGAGCAGGATATTCATGGATTCCTTGAAGACGTCCCATGCACTCCAGATGATAAGGCCGCCAATCAGGATAGACAGGATTGGATCGATCCGGAGCCATCCGGTGTAGCGAATGGTCACGGCTCCAACGATGATAGCGACGGAGCCGAGGGCGTCGCCCAGCATGTGAAGGAACGCTGCGCGGATATTGAGATCGTGCTCCTTCTCCGCGCGCATCCAGTGCATGATCAGGAGATTAAGAACCAGTCCGGTCGCAGCCACCACGATCATGGTGAACTCACCGACGGGTTCCGGATTCCGCAGCCGCTGATAACTCTCGTAGAAGATGTAGGCCGACAGCAATACCAGCGTGCCCGCATTGACGAATGCTGCCAGCACTCCAGCGCGATGGTAGCCCCACGTCTTGGTGCTATCCGCCGGTTTACCTTGCAAGTGATATCCGAGTGCGGCGATGCCCAGAGCCAGGGCGTCGGTGATATTGTGGCCCGCGTCCGCGATCAGTGCAAGGCTGTGCGCAGCCACGCCGGCGAAGACTTCAACCACCACATAAACCGTGGTGAGGACGAGCGACCATTTCAGGTAGCGCCCGGTGGAACCGGAATATTGATGGTGTGTGTGAGAGTGCAAAATCGCCCTCAAATCTCAGTCTAGCAGCGGCGTCACAAAGGTTTTGGCCCCGCAACACGCGGCCCGCGGCCAACATGCGGCGGTCCCTTCGAGGTGATCCGGCGCCGGGCTTACGCTTCGGTATTTCCCATTCGCAACAACGTCGAGCGCAGTTCTCGAAGAATGTTGCCGGTCCACGTTGGAATATGGAAGGCGGGACCCACGGCCAACCACAGTAGAGTGCCGCACCGTAAACGCTATATCTGTAGACGGTGCGGTAATCGTGAGGATTCCGCCTTTACCGGGCGGTTTTCTGTGACGGTGGCGAAGCCGGCGCGGGCGGCCAGACCGTCTCCACGCCATACGGTTCGACGTGTACCAGCACGTCGGCAACCCAATCGAGTTGTTCCTTGATGCGGACGCGGACCTCCGTGGCAATTTCGTGCGACTCGCGAACCGAAAGCTCCGGGGCCACCTCGAGGTGCAAATCAACGTGATACTGGAATCCTGTTTTCCGGGCGAAGCATTTCTCGATGGCCAGCGCTCCCGGAACCGATTGGGCAACCTCCCGGATGCGTCTCATCGTCTCCTCGTCGGGCATCGTGTCCATGAGTTGCATGGAGGTATCCCGCACTACGCGCAGACCGAGAAATATGACGATCAGTCCTACAAGGAACCCGCCATAATGATCAGCCGCGAGGAAGCGCGATGGATCGTACAGCGTCATGCCCAGGGCGACCAGGGCAACCGAGCCCGACAGAATATCGACGCTGTCGTTGGCGGCATCCGCCCGCAGTGCCTCGCTGTGGATCTTGCGCCCATAGTGAGACTTCACGGCGGAGAGAATCGTCTTCGTGGCAATGGAAACCAGCAGGGGCCAAATGGCGTACAGCGCCGGCGCGGGACGCACTTCATCGACTTTCATGAGCGAGCGGAACGAGATCGCGGCGCCCATGACCGCCAGGATCATACCCACGCCAAGACCCGTCAGCGTCTCGAACCTGCCGTGCCCGTAAGGATGATTCTCGTCAGGCGGCTTGGCGGCCAGCGTGATTCCGAAAAGCACGATGCCCGATGCCACCACATCCGCCGCGGATTCAATGCCGTCGGCGAAAACAGAGGTTGAGTTCGCCATCAGGCCGATAATGATTTTAGCGGCGGCCAGGCAGCCGCTGACGAGCATCCCCAGCAGGGCGACGCGGCGCCCCGTGCGATGGCGGCTGGTCACAATTGCAGGATACCGCGGCAACGGGCCCTACCAGCCGGCTCTCCGATGCACCACCTTGCCGCCTACCACAGTGATTGCCGCTTCGATGTCCTTTATCTCGTCTTCCGGGCAAGTGAAGTAATCCTTCGTAGTGACCACGAAATCGGCGAGCATGCCCGGTTGGATGGAGCCCTTATCCTTTTCGTCGAAGCCCATATAGGCTCCGTTGACCGTCCACATATTCAACGCTTCCTGACGAGTGATGCGCTGCTCCGGATTCAACACGTTTCCGTCCACCGTCTTGCGCGTAATGGCCATCCACATTCCAAAGAAGGGGTGATAGGGGTTGATTGCGTTCCGGGCATCGAAACGGATCATGTGGTCTGATCCACCACCTACAATCAATCCTCCATCGATGATGGAGCGCAGCGGGATGAAATGCTTCATACGCTCGGGGCCGAAGACGTCTTTGATGGCGGGACCGTCCAGATGAAGCCATGCGGGCTGGCAATCGAAAGCTACGCCCAGCTTCTTCGCCCGGGCTATCGCCTGGTCGTTAGGGAAGTTAACGTGCGTGATGGTGAACCGCCGTCCTTTGATCGGCTTTTCACGATCGGCGGCCTCATAGGCATCCAGCAGAAGGTCGGTGGCTCCACCTCCAGTGGTGTGAGAGGTCATCTGCCATCCCAGTTCATTCGCCACGCGCGCCATCTCGAACAGGTTCTCTTTCGGCACAGCCAGCACGCCGCGATAGTCGTCCTCTACATATCCGTAGATCTGCGTGTTGTCTCCGTAAGGCTCGCGCAGGAACGCCGTTCCGATCAGAATTCCGCCATCCACAATCGTTTTGATCGGGCCGACGCGAAGCCACTCGTCTCCATAGCCCGTCACGAAGGGAATCTGCTGCATTTCGCGGCGGACCTGTTCCGGCGTGCCGCGCGCTCCAAGCAGGTAAGTAACGGTGGTGCGTACCGTGAGTTCGCCTTTCCGCTGAAGCTCCTGGTATGCGCGAAAACCATCCGGCCCCTGTCCGCGATCGAACGTGCTGGTGATGCCGACAGCGTTATAGGCCTTCTGCATTTCGCGAATCGCCCACAGCCGATCAGCATGCGATGGCGCCCGGGTCGCCCGCAGCTTTCCCAAGAGATCGGACGCACCCAGCACCAGGCCGGTCGGCTCGCCCTTCGCATCTTTGATAATCTTGCCGTTCGAGGGCTGGGGCGTGTCGCGCGTGATGCCGAGTTTCTTGAGCAGCGCCGAATTCAGCACCGACGCGTAGCCGTTATCGGCCATCGCCAGCCGGCCGGGCGCCGCCGCGTCCAATTCATAACGGTCCGGATAGCGCCGTTCTTTGAGCCGCGTCGAATATACTTTCGGAACGAAAATAAGCTTGCCGGCGGCGGCCGTGGCAGCCTGTTTTCGGATGTACTCCTGAATCTCCGGGATGGAGCGCATCACCGGCACGGGGCCGTCCTTCTCCGCGAGTGCGGCACTAATCGGGTGAGTGTGTGTCTCGATGATGCCGGGCAGAACCGGCGCTCCCTTCAAGTCAATCTTCTTCGTGCCGGCACTGGCGGTTTTCAGCACCTCCTCGTTCGACCCTACGGCCAGAAACCGGCCGCCGCGGACCGCCACCGCCGCCGCACGCGGTTTCGCCTCCCACAACGTGGCGATGCGGCCGTTGAAGTAGATGAGGTCGGCGGTTTGCGCCGCGAGACCGGCCGCAAGACAAAGACCGAGAGCAAGGGAATGGGACACCATACTCGTATCTTAGACGGTATGGTTTCCCCATGCGCCGTTTACGTTACCGGCCGGTCCATCGCAGGCGTGCCGGAGGAGTAATGTCAGTCGCAGGAGTACGGGTATCGGAGGAAGAGGTTGCAGATCGGTGAATCTCCTGGTGTTTATGACGCCAGTGCAGCCAGGCAAGGCTGACGACCCGGATCACTTCCGACTGCTCAAACGGTTTAGCCAGCACGTCATAGCCGCCCTCGTTCAGAACTTCCGCCCAAAGCTGGTCGTCCGCGTTCAGGGATGTCACGATCACCAGCGGCGAATCGGGAACCAGGTCCGCCCGATCGCGCAGGTCCTTCCAGCAGCCGTCCGTAAGATGCGCCTCGGTGATGATAACGGCCACGGGTTCCCGCCGAAGCAGAACACCGGCATCCCGGCAATTCCGAGCTGTGTGAATCTGCCACTTCCATGAACGGAAGGTCCGCTGGAAAAACTTGATATCTTCCGAATTCTCGGTAACCAGCAGAGCGGCAGAAGGCTCAGTGTCGGCTCGGATGCTGGAATCCGCCGCGTTACCCATTTCCGGCCTCCTCCTTTTTGATACTGCTGTTAACATGGTCGCCTTAAGCATCCAGTGTGTCAAGAGGCTAGAATGACTGGGAAATCTACCTTGTCGCTTGAACCGCAAATGAAGAGATTACTTCCTTTTTTGCTGATGGTGGCTGGCGCAATGCCGGCCTCCGGGCCCGGTGAGGGGCTCGATTTATCCCGAGCCCGATATCGCGGCTGGGCTGTGTATGGGGGCGGGCCGGAGAGCATCCGCTATTCGACACTCGTCCAGGTGAATCGCAATAATGTTCACCAGCTTCAACGCGCCTGGACATTCGACACCGGTGACGCCTTCAAGGGCTCCGAGATGCAATGTAATCCTATTGTCGTTGATGGTGTCCTGTATGCCACCAGTCCCAAGCTTCGCGTATTGGCGCTCGATGCGTCCAGCGGCAAACTGCTGTGGAGCTTCGATCCCAACGAGGGCCGGAAGGTTACGAACAAGTCGCGCAACCGCGGCGTGACGTATTGGGCCGATGGCAACGACCGGCGGATTTTCGTCGTCCACAGGCATTTCCTGTACGCCCTCAACGCCGGGACCGGCAGACTAATCTCCTCGTTCGGAGCAGAGGGCCGGGTCGATTTGCGGCGCAATCTTGGACGGGAGGCGCCGGGGACAAGCATGTCGGCCAGCACGCCGGGAATCATCTACAAGGACTTGATCATCCTCGGGAGCCTGCTCAGCGAGGGATTACCAGCCGCGCCAGGTGACATCCGAGCCTTCGACGTGCGAAGCGGCAAGCTGCGCTGGCGCTTTCATACCATTCCCCATCCCGGCGAATTCGGATACGACACCTGGCCCAAGGAGGCTTGGAAGTATATTGGCGCCGCCAATAGCTGGGCCGGCATGAGCCTGGACGAGAAGCGCGGTCTGGTGTTCGTGCCGACCGGTTCGGCGGCATTCGACTTCTACGGCTCGAATCGCGTTGGAGACAATCTGTTCGCGAACTCGCTTATTGCTCTTAAGGCCGCCACCGGCGAGCGTGTGTGGCACTTCCAGATGGTGAAGCACGACGTGTGGGACCGCGACCTGCCTTCGCCTCCCAGTCTGGTGCGGGTCCGGCGCGGTGACCGCTTGATCGACGCCGTGGCACAAACCACCAAATCCGGGCACGTGTTCGTGTTCGAACGGGAAACCGGTGAACCGCTGTTTCCCATCGAGTATCGTGAGTTTCCCGGCTCGGACATCGAGGGTGAGGTTCTGGCGAAAACACAGCCCATTCCGTTGAAACCGCCGGCGTTTGCACGCCAGATCTTCACCAGGGATATGGTGACGCGGCGGACACCGGAAGCGCGGAAAGCAGTGCTGGAACAGCTTCGAAAGGTGAAGAGCGCGGGCCAGTTCATCCCACCCGGAAAAGAGGGCACGGTGATTTTTCCGGGCTTCGACGGTGGAGCGGAATGGGGCGGGTCCGCTTTCGATCCCGATACGGGTCTTCTCTATGTGAACTCCAACGAGATGCCGTGGATCTTGAGGCTGGTGGAACGGCCTCCATCCAAGGGAACCGTCAGCGGACGCAAGCTGTACATGGGCAATTGCGCAAGCTGCCATCGCGCGGATCTTCGCGGTACACCGCCGGAGTTTCCCAGCCTTGTGAATATCGGTGATAAGTACACCGATTCCGATCTCAGCGCGCTGATCCGCACGGGTATCGGGCGTATGCCCGCGTTTGCACACCTGAAAAACGACGGCATACAGGCCATTACCCGCTACCTGGCTCATGGGGAAGACGTGGCCGTCTTGGCGGAAAAGAGCACGGCATCGCCAATCTATTTAAAGTACACCCACGATGGGTATAACAAGTTTCTGGACCCCGATGGCTACCCGGCTGTCGAGCCTCCGTGGGGCACCCTGAATGCAATCAATCTAAACACCGGCGAGATCACATGGAAAATCCCGCTTGGAGAATTCCCGGAGCTTGCCGCAAAGGGCCTGCCCAATACCGGAACAGAAAACTATGGGGGTCCGGTCGTAACCGCGGGAGGGTTGCTCTTCATCGGCGCCACGAACCATGACCGCAAATTTCGTGCATTCGATAAAGCCACAGGCAAGCTGCTTTGGGAAACCACATTGCCCGCCGGCGGCAATGCAACACCGGCGGTTTACGAAGTGGCGGGAAAGCAATACATCGTGATCGGTGCAGGAGGTGGCAAGTCCGGCGCGCCTTCCGGTGGTACCTATGTAGCCTTCGCGCTACCGGACAAGGCATCCCCAGCCAAGTAGGTGGTGTGCTGCAAGCGACTCCGGGTACGGTATAAATGAGGACAAACTTATGCCAAAGTCGACCCGGAGGCGATTCGTCGCCCAAAGCGGGACCGTGTTGGCGGCTCCCAATGCACTCCTTGCCACACCGGCCGCGGCTGCCGCGCAGGCTCCGCCGCAGCGCCGCCTGCTTGGTTCGCGCTTCTCCCTCGAAAAAGTTGCTGCCGCATTGCTGCCGCGCAACCAGTGGCGTCCGTTTCCCACCGCATCAGACCGTACCGGATGGCAGTCGATTCCACCAGACGTCAGGACTGCGCTTCTGGCCGACGGCGAAGAGCATCTTGGAACCGGTTGGCCTGCCCTGCCCGCGACGCTGTTCCTCGAATTTGCGCGCAACGGCAACCGTTCGAACTACGAGGGTGTCCGGAATCGGCGGCGTGGAAACCTGCGAAAACTGGTGGTCGCGGAATGCGTGCATGGAGACGGGAGGTTCCTCGACGACATCGTCAATGGTCTCTGGACCACCTGCGAAGAAACCTGGTGGGGCGTGCCGGCGCACATGGGCATGCAGAAGGCGGGCCGCGGGCTGCCGGACGTGAGCGAACCGGTGGTTGATCTGTTCGCCGCGGAGACTGCCAGCCTGCTCGCCTGGACCGAATACCTGCTGGGTCCGCAACTGGAAAAGATCTCATCTCTGTTGCGCGAGCGGATCTACAGCGAAGTCGACCGGCGCATTCTGAAGCCGAATTTCGACCGTATCGATTTCTGGTGGATGGGTCTCGATCCGAAGCTCTCCCGATCCGTGAACAACTGGAATCCGTGGATCAATTCCAACTGGCTCACGA
>CAADGY010000290.1 GCA_900696665.1 uncultured Acidobacteriota bacterium
CTTGGCGTCAACCTGCCAAGCCATCTCCAACTCAATCGCGAATGTAGTGTAGACTCGGTAACCGCCTAAACCTGTTTTCAATGGCTTAGGCCGGGTTTCGTCCCTGTGGTGACGAACTTGGGCTAATGGGGTCTCCATCCCAGATTTCAAAATACCGGCGCCCTTTGCACCTTGAACATTTCAACACGCCGATGCAGATTTCCTCTACCCGAAATTCGTCACGGGTAAGGGCCAAGGATAGCTAAAACCAATGAATTTCATGGCAGTGCTCCCGCCATGCTTGCCAACAACGAAATGCGGGCATTTACTTGGGACGAAAACCGCTCCGGGCTGATGGACAAGCCTAAGAAGTTCGAGCGGCGGCCGGTTGAACGTCATTCCCGCAGCGCGGATAAATGCTCCGATGAAGCAGGTGCTCGATTGGGCGCCGCTGCCTAAGCAGTCCGGCGACCTGAGCAACCACTTCAACCTCGGTACGCAGCGGTTCAATCGCAATAACGTGGATCCCAAGATCAACTGGAACAGAGACGAGAAGCACCAGATCTGGGGCCAATATCGCGTGATGACGGCGCTGGTCCGGGGGGATTGCGGCCTGGGACATGCGGGCGGCTCCTGCCTGCGGTGGCGGCGTCGGAGCCGGCGACGCGCTGGTACAGATCGCGGGCATCGGGCAAACCTGCACGGTCTTACCCACGTGTTTTGATCTATGGAACGCTTGGCTGGACACGGTTCGGCCGAGCCGTCAGGCCGCATATCCTTCAGCTTGCCGCTATGTACGAACCTTCGGCGCCCGGAGGCCGCTGGCGCGCCCAGTGCCATACTGGGCCGGTGGCCGAATCAACACTCTATCGGGAGCCTACAAGGGACGCCTTGCTGGGCAACCTCGGTGACGGCGGGACGTTCTTCGACACGAAGGCATTTGCGCCACCGACAGGAGTCCGGTTCGGCAATGTAGGAGCAATGCCATGCGCGGGCCAGGAGTCGTCAACCTGGACCTGAGCCTCTTCCGCAAGTTCCGGTTGACGGAAAAATTCAACGTGCGGTTCCGGGCGGCATATTCAACCTGACCATAGCGCCGCACTTCGGAAACCCGAATGGGAATGCGAACAGCTTGAGTTCCGGGAGGATTCTGGCGGCGCCAACGGCAGATGCGCTCGGGCGCTCGCGAGAGTTCCGGCTCGGGCTGCGCCTGGGATTCTAAACGTGGCGTCAGAAATGATTGCGCATCGGCTTCCTCGCGGTTGCGGTTCGGAAACGAAGCAACACACGCCACCTAGCGGTTTTCCTAAAGCCTGACAATGTTCGGAGACGTGAACCGCTTCAGCGCGTTTCGTGTATCCAGAATGAGCTTTGCCTTCTCTACAAGGGAAGCGTAATCGACGTTGCGATGATCGGTAACAATCACCACGCAATCCGCGTCCGCCGCGGCCGCGTCCGGATCTTGTGATAGGTAGTTCTGTCCGTCCACTTGCAACACCGGTATATACGGGTCGCTGTAGGATACCAGCGAACCGCGCCGGCGCAACAGGTGGATGATGTCCAAGGCCGGCGATTCACGGACATCGTCGATGTCGCGCTTGTAAGCCACGCCCATCACATGGATCCTGGAGCCTTTCAGCGGTTTCGCGTAATCGTTCAAAACATTCTGCAGTTTATCCACGACGAACTGCGGCATCTGACCGTTGATGTAGCCGGCCAGTTCGATGAAGCGCGCTTCAATTCCCGCCTGCTTCGTTTTCCAAGACAGGTAAAAGGGATCGATGGGAATGCAGTGACCGCCCAGTCCCGGACCTGGATAGAAGGGCATGAATCCGAATGGCTTTGTAGCCGCGGCGTCTATCACCTCCCAGACATTGATGCCCATGCGGTCGCACATCAGCGCGATTTCATTCACCAGGCCGATGTTGATCATCCGGAAGGTGTTTTCGAGCAGCTTCACCATCTCGGCAACGTGAGTGGAACTGACCGGCACAACCGTTTGTAGCGCCTGTTGATAAAACAGAGCCCCCATTTCGGTGCAGTTTCTGGTGACGCCGCCGACCACTTTCGGTATGTTGGAGGTCTGGTATGTGGGATTCCCCGGGTCCACACGCTCGGGCGAAAAACAAAGATAAAAATCTTTCCCCACGCGCAGGTCTTCCCGCTCCAAGACGGGAAGAACAACCTCGTCCGTCGTGCCCGGATAAGTGGTGGATTCCAGGATCACCAGCATGCCCGGATGCATGTACTTCCTAATCTCCTGGCAGGCTGACACGATATAGCTCATGTCCGGATCTTTTGTTTTCCGCAGCGGCGTGGGAACGCAGATGTTTATCGTGTCCAGTTCCGCGATGATGGAGAAATCCGTGGTAGCTCGCAGCTTGCCATCGTTCAGGAGCGAACGGACGGATTCGCCCGGAACGTCCTGAATGTATGACTCCCCCGCGTTCAGGCGGCTCACCTTCGATTCCTGAACATCGATCCCGGTGACATGGAAGCCGGCCTTTCCGAATTCCACCGCAAGGGGCAGCCCGACATAGCCGAGGCCTACGATACCGGCACGAGCGGTGCGGTTGCGGATCTTCTCCTCCAGCACGGAGGCAACGGTTCCCGTTTGTAGTGATGCGTCATCCATTCTGACTGGTTCCTCAAAAATAGAATTCCCCGCCCGCAACGATTTCAGCGGGGCCAACCATTCGGAGTTCCCCGTCCCAGGAAACTTCCAGCGGCCCTCCAGGGGTGAGGACGCGCACCGGACTCTTGACGGCATTTCGCAGTATAGCAGCCGCGGCCGCGCCGGCAGATCCGGTACCAGAACTCTCTGTCTCCCCAGCCCCCCTTTCATAGAACCTTGCTTCGATCGTGTGTTCGTCCAGCCTCTGGATGAACGAAACATTGGTGCGGTTCGGAAAATGGGGATGGTGCTCGAGCTCGGCGCCGAGCCGGCGCCAGTCTATTGTGTTGAGATCTTCCACCAGGACGGCGCACTGCGGATTGCCGACATCCAGAATTGTGACCTCCTGCGACCCGGACGCCAGAGGCAACGTGAAACGGATGTCTTCGTCGCGGTAGCGTGGAATCCCCATCTTCATTTCAAGTACAAATCGGAAGCCGGTCTTCTCAATTAGCCTGAGATATTTCAGCCCGGCGCCCGTCCGAATACAAATCTCTTCCGCTTCCAGGCCGGAATCGATCAGGAATGCTGCCGCACAACGTGTTCCGTTGCCGGAGATCTCCGCCGCGCTGCCGTCGGAATTGAACAGGCGGATGGAGGCATGGTATTCGGGCGATCTTCCCTCCGGCCCGTTGACGATGATCCAGCCGTCCGCACCTACGCCCGAATGCCGGTCACAGAGAGCGCGGGCGGCTATCGAGAAGTTTTCAAAGGGCGCCTCCTGCGCCCAGGTGAGCAGAAAATCGTTCCGGGCGCCATGCGCCTTGGTGAATGGAATCCTCATGGCCTTACTGTTACCGCAGCTTCCCCCCTATCTTTTGCACGCCTGTAGATTTCGATGGCCGGCGCGCCCTTTACCTTGATCGTCTTTACGCGAACGTAGCTTACGCGGCCGGGCGGCACCCTCTGAATGGCATTCGATACAACATCACCGGAAATCGCAACAGCCCACTGCTGCCAGCCGAACAGGTCGGGACGTTTTGTAGCGGCCAGCCAAAGCGGCCCATTGCCATCGTGCAACGTTTCGCGAAGCGGGATGCCAGCCTCGGCGAAGATACCGGTCAAATCTCCAAAGCTCACAAAAATTCCGTCTCCAGGACGATAATTGGCTTCGAAAAATGCGGCTGCCTCGTGCGTCCACGCCCGCCGCGCTTCTGAATTGACCTGCGACTCCTTCCAGCATACCCATCCGCCGGCTTCGGGCCGCATCAACCAGGGCGAGACGGATACCAGTACCACAGCGGCAGCTACGATTTTGCGAGCCCGCACGGGAGCCATCCCCACAATAGCGGCCGCAGCCAGGCAGGCGAAAGGGAAAGCCGCCAGTCCATAGCGCGTGTTGTAGTAGCTGTTCGGCCAGAGGTGAGGGACGAAAATCGGCGTGCTGGAGGAGTAGAGGCTTAACACATAAAACAGGGGTGGCAGCGCCAGCAACGCGAGTGCCCACCACGCCCTTTTGAACAGAGCGGCCACAACTCCGGCTAACCCCAACCAGAACAGCGGCCGGCCGAGGCACAGTTGCGCGGCCGACCAAAAGTATAGCCAGGCCTTTGTCCAATCGTGATCCCCAGGGTATCGCGCCATGCCGCCGTCCAGTGCGCGCTGATAGATCGCTTTGGCAGAATAGGGACCATTGTAGAACTCCAGGAAATTGCTGTAGTAGTACCCGTTATGTGCCAGCCAAAGCAATGGGCCCAGGGATGCGGTGCAGCCGAACACGGCAGCCGCCTTGAGCCGCCGTCCGCGTGCGGTAAAAAAAAAGAACACCGCGGCAAACGGAATCAGGAACCATCCCTCGTAACGTACCAACGTGGCGGTGCAACAGATGGCGCCGGCCATCACGACCGCATAGAAGCGTTGCGTCTGACGAAATAGAACCGCAAAATACAGGAGTCCGAGCAGCGCCGCGAACAGAAATGCCTCCGTCATCGCGATCGATTGCAGGTACAGAGCATTCGGATTAAGGGCAAAGCAGAGCGCCGCAGCGGCTCCCGCCGCGTTGCCGCCGAAGAGGCGTCGCGCCGCAGCGAACAGGAACAGACCCGCGGCGAAGAAGCACACCGCCGCGGGGATGGAACCTGCCAGCCCCGTACGCCAAAGGAAATCGTTCGCGGCGAATGGAAGCATCAGCAGGTGGGGGAGCGGAAGCCATACCGTCCCGATCTGTTCCGGCCCGGGCGTTCGTGAATCGATAATCCGGCGGGAGATATTCAGATGCGCCAGCGCATCGCCATAGTCGAGCAGATGCCCTCGCGAGTAAAACTCCCACACCGCCGCTGCGCTGATGGCGGCAAGAGCTACAGCCATCACCACCAGCGGCGCGGTGGAGAGACTCGCGGATGCGCCGCGGCTCCGGGCGGCGACTCTAGAATTCCGTGAATCTTTTGAATTCCTGGTAACGAGCATCGATCTCCTGGCGCGTCAGGGTGCGGAAGCGCTCCACTCCGAACATCTCGCAACAGAAACTTCCCATGACGGAACCATAGATCACTGCACGATGCAGTTCCTGGGGTTCAATATCACACCTGTGAATATCCAGCCCTTGCTGTGCAAGGTATCCGGAAAATCCGCCGGCGAAGCAATCACCCGCTCCAGTGGGGTCGAATACATCCTCCAACAGGTAGCCCGGAACAATGAAATATCTGTCTTTGCGAAACAGTATCGCACCATATTCACCGCGCTTGATTACAAGCGTATGAGGACCCATATCGAGGATCCTGCAGGCGGCGCGGCGCAGGTTGCTTTCACCGGAGAGCAGCCGGGCTTCGCTATCGTTGATGAGCAGAAAATCCCATTCCCGAATGGTGTTGAGCAACTCCTGGCGGTAATCGTTAATCCAGTAGTTCATCGTGTCGCCGCCCACCAGGCGAAGCCCGTTCATCTGCCCCCGTACCGACCGCTGCAGAGACGGCTGAATATTGCCGAGCAGCAAGTAAGGAAATTCTTTATAACGATCCGGCAGCTTCGGCGCGAAATCCGCAAACACATTCAAGTCGGTCCGCAGTGTAGTGCGGTCGTTCATGTCGGCGGAATAAACTCCGGACCAGTAAAAGGTCTTTCCGGGAACGCGGTCGAGACCACCGAGATCAATACCATGCCCGGCCAGGAAATTGTAATCGTCCTGTTCGAAATCCTCTCCCACCACCGCCACCACGCTTGGTTTGGTGAAATAGCTGGCGGCGAGCGAGATATAAGTACAGGCCCCACCCAGGATCCGGTCGCGGCGGCCATGCGGGGTTTCAATTCCATCGTAGGCGACCGAGCCTACAACAACCAGTGACATTACTCGATTCTATCGGCTCCGGGGCCGTCCTGCGGAACCCTTACACAGGTGCTACCTTAACGGCATGGTGGGTAGCGGGTGAACCGCGTCCCAATTGGAGGTAATCGTGAAACACCTTTCCGTCTTCGTGGCTGCCCTGTGTCTCGCATCTATTCCTGCGAACCCGCAGGAGGCGAAAATCGATATCCCTTATGAGAAGTTCATTCTGGACAATGGTCTGACCGTTATCGTTCATGAAGACCGCAAAGCGCCGATCGTCGCGGTGAACGTCTGGTATCACGTCGGCTCCAAGAACGAAAAGACCGGGAAGACAGGATTTGCACACCTGTTCGAGCACCTGATGTTTAACGGCACGGAGAACTTCAACCAGGATTATTTCAAGGTGCTGGAAAAACTTGGAGCAACTGACCTGAACGGCACAACCAACAACGACCGCACCAACTATTTCCAGAACGTACCCACATCGGCGCTCGACACGGTGCTGTGGATGGAATCCGACCGTATGGGACATCTGCTCGGCGCCGTCACCCAGGCCAAGCTCGATGAACAGCGCGGGGTAGTGCAGAACGAGAAAAGGCAGGGCGAAAACCAGCCGTATGGTCTCGTGTACAACATGATTACCGAGAACACGTACCCGGCCGGCCACCCGTACTCGTGGACGGTTATCGGTTCCATGGAGGACCTGAACGCGGCCAGCCTGGACGATGTGAAGGCATGGTTCAAGACTTACTACGGGCCGTCGAACGCGGTCATCGTTCTTGCCGGCGATATCGACCTCAAGACCGCGAAGGAGAAGGTGCAGAAGTATTTCGGTGCGATTCCTCCCGGGCCTCCCATTCCAAAACACCAGTCTTGGGTAGCGCGCCGCGAAGGAAACCACCGGGCCATACTCCAGGACCGCGTGCCACAGGCGCGCCTTTATAAAGTGTGGAACATACCCGAGGCCTATTCGCTCGATTCGGATCTGCTATATCTTGGCGCCGCCATTCTGGGGCAAGGCAAAACTTCGCGTTTGTACAAGCGGCTGGTGCACCAGGACCAGATCGCCACGGATGCCACAGCGTTTGCCTATGGGCGCGAACTTGGCGGCCAGTTTATCATTCAGGTAACAGCGCGCGCGGGCGAAGATCTGGCCAAGGTCGAGAAAGCCGTGGACGAGGAGTTGCGGAATTTTCTTGAAGCCGGGCCAACCGGCGAAGAATTGCAGCGCGCCAAGACGAGGTATGTCGCGGGCTTCCTCCGAGGCATTGAGCGCATCGGTGGATTCGGCGGCAAGTCCGACGTGCTGGCGAACGGACAAGTCTTCGCGGGAGACCCGGGAGCTTATCGGTCCACCCTGAAGAACCGCCAGCAGGCGACGGTTGCTGGCATCCGCAGAGTTGCGGGCGAGTGGCTCTCGGACGGAGTTTTTGTTCTGGAAGTGCGGCCGTTTGCCAACTATAAAGCGCTTTCCAAAAGCGATGTAGACCGCTCGAAGGTTCCCGAACCCGGTGCGCCGCCCGAACTTCGGCTGCCGAAGTTACAGCGAACCACGCTGGGTAATGGCATGAAAGTGATCCTCGCGGAAAGGCATGAGATCCCTATCGTCAACTTCCAGTTGTTGGTGGATGCCGGCTATGCCGCCGATCAGTTCGCCACACCCGGAGTAGCCCGGCTCACCATGACGATGCTCGACGAAGGCACAAAAACGCGGGATTCCATTCGCATCAGCGAAGAACTGGAAGATCTGGGAGCGCAACTCGGGGCGTATTCGGACCTGGATATGTCGCATGTATCGTTGTCGGCGTTGAAGGCAAACCTGGACAAGTCACTCGATATCTACGCGGATGTCATTCTGAATCCCGTGTTCCCCGAACAGGACTTCAAGCGGGAGCAGAAGCAACAGATCGCGGCCATACAGCGGGAGAAAGTGCAGCCTATCACAATGGCGCTGCGTGTCTTCCCGGCGCTTCTGTATGGGAGAGCGCATGCCTATGGCACACCACTGACCGGATCGGGAACCGAAGAGACCGCGGCGAAGATTGCGCGCACCGATCTCGTGAAATTCCACCAGACCTGGTTCAAGCCGAATCACAGCACGCTGGTCGTGGTCGGGGATACGACCCTTGCCGAAATCACTCCCAAGCTCGAGCGGATCTTCAATAGCTGGCAGCGCGGAGATATTCCAAAGAAGAATATCGCGCCAGTCGAGCACCAGAAGGCTGCCAGCGTTTACATCGTCGACAAGCCGGGCTCAATTCAGTCAATGATCCTCGCCGGGCATATCGCGCCTCCCAAATCGAATCCCGATGAGATCGCGATGGAGACGCTGAATACCATTCTGGGCGGGGCGTTCATTTCGCGTTTGAACATGAATCTTCGCGAGGACAAGCACTGGTCCTACGGCGCCGGTACTGTGCTGTGGAACGCGCGCGGGCAGCGCCCGTTCATCGCGTACGCACCGGTGCAGACCGATAAGACCAAGGAATCGGTGGCGGAGATTGTGAAAGAGCTTCAAGGCATCGTGAAGGACCGTCCCGCGTCGAAGGACGAACTTGCGATGGCGCAGGATAACCAAACACTGCGCCTGCCCGGCTCGCGCGAAACGATGAATGCCGTCGTGAATTCCATTGTGGACCTGGTGAAGTACGGACTTCCGGACGACTACTACGAAACCTACACGGGAAAAGTACGCGCACTGACGACGCAGGACATCTCGACGGCGGCAGAAAAGTTGCTGCGTCCGGATAAAGTCGTGTGGATCGTCGTGGGGGACCGTTCGAAAATCGAGGCCGGATTGAAAGAACTGAACCTGGCCGGCGTGAAATATATCGACGCGGACGGGAACCCTCTGTAAGCCTGTTCGGGCCGCGCGGCCCCGCTAACCCTGATTCAAAACAGGCCCCACACGCTCGCGTCCGGCCCCAAGCGGCCCTGCCTCGGGCTTGCGAGCAGCGAGCATCAGCCCTGCGGAGACGTGGCGGAACGATTAGAGACTCACGCGTAGCTCGATAGCGCCGCCTGGTTGCGTTCGCCGCGTTCTTTTGCGGCATGCTCCAGATATCCACTGGCACGGAATGCCGCAAGCGGATCTTCCGGCAGCCTCTTTCCCTTACGCCATTCCCTGATAGCGGGCCGCACGTCTTCGGCAAACGCGGCTTTCAAACACTCCTCGGCGTCTACCAACGCGCCACGGTCCTGAAACCGCGAAAGGCTTTCCCAATCCACCAATGACGCCTTCGCATATAGCTCCTGGGCCGTAACCGCGGTCTGAATCATCTCTTCGATCTTCGGTTTCAGGTTGTGGCTCTGATCGATCATGTACGCAATTGCGGGTGTAGTTCCGGTCTCCCACTTGAACAGAAAGATCTCGTGAAAGATACGGAAGATCTGGTAGGGATCGATGGAACCAAGAGTCAGATCGTCATCGGCATAACGGCGGTCATTGAAATGGAAGCCGCCAAGCATGTCTTCGGCGAGCAGCCAAGCCACGATCTGCTCGATATTCTGGGCCTGATAGTGATGGCCGGTATCAACGAGCACGCGCGCTTGCGGGCCGGCCGAGCGCGCCAGCAGCAGCGCCATGCACCAGTCTGCGATGTCGGTGTGGTAAAAAGCCGGCTCAAACGGCTTGTACTCAACCAACAGGCGCTGCTGGCCGGCCAGCGCCCCGTGCGCCGCGCGCAATCCTTCTTCGAACCATTTCTTGCGCCGCCGGATGTTCGCGGTCCCCGGATAGTTTGACCCATCGGCAAACCAAAGGGATATGTCGCGGCTGCCGGTAACACCCGCGATCTCAATCGATTCGAGAAGATGCGAAAGCGCCTGGCGGCGCACCGCAGCGTCGGGGTTGCCCAACGACCCGAACTTGTACTGCTGATCCTGGAAGAGGTTCGGATTGATCGATCCTACCCGTACGCCGTACCGTTGTGCTGTTGCGAGAGCTTCGCTTGCACTATCTTTACCGTTTGGCAGATCCCATAGAACATGCACCGCAACGGAAGGACAGCAACCCGTGAAGGCATGCACCTGCCCGGCATCGGCGAACTTCTCTTCCATCGTGGCCGCCGCCGCGCACTGAAGGAACTTGCCGAAACGCGTACCGGTGTTTGCAAAACCCCAGGAAGGAATCTCGATTTCGAATCCGTCCAACGCCCTGCCAATGCGCTCTTCTCTTTCCGTGTTCATCGCTTCTTTCCAATCAGCACCTGTATGTTATCGCACCATGAGGGGAGGAACGCGAGTGGTGTTCCGCCGGCTAATACCCGCTTCGGAAGGAGTGCTATCACCCTCGAAACGTATGAAGTGAGAAATGTTTTTTGAGTGAACAAGTGATCTATAAAACAATTTCGATAAAAAATGGAGACATAAAGATGCAGTCGCGGTTATACTTTCGGAAGGAGGACTTGATGGCTACAAAGAAAGTTGTGAAGAAGACTGCTGTGAAGAAGTCCAGTGCGAAGAAGTCTGCCGTGAAGAAAGCTGCTGAAAAGAAGTCCACTGCAAAGAAGTCAATGCCTGCGTCGAAGAAGGGCGTTAAGGCAGCCAAGACAACAGCGTCGAAGAAGGCTGCGGCGAAGAAGAGCGCTGTAAAGAAACCTGCAGCCAAGAAAGGCGGAGCCAAGAAGAGCTGAGTAGGCTGTTCTTACTCATCTCAAAACAGCTACAATCGTCTTTCAATGGCCACAGCCATGAAAGTCGCTGTGATCTTGCCCGCCGCGGGCCTAGGCACGCGGATGGGGCGAAGTACTCCCGAGAAGGCGGGTATCAGCCGCAAGCAGTTCATGCTTCTAGAGGGGTCTCCCATCCTCGTGCATACTGTTCGCAAGTTTTTCGCTGCTCCCAGTGTTACGGACATTTTCGTTTCGCTGCGCGCGGAGGATATGAACTGGGCAAGAGAACTGCTCCATGCCGAATCCTCTCCCAAAGCAGTACACCTGGTTGAGGGAGGCGATAGCCGCCAACAATCGGTTGCCAACGCCCTGGTTCAGTTGCCGGCCGACACGGATCTGGTAGCGGTCCACGATGCCGTGCGGCCCTTCGTCCGTGTCGAAGTAATCGAGAAGGTCATTGCCGAAGCCGCGGCGCAGGGAGCGGCCATCTCCGGAATTGTGCCCGTGGATACGGTGAAGCAGGTGGAGCGTAACAAGGTTAGAGCTACTCTTCCGCGCGACAGGCTTGTGCTGGCGCAAACACCGCAGGTATTCCGCTACGAGTTGCTGCGCCGCGCTTTTGAGCGCGCCGCCGAGGACGGCTTCACCGGTACCGACGAAGCCAGCCTGGTAGAGCGGCTGGAGCAGGTGGAAGTCAGCGTGGTTCCTGGAAGCGATCGTAATATCAAAATCACACGGCCTTCCGATATGGAATTAGCGCGGTTGTTCCTGGCCGAGGAAGCTGCGCGCCGGAAGGCATCGTGACGGAGTATCGAACCGGCGTTGGATGGGACGTCCATCGCATAGGGCGCAATCTCAAGTTGGTGATCGGCGGGGTGGTCATCCCATGTGACTTCGGCCTCGAAGGGCACTCCGATGCCGACGTCCTGGCGCATGCGATTACGGATGCGCTGCTCGGAGCCGGCGCGCTGGGCGATATAGGAATGCATTTTCCGGACAACGACCCGCGATGGGCAGGCGCCGGCAGCCTGCAGTTTCTCTCGCACGCACGGGACCTGCTGCTTGAAGCCGGGTTTCAGATCGTGAATATCGACTCAACGGTCGTACTCGAACGTCCGAAGATGAAAGATTACCGGAACCCCATACGAGAGCAGATCGCTGCCACGCTCGATCTCTCGCTCGACCAGGTGTCGGTAAAGTTCAAAACTTGGGAGCGGGTGGGACCTGTCGGCGAAGGGCTCGCCGTTGAAGCGCATGCCATGGCCACCGTACGGCGCGAGCGGTAGACGCCGCCGCGGGCCTCTGTCACTTCGTTTTCGAATAGGCCTTGTATAACCCGGCGATGTTCGCGCTCAGCTCATCACCCGGATGGATGACAACGCGATAGCGGAAGCGGATGGCGCCGCCCGGGGCGAGCGTCATGCTGCCGTCCTTGGTCTTGTCGTTCAGGAAATCGTGCAATCCCCAGATGTTTGCGGCGAAAAGACCGTACGAGCGTGAATGCCAGTAGGTCGGATGCCGCGGGTTGGAGGGGTGATCCATAATCACGATCCCGAGCTTTTCCCCATCGACTTCTCCGTGATAGTCGACCCACGGCGATCTCGTTCCCCAGACCTCCGACTCTCCGCGTTTGCCATCCGCGCTCACCATTTTTCCGCTATGCTTCTCGTTCAGTGGATCGGCAAGCCGGATCGCAAAGCATCCCTCCTTGGTGTCTCCGAACTTCACTTTTTGAGCTGGCGTGAGTTTGATATCCAGGTCGATCGTGCGGAGCTTCGGATCGGAGTAGAACACCATGGTCCGGTCTTCGGTCAGCAGGAGTTTGCCGTCCGGCTCCTTCCATTCGAAGCTGGCTGAGACCGAGCCGCTCTTTGATCCGCTCTTGACGCTGTTGACTTTCTTCAACGTGATGAGCCCGGACTTCGGCCTCTTCGACGACCGCTCATTGGCCCAGAAATCGTATCCATTCACGTCGCCGTGTGAAAACCATAATCCCCGGTGATGCGGGTGATCCCTGACCTCGCCCTCTACCTGTTCCATCGGAAACCGGCGCGTCACGATTTTTCCCGAAGCGGAGCGTAGCGGGTGCAGGTATGGCTTTGGCGCATCCGCGCCGATGAAGAAATCCGTGAACGGACTGCCATCGATTTCAACCTGGATACGGTCCGCCTTTTGGGTGATCTTTACTTCGGCGGCCAGAGGTAATACCAGCGCCAAGGTAAGGACAAGTCGCAGCTTCATGATGGAAGTAAAACACACGGATGAAGCTTAGGGCAACCAGAGCCGGATGGAGCAGCCAGTGTAGTGAAGACAGCATGGTATTCTGAAGTATCACTCCGGTTTCACTCAGGGCGTCCGAATGCGGCAGTTGAGATATACCACTCCAAGCGGTATCACAGTCACTCGCAGTGCCTCGAAAATTCCCTTCAAGAAGGGACTCGAATTCCTGTTGAGAGACCTGGATTACTACCGGGGTTTCTATCTTTCCTCGGGCTACGAGTATCCCGGCCGCTATTCGCGATGGGATATCGCCTCCATAAGGCCTCCTCTGGAAGTGGTCGCACACGGCCGCCAAGTCGAGTTTCGGGCGCTGAATTTGCGCGGTCAAATGCTGGCAAGAATGCTGTACCCCATTCTCGTCCCGCATCCGCATTGGGAGAGTTTCGATTTCGGCGCCGGTGGCGGCCTGTACGGCCGTTTGAAACCGCTGGCCGGACTGTTCCCAGAAGAGGAGCGCAGTAAACAGCCTTCCGTTTTTTCCATTCTGCGGGCATTCAGCACCGAATTCCAGAACCCGCAGGACAGCCGGCTCTCTCTTGTTGGAGCATTCGGCTACGACCTGTTGTTCCAATTCGATCCTATTGAGTTGAAGTTACCGCGCCACGGAACCAAGGATCTCCATTTGTTCCTCTGCGACGACATTTACTTCATGGATCGTAAGAAAGAACAGATCGAGCGATACCAGTACGATTTTGAATCAGGCGGCCTCTCTACGCTCGCCCTCGAGAGATCCGGCGAGAAAATTAGTAGCGCGCCGTCAACGGCTTCAACCGGTATTTCCTCCGACCATGAACCGGAAGAGTACATGGAAAAAGTAGAGACGGTGCGCCAGGGAATGGCGCGGGGCGACTATTACGAAGTGGTGCTCCGGCAGACGTTCCGCGCACCCTATTCCGGCAGCCCGTCGGCGTTGTTCGAGCGCATTCAACACCTGAGCCCCAGTCCATATGAGTTCCTGCTGCAGTTGGGCGACGAGCAACTGATCGGCGCTTCGCCGGAAATGTTTGTGCGCGTCGAAGGCTCGCGCGTGGAGACATGTCCGATTGCCGGCACCGTACGCCGGACGGGAGACCCGTTGTCCGATGCGGAGAACATCCGCGAACTGCTGAACTCTTTCAAGGAAGAGTCTGAGTTGACGATGTGCACGGACGTGGACCGGAACGATAAATCCCGTGTTTGCGTGCCGGGTTCGGTAAAGGTCATCGGCCGGCGGTTGATTGAATCCTACGCCGGCGTGTTTCACACGGTCGATCACGTCGAAGGACAATTGCAGCCCGGCTTCGACTCGCTGGATGCCTTTCTCACTCATATGTGGGCCGTCACCATCATCGGGGCGCCGAAGAAAGCGGCGGCACAGGCCATCGAGAACTTGGAAAAGGACGCCCGCGGTTGGTATGGCGGCGCCGTCGGCATGTTGTCGTTGAACGGCGACATCAACACGGGAATTCTGATCCGGACCATTCATCTGAAAGATGGCATCGCGGGCTACGGTGCCGGAGCCACGCTGCTGTACGACTCGGTTCCCGCGAATGAAGAGCAGGAAACCCGCCTCAAGGCCACTGGCTTCTTCCGGGCGCTGGGCGCGGTGCCTGAACCGGAGAAGGAAGGCCCGCGCGCGCCGGTCCGCCCGCGGGCAGGGGTGCGGATGCTGCTGGTGGACAACGACGATTGTTTCATCCACACGCTGGCGAACTACGCCCGCCAGGCGGGAGCGGAAGTGGTCACCTACCGCGCTGGATTTCCTCTCGAGCTGATCCCGGAAATTGCCCCGTCGGTGATTTTGATCTCTCCGGGTCCGGGCAGACCGCAAGACTTCGGAGTGATCGAGCTCGTGCGGTACGCGGCGGCAAGAGAAATCCCCGTGTTTGGCGTATGTCTCGGGTTGCAGGGCATTGTGGAGGCGTTCGGTGGTGAGTTGGGTGTCCTCGACTATCCGATGCATGGCAAGCCCTCCCACGTTACGCACTCAAACCGCGGGGTGTTTGAGGATTTGCCCACCCGGTTCAAAGTGGGCCGGTATCATTCGCTGTTCGCGCGGCGAGAGGCACTCCCGGCTTGCCTGGAAATCACGGCCGAATCCGAAGACGGCGTAGTTATGGGGATCCGGCACAAGCGTCTTCCGATTGAGGCTGTTCAGTTCCATCCCGAATCGATGCTGACGCTGGAGCACGATTGCGGTTTGAGGCTGATCGAGAACGTAGTCAAGTTGTACGGCACAGCCCGCCGGGCAACCAGCCGGTACGAAACGGAGCCGCGCGCGTAAGTAAATGGAAATAATGCACGAGAGGGATCGCAATGGAAAGCTTTACTCCGTCCGATCTGCTTTTTCTGATCGTTGTTCTTTGCATCGCTGTTATGATTGTCGGTGGCGGTGATGACGGGGGACACCGCGCAAGAATACCGATCAGCTAGCCGGACTGAATGTCAGACTGCATTGTAATTGGTGGCGGCCTGTCGGGTCTCGCCACTGCCGTGGCATTGGGAAGCGCCGGACTGAACGTTCAACTCTTCGAGTCGCGCGGATTTCTGGGCGGACGTGCTACCTCATATCCCGCCGACGTAGGGGATCAAACCGAAATCATTGACAACTGCCAGCACATATTACTGCGATGCTGTGTCAACCTGATGGATTTCTACAGCCGGTTGCGGGTAGCGGACCAAATTCATTTCCACCGCGAATTCTACTTTCTGGAACCAGGGGGGCGTATCTCCTACCTTCGGGCAGGCCATCTTCCCGCTCCGTATCACTTCACGGAGAGCTTCCTCACCATGAAGTGCCTCTCGCTGTCCGACAAACTCTCCATCGCATACGGACTGCAATGCATCCGGCGCGAGTACGAGCACCGCAAAGATCTGGACCGCATCACCATGCTCGACTGGCTGAAAGAAAAGCGGCAAACCCAGCGTAGCATCAAACGTTTCTGGGGGCAGGTGTTGGTCAGCGCAATCAACGAAGATCTCGGACGCATGGCCGCCCGCCATGGGTTTCAAGTCTTCTGGCTGGGCTTTTTGCGTCATAAGAACTCTTACGAAATGGGGGTTCCCGTAGTGCCCCTGGCCGAATTGTACGACTCGAATACGTGGCAGGATCTCGGGAACGTCGAGTTCCGCCTGCGCGCTCCCGTGGAACGTATCTGGGTGGAACGCAACGCGGTATATGGAATTACGGCATCCAAGCGCGAGCATACCGCGCGCTTTTACGTGTGCGCCCTGCCTTTCGAGCGGCTGGAATCCGTGATCCCGGAACTCGGTATCAAGGCCGATCTGTTCCAGCATTCGCCTATTACGGGCGTGCATCTATGGTTCGATCGCACGGTGACCGAACTGCCGCATGCCGTCCTTCTCGATAGCGCCGTGCATTGGTTTTTCAATCGGGACCAGGGCAAGTACTTGCAGACGGTGATCAGCGCGTCCCGCAGCCTTGTGCCCATGAGCAAGACCGAAGTGGTGCCGCTCGTTCTCGAAGAATTGACAAAATACCTGCCGGAAGTACGCCGGGCGAAACTTGAAAAGTCGCACGTGGTGAAGGAAGTCCGGGCCACATTTTCCGCCGCTCCGGGCACAGAGCAGGCACGGCCGGAGGCAAGAACTCCATTCAAGAACCTGTTCCTGGCGGGTGATTGGACGCAGTCCGGCTGGCCCGCCACGATGGAAGGGGCCGTACGGAGCGGCTACCTGGCCGCCGAAGCCGTCACGCGTGCAGCAGGTAAATCCATGGACTTCGTACTCCCTGATCTCGGGTGATTCACTTCACGTTCTCGTGCGCGTCGGGCTTTTCGCGGCCTACCACTTCTACCAACCCCACGACATCGCCCAGGCTGTTGTGCACCGGGGCGAGGACCGACACGATACCGGGTTTTTGACGCACCGTAACGCGTTTGTCCGTTTCCAGCACTTCACGCATCTCGGGAATCATATCCTGCACAAGCGTACCGAACGTCCAGAACTGGCTTATTTCCCGATCGTTCCGAATCACCACGTGAATTTTGCGCGGGCTTTCCCCGATAGGCATCCAGAGATTCACATCGTAGTAAGCAGGGTTGAGCCTCGCCAGGCGCATCAACGTTTTCTTGGTCTGGATATACGGCCCATGGTTCACATCGTAGTTATCGCTGCCAAACCACTTGTCTCGCGGATGCCCCTTGATGATGTACCCTTCGGCGCGCGCGGTAACGATACGCTGGCAGACATCGCCGTCCACCATCACCGATGCGATGCGGGCTACATCGTCCAGTGTTCGCGCCAGTTCGTCTGCCCGTGCACATAGAACAGCGGCTATTAGAAGTAAGACCGGTTTCACTTTCGCTCCGTCACCAGTTCGTGAAGAAATCGCCGGACACGCTCCCATGCGTTCGCGTCGAGTGTATTGAACCGGGCCTTACTCCGTCTGGACGCGCTGTCGATATCCGCATTCGACCATTCCTGAACGGGTTCGCGTGTAATGGGCGGATGAGCTATCCACCAGTCTTCGGGTCCCAGGCCATTGTAGCGCTTCGATACTTCGGTCTTTAACCAATCCGCCGGCCGCGTCTTCTTAAATGTATCGAGCAACGCCAAGTCCTGTAAACAGTTTCGCTGCGCCTTCAGCCGGATGCTGGGAATAGGCGCTTCCACTCCAAAACGCGAGCCTGGATAGACCATCGCTGTATCGCCACCATCGAAGCGGAACCATGGGTCCGGACCAGGTGAGACCGCGAGCCAATGGATGTATCCGTCAATGCCCCACAGCCAGGCACGCAGAGGATTGAAAGTGATGGCAGAGGCCGGTCCCGCTACTTCCGGTGTTCCGGAATAGATCCAGACGATGTCGCCGCGCTTTTTCAGCATTTCTACGATGTCGGGATACCAGCTCAGAATGGTTCCCGCATTTACCCAGAAATCGATAACACCACCCTGTTTCCGCGCCTGCTCCGCCAGCATCCAACTGGCATCGGCGCGGAAGACGAATTTTACGGGGCTCTGCCCAGGAACCGCTTTATCAAGCAACCGTCTGTACTCAGCGAAGTAGGGCAGGTCGGCTTCGAAGCGGGTTTCGTCGCCGTCCCAAGGATACCCCTTATACCGCTTCTTATGATTGAAAAACATTTCGAAGCGCGTCTGTGTCCATCCTTTTTCGCGGAAGTGCCGCTCCATCTGGGAAACTACGTTTACAAACTCGGCCTCGTAACCCGGCTCTCCCCACCACAAAAACGAAGCCGGCCAATCGGGGTTGATGGGCAGATACACGAATGGGATCGGCTTTGCGCCAAACCGTGTATTCGCAAAAGCCGAACCGTCCAGCAGAGGTCCATAGTGACGGTCGAACAGGTTCCAGTTGGCGATACGCTTGTTTCGTCCGGTACCCTCCAGTTCCGGCGCAAACTCAGGCGCCACTTTCCCGGCGTGCCCGTATCCGAGCTGATGGTACAGCCCGCGATGTTCATAAAAGATCCGGTGATGGGCGTGAATCAAACGGAACAGTTCCGCGCTGGTGTAAAAGTCTTCCTGCTTCGCAGCCTTCGGATACAGGGCCGGCAACCAGGTACTTCCATAGGAATTGTGATCGATGGCGATCACATCATCACTGGGGTAATTCGCATCCAGCACCGTGACTGGAACCCGCGCGGCTGCTTGTTTCCCGTCAGCATTCAGAGTGACCTGAATAGCATACTCTCCCGGAGACGCGCCTGCGGGCACCCACACATCCAACCAATACGCTTCCGATTTCTGGTTTTCAATGCGATTGTCCGGATTCGGAATGTGCGATTCGTGCGTGCCTGACACTGGTATCAGCGCATCCGGATAGTAAGCGCCGCCAGATCGCATCTTATGGAACCATTCACGGAACACATCCACTTCAAGCGGCGGTGGCGCGGTCACCCGAAGCCTGTACGAGCCTGGCTTTTCCGCATAGACGACGATCTGCATAGACGCGTAACCGCGTTTGGCTACACGCAACTTCACCTGAGCCGGCTCCGTCGCTGCCGTGTTCTTCCGGTCCTCGGTGACGATGGCTCCAAACGGATCGGGCCGCAGATATTCCGGCAGCAAACGGATTTCGGCGGCGCGGACCGGAAGAACGAAGAGAAGGGCCCCACAGATAAGCGAGGCCCTTTGCGGACTTACCATGAGAAGCGCAACGAGAACTGAATCACGCGAGGTTGATTCCGCTGTATGCTCAAATCCTGGAGACCGGTGGTGACGTTGGGATCCACATCCACCGGATGATTGAGGACGTTGAAAAAGTCTGCCGTGAATCGCAGTTGCGTCCGCTCCGTGATATTGAAGTTCTTATACACAGATGCGGTGAGATCCCACTGGCCCGGTCCGCGATAGAAATTCCGCGCGTTCCAGTTTACGGTGTCGCTGATGGTTGTCATACGGATGCTGCCGTCGGTCATCGTGACCGGAATACGGTTGTCGAAACCCGCGCCAACGGGACGAAGCACACGCTGGCTCCGGTCCGCCGGGACAAGCGCTTGCAGTTTCGTCTGGTCGGCATTGCTCGCCTGTAGCGGATCGAAATCGCCACGGAACCAGAGGCGCTGCCGCCGCCTGCCAAACGTGAGCAGCAGCCGCTCGTCCGCGCTGAGCGTGGGGTCACCAAACAGATAGCGTGTGCCGTCGACACCCAGCCAGTTGCCGCTCTGCCACTCACCGATGCTGGCGAGCTGCCAGCCGCCGATGATTGCGTTCACTAGCCCCGACACTCCGGAACCCCACCGTTTGGAGCGGCCGAATGGTAATTCGTAGAACGCGTTCCATCGAATGCGGTGGGCCGGCACGTTTCCGGAGTTGTAGTAGCCGAGCCGCAGACGGTCGTCGAAACTCAGGTTCGGAGCACCGAAGACTTGCGTCACATCCGGAACTTCGAACACCGCGTTGCCGCCGACCGAGTTGATGGCGCCGTTGCCGCTGGTGAAGCCGCCCGCATCCGTTGTCGTGAGCGAACGGCTGAAGGTATAGAAGCCCTGGAACAGCAGCCCGTTCGAATACCTCCGCTCGATTTCGGCCTGCGCGGAGTGTGTGTTCGAATAGCCGGAACGGTTGGTTGCGAACAACGACCAATTTGGATTCGCGCGCAGCAGGTCTCTGTTGCCTGGAGGATTCACTCCAGTGCGGCTCACGTAGTTATACTCGGCTTCACGCGGGTTCAGGGCGTACCGCTGCTCCAGATCGCGAGCGTGCTCGCCCAGATACGTAAACCGGACCGCGGTATCCTTCATCACTTCGTGCTCTAAAGTGACATGCCAGGATTGCACCCTGGCGTCTTTCCAGTTCCTGCCGTCGAGCGACATACCTGGCAGGGCCGAAACCGGAAGTTGGACGATGCCTTCCGTGCTCACCATCGCGTTTCCCACGAAGAATTCCGGCCTCGGCGCCGTACGAACTCCGAACGATCCGGTTCCGTCGAGCGTCGAGATGGGGTTTGAGAACCGCAAGTTCAGAGGAGGCGTCGTCCTCATCGATTGCAGAATCTGCGACAAAGGCATGGTCCAAAAATACTCGCCATATCCGGCACGGAGAGACGTGCGGTTGCCGAGCGTATACGCGGCCCCGAGCCGCGGCCCAAAGTTGTTGTTGTCCGCCCGGACCAGATTGCTAGGATAGCCTATCTCATCGGCGGTGGTCCAAGTCAGCCCGCGCAGCGCATACGATGCCAACTGTGCCGGCAACGCTCCCGGCAGCTCTTCCATCCGAACGTTTCCCGGAGTGATTACCTGAAACACGTCAGACACCGTTGCCGGATCGACACCCACAAAGCGGTTCTGCTTCTCCGAATAGGGGGACCAGCGGTCCCACCGGACACCGAGATCAAGAGTCAATCGGGGCGTTACCTTCCAGGTGTCTTGAACATACAGCCCAATTTCCGTCTGGCGGAAGTAGAAGTATCCACGGTTGTTCTGGTTCGTCAAATCGCTCGGAATGCCCAGCGCCAGGTCAGCGAGGCCATTGCCGGTGAACGACACAGCCTGGTCCTCGTCGGGATCGTACAAAGAAGTCCACGCACCTTCAAAGCCGTGTGAACCTTGCGCCTGCTGGAGTTCACGAATGTTGTTCTGCTCCCAGCGGACCTTAGCGCCCCACCGCAACGAGTGTTTTCCACGGTTCCAGCTCACGTTGTTTTCCATCACATAGCCGGTCAACATTTCGTCTTTTCTGTTGTCGGCGTCCCACGCAAACCAGTCCGTATAAAGCGTGGGCCAACCTTGCGCGCCGAACGGATTCGGCAAGCCCAAATTGTTCGCCCAGGGTGTGTTGTCAGCCAAAGTCCCGCTACTCTTGGCGGACCGGTGGATACCAAGGTTTAACTCATTCAACAGAGTCGGAGAGATGATGCGGGTGTAGCGGATATTCGGCGTATAGATCTTTGCATCGGTGCGGCCGCTGCCATAGGCGTTCTCCATCGTCGGCGGTGGAATGCTAAACCGGCCGCCACGTAACTTCTGGGAGAGGTTCGACACGCTGAACCTGCCGGTCAACATATCCCTGTCGGAGAAACGGTGGTCCCCCTTCGCCGTGAACTTATAAACATCGGTCGTGTTTGGGTACACGGCCTGAAAGTTCTCGCCGATGTAGGGGTTCACATCGTTGGTGGGCATCGGCGTTACGTCTCGCATCTTTGCAAAGAACGGATTCTGGCGGTTCACAGGAATC
>CAADGY010000291.1 GCA_900696665.1 uncultured Acidobacteriota bacterium
AGCAGCTATCGGAATGTGCCGCCTGGAGCCACACGGCGCGCGCTTCGTCTTCTCTGCCGAGCGCTTTCAACACATGTCCAAGGTTCAGGAGCGCCTCACTGAATTGAGAGTTCAGGGCGAGGGCCTCCCTGTAAAGTCTGACAGCATCTTCGCGCTGACCGGTCTTGTCGAGGAGCAGACCGGTGTTGAAGTATAGTTCCGCCGAGGAGTCGCCCAGATCGATGAGCCTTCCGTGTAAGTCGAGGGCTTCGTCGTAACGTCTCAATTCAATCGCGATGCCGGCCAGTCCCCGAACCGCCTCCAGGGAGCCGGGATGGAGTCTGACAGCTTCGCCGTAGTACTGGCGGGCCTCTTCCAGATCGCCGGCGCGCCAACTGCTCAGCGCCAGGTTGAGCAGGGCTTCCAGCCACTCGGGGCGGAGCCGCACCGCTGATTGAAATGCCTCGAACGCCGTCCGGGGGTCCTCCTGCGCCAGGCGCAGGCAGCCGAGGCGGAACCACGCTTCAGTGTTTTCCGGCTGAACCATCAATACTTTGGTGTATTGCTGCGCAGCGGTTTCGGCATCTCCGGCTTCTTCGAGGACACCGGCCAAAACCATGGCCAGCGGCGTGTTTCCAGGCTGTTCGCTCAAACCCTGTTCGCAACAGGCGCGCGCGTCTTCGAGAGCACCGCATTGACGCAAAGCCGGTGCAATCACAGCCGCTGCCTGTGCTTTATCGCACCGCAGCCGCATCGCCTCGAGAAACGCCTTTGCGGCCTCCAGCGGGTGGTGCGACCGGAGGAGGGAAATACCCAGATTAAACCAGGCATTTGTATCTTCGGGAACCAGCTCAACCAGGCTTCCGCAATGGCGCGAAGCTTCCTCGTAGTCCTGCCGCCATAACGCGCAAGCAGCCAATCCCCTGATTGCAGAGGTGGATTCTGGCTGAAGAGAAATCAACCGTTCGGAATACTCGCGGGTAAGGGGCTCTTGTGCCGTCGCCATCCCGATAGCCACAAGGTTGGCAAGGACCTCTGCCGAATCCGGCTCCGAGGTGAGAATTTCTCTGTACTCCTCGATGGCTTCCTCGAATCGGGAGAGGAGTTGAAGCGCCACCGCTTTGGCAAAGCGTGCTCTGCCGGGAACCGGTGTGGCCGCGTATAGAGGCTCCAGCGCCTCGAGCGCTTTCCCGGGATTTTCCAGGTGCAGGTAGCAAATGGCCAATCCCATCAGGGCCTCCGGGGAAGCGGGATGGGTTTCGAGCGTTTGCTGAAGCAGGTCGGCGGCCTCCGTCCAGCGGCCTAACCTCTCCAGGCAAACTGCGGCATTCGTCCGTGCTGTCAGGTCCATGGAATCGAGAGAAGCGGCAGACAAAAAGCTGTTCAGGGCATCCTCGTAGGCCCCCTCGGCAAATTGTGCTTCGGCGCGCGCGACTACGTCCGCTTTTTGATCAGGCTGCAATACAAGGTTCAAGTTAGTGCTCTCCCTTCATGGCGGTGGGATTTGCCGCCAGTGCCGCGCAAATCCGGCCGGTCCAATCGTCCTGATGACGTATCTTCATCCAATACAGGAGGAATTTTTCCTTCACCGGTATGAGAAATCCCATTCCCCCACGCTCGAAGCGCGCGTCTGTCCAGGAATCAACAATACGGTCTTGAATAAAGAGGGTAAAGCCGGCGCCGGCTGCCCTCAATCGAATCCGGCAACTCCGGTCTGTACGGATGCCGCCGGGGATGGAGCGGGCCACAACGTCCGTCTGCTTGCCGTCGAGGATGGTATAGCGGACAATTGTTGCTTTGGAAATGGGCTTCCATTCCGAGGGCAACAGCCGGATCGCATAGTAATTGGACAGATCCTGCGCGCGAAATACCCAGCCTGCTCCTCCGGAATCGATCGCCGCCAGAAATTCCAGTTCGTAGTCGCAGAGATGCATGGAAGGACGATACAGCGCGACTGGACTGAGCGGCTGGGAGCCCGGAGTGTGGATTCCTGAAGTGAGTTCCCACCTCTTTTCGTCCGCCCAACTGGAGAGTCCCGCCGCGAATTTTTCATCAAGCCGGATCGCGGCTCTCTGCTGAGCATGGCTCGACAAGCGGCTCCAATAGTTGCTGAACGTTCCTCTGCCATCGACTTGGCCGGACCGGAGGAACACCGCTCCCAATTGACACCGGGATACGGCGGCAGACAGGCCCAAAGCGATCAGAGTTAGACCCGTGATGCCGAAGGCAACCTTTTTCGAAACCGTGACGGGAAAGCGACGGCGCTTCGGCGCCTGGGGAACCGATGGCGGAGCAAGGCTCAAAGAGGACGCGGGGAGGATGGGCCGGAGATTTACAATGACAGGTTCGGCGGCGGCGGAACTCACGCCGGGCGCGGGACAACTCAAGTGCCGTAAAGAGACGAGGTTGTCATTCGGCGGCATGGTGCTGATAGCATCGTGGCGCACCTCGCCGCTGTAAGCTAGTGGGCATTACCCTTAAACAGGTGAGGGAAAGCTCGTAGGTGGCACACCTGCCGGCAGATTCCGCCGGCAGGCGCCGTACTGTTCCTATAGCGGCTCCGGCCAAGTCAGGCACGATTTGCTCAGTGCCTTCTGAAGCAGATCCACCGCTTCGGCCTCCCTGATTCCGCGTGATGCAGATACTTCGGTCACCAGCATCAAGCGCGCACGGTCCAGCATCTTTTTTTCACGGAAAGAAAGCGGCTTTTCCAGCTTCAGCATGAGCAGCATCTTGAGCACTCCCGCGATCTCAAGCAAACTGCCGGCACGCATTTTCTCAGAATTTTCCTTGAAACGGTCCTTCCAGTCACTCTTGCACTGGCAGTCGCCGTCCGCAAGAAATGCGAGTACTTTACCAACTTCAACCTGTTTGGTAACTTTCCTTAGTCCAACGTCCCCGACATGGGAGAAAGGAACCACCACCGTCATGCTGCTATAGGTGAGGCGGAGGAGGTAGAAGCGCTCGGAGTGGGTTCCAAAAGACCGGGAACTAATATTCTCTATCGTGCCAACACCGTGGTTGGGGTATACCACTTTTTCGCCGATCTGAAACGTCATGCACAGACCCTTGTACACTCGTTTGGAGTTGGTACTTCTTCAAGCTTCAACTTGAAAGAGAATAGTAAGCTGAAGGTGCCTTAATGTCAACAGTAAAGTTCAGAAATTGATAGTTTAAAGATACTTGGAAGGACGATGTTTCCCGAACGTGCAGTAGTTCTAACAGATATGGGAATTTACGAACAATAGGCAAACCCTACTTACCACCCTCGAGCAGTGGTACGCCGATAAAATGTGCCGTCCGGACCGTTCAGACCCGGTTTACACTTGCCATCACTCGCCGGATAAAGGCTAGATTCCGCTTCATGTCCGCTTCAATGGACTTGGACGGAGAACTGGTTTCCAAATTCGCAAACCCGCTAAAATCAATGTCCCGGATCGTCCCCATTACTTTCTCAAAATCGATCTTGCCCTCGCCGAGGTAATGAGGGTTATCTTTCAGATGTATCTGGCATATGCGGCGGCCGCCGAGCCAGCGCATCTCCCGAATTATATCGAAGCCCTGCCCCGTGGAATTTCCAACGTCGTAGTAGACCAGTACCGCTTTGGAGCCGGCGCGCTCCATGATCCGGACGTTATCCTCGGCCGATATCGTGTTCTCCAGACCCAGTTTGATTCCGGCTTTCTCCGCTTCAGGCGCCAGTTCTCTCAGGGCATCGCCCACATAGTCCATTTCCTGCCGCGTCGATAGTGCGCCTTTACCAAAGAACGGAAGTAACATTACTTTGGCATCCAGCTTCTTTGTGATGGGAATACCGCTCGTAATCCATTTCAGCGCGAGTTTGTCGCTTTTTAAATAGTTGACGTGGAGGATATCGAGGCAGGTGCCTGCCAGCCGCACCTTGTTTTTCTTTGCTTCGGAGATGTAGCGTTCCTGGATATCCGGATTATCGAGCGGCAGTTTGCCATCCAACAGGTTGCGGCCAAGACTGACTTCGACCCCTTCGAATCCAAGCTGTCGTGCCAGCGAAACCGCTTCAAGCTTTCCGGCTTGCCGGAGATTCCAATCTGTAACACCGATTTTCGGCTGGCGCCCGGCGCCGAACGCGCACGGGACGGCTGCGACTGCTCCAGCCGAGAGAAATCCTCTGCGCGAGATCATTTCTTCTCCAAAGCTCGATTCAAATGTACCTGGAATTATACCAGACCCATACGCTCCAGTTTGCGGTAAAGTGTTTTGCGCTCGATCCCAAGGATTTTTGCGGCGCGGCTCTTGTTTCCACCCGTGGCCGCCAGCACCCGGCGAATCTGATCCATCTCCGTCTCGGCCAGCGTCTCACCGGCCTGTTCACGCGGTTCGCTTGCCTCTATTGCCATGTCAACCGCGTGCTCGTCGATGCGTCCGCTCGGCGCCAGGATGGTCAGACGTTCCATCAGATGCTGCAACTGACGCACATTGCCCGGCCAGGTATACTGCTCCATCGCGCGAAGCCCGGCTTCCGTAATTCGCGCCTGCTGTTTATACCGCTCGTTGTACTTCTTTAGGAAGAAGTGCGCCAGCAGCGGCAGATCGCCTCGTCTTTCGCAAAGTGGAGGCAGCGTCACCCGCACCACGTTCAGGCGAAACCACAGATCTTCGCGGAATTTGCCTTCTTCCACCATCTTCTGGAGATTGCGGTTCGTAGCGGCGATGACGCGCACATCCACTTTTCGCGCGCGCGCCGAGCCGAGCGGCCGCACTTCCCGCTCTTGCAGGAAACGCAGCAGCTTCAGTTGGAAATTGAGCTCGATATCGCCGATTTCATCCAAAAAAACCGTACCCAGGTTCGCCGTTTCGAACACACCCAAACGGTCACGGTCGGCGCCTGTATAAGCGCCTTTAAGAGCGCCGAACAACTCGCTTTCGAGCAGAGCCGGAGCGATCGAGGCGCAATCGACCGGAACAAACGGGTGCTCGGCGCGCGTGCTGTTGCGATGAATCATCCGTGCGATGAGTTCCTTACCGGTCCCCGTTTCTCCCTCGATGAGGACGGTGGCGTCGGTCGGCGCAACACGCGAGACCACTTTGTAAATCGCAATCATTTTCGGCGAACTGCCAATCATCTCGCTTTCCGGCAGATCGTCCACGTCGCTTTCGTCTTCGTCCGTGCCGCCCGAAATGCTCTCCGCGGCCTTCTTGACCGTTTCGAGCATCTGATCCAGCTCAAAAGGTTTTGCGATGTAGTCGAACGCGCCGCCGCGGGTGGCCGCCATCACGGTTTCCATCGTTCCGCGGGCGGTCATCAAAATGACGGCACAGGAGGGATTGCTCGTTCGCGCCGCTTCGAGGACGTCGAGTCCGGTTCGCTCGTCCAGATAGATATCGGAAATAACAATCGGAAAGTCACCGCTCCGCAATTTCTCGATGGCATCCCGTGTGGTTGAGACGGCTTCCACCTGAAAGCCTTCCATCTCGAGAAAAGTGACAATAGTCGTGCGGACGGCAGAATCGTCTTCGACCACTAGCAAACGCTGCAAACGAACTCCCTAAATTGAAGAAAAGCGAGAAATATTGCAGATGTAAACGTTCATTTTACTTGATTTGCCGCTCTTGCACGGAACTATCGGCGCTATCACCGCCTGGTAATGCCGTGGCGGGCACCACCAGCGTGAAACACGAGCCCTTGCCCGGACTGCTGGTCACTTCAATGGAACCCCCGTGGCTGACTACAATCTGTTCCACAATCGAGAGGCCGATTCCCGTGCCGGCTTCTCCGGACGCTTCGGCCCTCTTAGTGCGGTAGAACTTCCGGAATATGTTCCGCAGATCGCTTTCATCCATGCCGATACCCTGATCCTGAACACGGATCCGGATGGTCCCTCCATCCTGCACGGCTGTGACGGATACCTGCGTCGCCGCGGGCGAGTATTTGATGGCATTGGTCAACAGGTTGTAGACGGCGTACTCCATCAGTTCCCGGTCTCCGTTCAATAAGGCGTTGTCGGTTCGTCCGCTCACAATCGCGATTTGTTTCCGCTCGGCCAGCGGAGCCACGCGGGCGAGCGATGGCTCGAGCAGGCGGCGCAATTCGAACGTTTCCTTTTTGAGTTGCATCTCGCCTTCGGAAAGACGCTCGACGTTGAGAAAAGTCTGGATCATACCGGAGAGCCGCTTCGATTCCGAGTTGATGACTTCTGCGATCTGCTTTCGTTTTTCGTCGCTGAAGTTGTACCGGCCGATCAGTTCGCTTGAGCCCTGAATGGCCGTGAGTGGAGTTTTCATCTCGTGTGTCACGAACCGGATCGCCTGTTGATACCGGAAGCGTTCCGCCTCGGTCCGGCGAAGCCTGCGCCGGATAACGAAATGCTGGTAGGAGGCGGCCACTCCGACACTGAGCCAGGCCGATGTGGTGGGCCCGAAAACCGGAAAGACGACATTGCGGGAGAAAAGGACAAACGGAAGCACCATGACGCTGGCCACCAGCAGTCCTCCCAGCGAGTATGCTCCCCAGCCATCCCGATACCAGAAAATCAGCCCGGCCAGCGCCACCAGTAGCGCGCAGAATCCGAGGACCGGGAGTTGACCGGCCGTCGTGAAGAATTGCTGCCCGGCAAGAGTTTCATAGGCGTGTGCGTGGACTTCCACGCCGGGCGTGGCCTGCCCGTAAGAGGTTGGGATTAGTGGGCGGTCCCGTGCTGCGGATTGGGAAGTTACACCGATAAACACCACCTTGTCCCGGAACAACCGCGCGGTTTCGGGCTTGTCGAGTACATCCTTCACGGAAACCGTGGAGATCCGGGAGCGGCCTTCCGCATCTGGCGGAACATACCTCACCCGCATTTGCCGGTCCGGACCGGATGCTGGAATGCGAACTCCGCCCAACTCAATATCCTCAGGGGACTCTATCAGCGGTCCCGCCGGGTGGGATAGGCGGAAGGCTTCGAGCGATAGCGCCCAGCGGCGCCGGCCGTTGGCCACCGCCTGCAAAGGAATCTGGCGGGTTACGGAGTCCAGTTTGTCCGCTCCGCCGTGCACATGACCAAGTGCTTCCGCTGTCCCACGAAACACCGGCGCGGGGTCCTGCCAACCGCCGGGGACGATATCGCAGGGCAGCACGAGGTGGCGCACGCTTCGAAAGGCTGCCGCCAGACGCCGATCCGCTTCCCGGGCCGCCTGATCCGCTCCGGCGTCGGCGAGAATGATATCGACCGCCACTGCTTTCGGTTTCTGGCGCGAGACAAGATCCAGGACTTCGGCAAGCACAGATCGTAGCTGACTCATGCCGCCCGTCTCGCGCAGCGTACGATCGTCGAAGGCAAGCACCACGCTGTCCATGGTGGGGGGCGGAGAAGCCGTCAACCGGAACATGAAGTCGTACGCGTAGTTGTCGATCTGCGTTCCGGGCGCGGTCCATCCCCAGGCGACCGCCAGCAGAAACACGGCTGTCAGCGCTGCAATGTAACCGGCGGACGGCTTATCGGGACGGCGCATACGGCTTCCGTTCAGCCAGGAACCGTTCGATCGCTTCAACGTCTTTTGGCAGACTCTCCGTCAGAACCTTGGCGCCGTTTTCCGTAATGAGGATCATGTCCTCGATGCGGACACCAATATTTTCCTCGGGCAGGTAGATGCCGGGTTCCACGGTGATGATCATGCCGGGCGCCAGCGGCATGGCCGGATCGTTCGCGTCGTGAACCTCCAAGCCAACGTGATGACTGACCCCGTGGGTGAAATACTTTCCCAGTGTGTTGCCCTGCTGGTCCTTTCCGTGCGAGTCAATATAGTCGTAGGCGACTCTGTACAGGCTGTTAGCTGTGGTTTTTCCGATGGTCATGCCCGGCCGTGCCGCCGCTATGGCGGTGCTCTGCGCTCCGAGCACGATGTTGTAGATCTCCTTTTGCCGGCTCGTAAACTTGCCATTTACCGGAATCGTGCGTGTAATGTCGGCTGCATAGCCGCCGCACTCGGCGCCCGCATCCACCAGCAGCAGGTCGCCGGAATCCATGCGCCGGCTGTTGGCCGAATAATGCAGGACTGTGGCATTGGGTCCGGACCCGACGATATGCGCGTAGGCGGGACCCGCGCAGCCACTTTCGAGGAATACGGAAGTCAGCGTAGCCGCCAGTTGATACTCGTACAGACCCGCGGCTGCGCGCTGCCAGATTGCACGATGGCCATGAATGCTGACGTCGATCGACCGGCGGATCAGGTCCTGTTCGTGTGCGGACTTGACCATCCGCAGCCTGGCGATCGCGGGCGCGGCATCCTGAATGGAACGCATCGCCAGCAGACGCTCGAGCCGTGCCGCAGCCGGCTTTCCTTTGAGAAGGTAAACCTTCGGAGCCGCCTCGAGATAGCGAACCACCTGCGACTCGAACGACTCCGTTGACAACACCTTCTCGAAACCGGTGCGCTTCCGTATGTCGCGGTCATCCGGGGAAGCCTTCCTGCCAGTCCACTTTTCGGCCTCCGGATTGCGGCGTGGCACGAACAGAACTTCGTCCCCGGGCGTCATCAGCAGGATGGCTCCGGGCTCCGCCCACCCGGTCAGATAGTAAAAATTCGGCTCTTGCAAGAAACCTGTACGGAGATCGCCAGCCTCTTCGGTGTTCCCCTCGAGGATGATTACGCCGTCCGCAATCACCTCCCTCAGGTTTGCACGGCGGCTACGATACTCGTCTGTGGCGGAATGGTCGGGTTTTACCGCTGCCGGCGTGAGCAGCGTCAGCAGGATACTACCCCAGACAATCCAACGCATTCAGTACAAGTATAGCCGCCCTGTTCCGGCTGGCGGCATGGGACAGCAGAACGTAAATAACCGTTACAAGCTTGTACATGAGAGCGGTTCTCCTTAAGGTGGAGGAGTCTAGGAGTGATGGCGTGAAGAGATTATTCGTTGGAAATGTGCCGTTTCGGGCTAAAGAAGATGAATTGCAGGATTGGTTTAGCCAATCCGGCATCGATGTAGATTCTGTTCATCTGATCCGCGACCGGACCTCCGGAGAACCAAGGGGTTTCGGATTCGTGGAAGTCTCCGATGATGAACAGGCGGAACGGGCTGTACAAGCCTGTAATGGATCGAGCTTTATGGGACGCAGCTTGATTGTCAACGAGGCACGCCCTCGCGGCAGTGGTCCTGTCACAGGGCAGAGCATGCGAACCGGCCGTTCCGGCGGTATGAACTCATAACAAAACGGCGGTTTCGAGATTTATCGATTGTATCTCGGCGTTATTCCCCTCAACCTCGCCCACGTCCGGTCACATTCGCCGAGCACATCCGCGGGCAGTGCTCCTTCTTCCGAAGCGCTGAGGTTTTCCTCGATTTGCTGGAGGCTGGACGCGCCCAGGATGATGCAATCTGCCGGCGTGTGATGAAGGAGCCAGTTCAAGGCAAGGCTGACGAGTGATCGTCCCGTCCGCCGGGCTACCGCGCCGAGTTCGGCCACGGCTTCGAACTGGGCGGGGTGCCAATAGCGATCGAGATACATCTGGTTGTCGTCGAATCGCGTTCCTGGCAGTGGCGCTTCCGATTTATGTTTGCCTGTGAGCAACCCGCCCGCGAGCGGATTATAGATCACGGTGGAAACGTCCATCTCCTTCGCCATGGGAAGAAACTCCTGCTCGATTCCACGTGCCAGCAGGTTGTACATCGGCTGGCTGATATAGGGTGCGGCATAGCCGGAAGTTTCCGCAATCCACAGCATTCGGGTTATCTGCCAGGAGCTGTAGTTGGAGCTTGCGGGGTAGAGGACCTTTCCATCGCGCACAAGCCGGTCCATGGCCTCCAGCGATTCCTCCATCGGGACCGAGTAGTCCGGCTGGTGCATGTAATAGATGTCGAGGTAAT
>CAADGY010000292.1 GCA_900696665.1 uncultured Acidobacteriota bacterium
GATGCACCCTCGACCGCCTATACCAGCGAATTGTTGACGACCTGGACGAGTTGCTGCGCGCCGTCGGGCTGAAGGCTGCCGCCTAACGAGTACGAAATTCTCACTTGGGGCCCCATAATGGGCCTAACGTGGGAACGTCAGGTCCGGGGATGTTCTTCCACTGGCGAACTGGTGGTGGCAGGCGTCGTCAACGATTCGTTGCCCGACGATCTCACGCTTTGAATCTCTTCGATCAGGGCAATTAGCAGCGAGACAATTGCCGGGCCGAGTAGAATGCCGAGCGCACCGAAGGCGCTCGTGCCCCCGATCATCGCAAGGCCGATCAGCACAGGGTGCTGCCGGATCCGGCCGCCCACAACCAGCGGCCGTACGACATTATCCACCGACCCCACCAGCAAAGCGCACCACGCTGCCAACAGGATCGCTTTCCAATAAAGACCCATCGCTAAAAAAACGATCACAATAGGCACCCAGACGAGCAGGCTGCCGATCATCGGAATCACGGAGGCAAGACCGCCGATAACGCCCCAAAGCACGGGAGAGTGTACTCCTGCCAGCCAGAATCCAGCCCCTAAAAGGATGCCCTGTGCCACCGCCACCGCCATCACGCCGTTCATATTGGCAATAATTGCGTCTTCAATGGTTTGGAAGAGGCTCGTTGTGGTCGCATGCTCCAGCGGCAGCAGGTTCGCCACTTCCTGCACCCAGACTTTGCCATAACGAAGCAGAAAATACAAAAATAACGCGATAAAGAACCCCGTAACGATGAAGGAGACCACTCCTTCCACCACCGGTCCGATCATTTTCAACAGCAGACCGGTAAGCGCTTTCAGGCGGGCGATCATCTCCGCGCGGATCTGCTCGCGATTCAGGGGGAGCCAATCTTCGAGCACGGTCAAAACGTGATCCGTTGCGTTCGTGACCAGCGGCGTCCATCCCCCCTGCTCGATGGACTGCTCATTTAACTCGGCATACGCTGCGCCCAGTTCCCGGGTTAACGCCATCCCGGTGAATACGACAATAGCGCCAAAAATGAGAACCGTCGTCAGCGTGGTCAGCACGGTAGCCAGCAAAGGCCGGCCGAGGCGGCACTCGAGCGATGCCTGTACCGGCGCCATGACAATGGCAAGAATGCAAGCCAACAGGAAAGGGGTTAGGAACGGCCGCGCAATCTGCCACACGAAAGGTAGCAGCACGAGCGTCGCAATGGTGAGAAAAATCAGAGGACCCCGTTGCACGTGCGGCCAAACTCCCGTTTAGTTAAATCGAGAATAGCATACCGGTATCATCGGTCCGCCGCTCATCGCCCACCGCTCCCCGAATAACAATCCGGCGGCATCAACAGGGTGAGCGCGTTCTCCACGATCTCGACTTGTGCCGGCAATCGGCCGGCGTACTCCCCATCCACTTGCACGTACACGCGGGAATCCGCCGGGAGGCCGCAGAATCCCGCACAGCGGGTTCGCGCGACCGTTACGCCTCGCAACCGGTGTAAGGACCGGGTCAGGACGCCGGCCAGGTATTTCGCATAAGTTATTGCCCACTTACCCTCAAAGACGACCAATTCGAAATCGCGCTCAAGTAGAGACGCGCCACGGGCGATCTCCAGATCTCCGCCATAGTTGCGAACTCGCGCGGCGAGAGCGAATCCACCTTGCATACTGGTGCCGTTCCACTGCGTTTCAAACTGCGTCACACGCGCCGCAGCTATACTGAACCCAGCTATCCAATAGGCGAGCTTGCCGAGTGCCCGCTTCAGGTCAAGATTCAGTTTATATACGATCTGCGCGTCGAAACCCACACCGGCCATCATCAAAAAATAGCGGCTGCGTCCCTCCGCGTTTAGCCGGCCCACGGAAATGCGGCGTGGTGTTGATGCAGGTAGCGCCGCGGCGGCGGCTTCCATCTTCGAACTCAGGCGCAGTTCATTCGCAAGGACGTTGGCGGTGCCGGCCGGCAGGATCCCGAGCGGCACAGCCGACCCAACCATGCCGTTGGCGATCTCATTGATGGTGCCGTCTCCTCCGGCAGCGATGATCAAATCGGCGTTCTTCTGGACGGCTTCGCGAGCGAGCGAAATGGCGGTATGCGGTCCGGTGGTGGGCCATAGTTGAACTTCAAAACCCCGATCGGCAAGTACCTGGACGGCACGTCTCAGTTTCTGATCGCCTTTCTTTAGTGCGCCCGCAGTGGGATTGTAGATCAGGATTGTATTCTTATAGATAGCGATATTCACATTATAAGTTGATGCCAACACCAGCCAGCAGGGAAATCGAACGGTTAAGGGAGGAGCTGCGGCGCCACGAGTATCTGTACTACGTGATGGATGAACCCGAGATCAGCGATGCCGACTACGACGGCCTCATGCGCAGACTGCAAGTTCTGGAAGCAGAGCATCCAGACCTGATAACGCCGGATTCCCCGACACAGCGCGTCGGCGGCAAGCCGCGGGAGGGATTTCAGCAGGTACCGCATCTCTCCCCGATGTTGAGTCTCGATAACGCGCTCAATGACGCCGAGTTGAAAGATTTCGACCGCCGCGTTCGGGAGGGACTCCGCGGCGAGCACTACTGCTACACGGTGGAGCTGAAAATGGATGGGCTCTCGATGTCTGTCCGTTACGAGAACGGCGCGTTTGCACAGGCAGTCACGCGCGGTGATGGCCAGGTGGGAGAAGATGTTACGGAAAACGCCCGCACGATTCGTTCCCTGCCGTTGCGCGTGAAGGATGACGCTGGCCTTGAACGCTTCGAGGTACGAGGAGAAGTCATCATGACCCATCGCGCATTCGAGCGCCTGAACGAAGAGCGCGACGGGCAGGGGCTCCCGCGATACGCCAACCCCCGCAATTCGGCGGCAGGATCATTGCGTCTTCTCGAGCCGTGGATCACCGCGTCGCGCAAACTCGATTTTTTCGCCTATTTTCTGCTTGTGGACGGCCAGCCGTATTTTCCAAGCCACGCGGAATCGCTCGGCAAGCTCAAGAGCATGCAATTCAAGGTGAATCCCCACTGGAAAGTGTGCGGCGATATCGAAGAAGTGCTCGAATTTTGCCGGGTGTGGGAAGCAAAGCGCGATGAATTGCCTTACGAGATCGATGGCGTTGTGGCCAAAGTCGATTCCATCGCGCAGCAGAAGAAGCTCGGCCGGACGGCCAAAGCGCCGCGATGGGCTATCGCTTACAAGTATGCTGCTCGCCAGCAGACCACTATCGTCGAGAATATCGAGGTACAGGTGGGGCGCACCGGCACGCTGACACCGGTGGCCCGATTGCGCCCCGTCAACGTGGGAGGGGTCACCGTCACGCGGGCAACTCTGCACAATGAGGATGAGATTGAAAGGCTCGGCGTCGAAATTGGTGACACCGTGCTGGTGGAGCGAAGCGGAGATGTCATTCCCAAAGTCGTCAAAGTGACGGAGAAATCTCCGAACGCCAGGCGCTTCCGTATGCCGTCGCACTGTCCGGTCTGCGGTGGCGACATCGTGCGGGTACAGGGGGAAGCCGCCAGCCGGTGCGTAAATACGAACTGTCCGGCCCGCTTGAAAGAATCCGTGCTGCATTTTTCCGCCAGGGGCGTCATGGATATCGACGGCATGGGCGACGCGCTGGTGGATCAGCTCGTCGGCCGGGGCATGGTGAGCAGCGTGGCGGACCTGTACGATCTGACCCCGGAGAAATTGCTTGAGCTGGAACGTATGGGGCAGAAATCCGCGCAGAAGGTGATTGAAAATATCCACAATTCGAGACAGCGCCCGCTCCCGAGAGTCATCAACGGGCTGGGCATTCCATTTGTGGGGGAGCGGACGGCCGAGATTCTGGCGGAAACGTTCGGAAGCCTGGATCACATCGCACGGGCAGGCGAGGAAGAATTGCAGTCGGCGCAGGAGGTGGGTCCCAAGGTGGCCCAGAGCATCCGCCGGTTCTTCGGAGAACCCCGGAACCAGGAACTGGTTGAGAGGTTGCGGGCCGCGGGATTACACTTCGAGCATCAGCGAAGACGCAAAACCGGGGGACCGCTGGAGGGGCTTACATTTGTGCTGACAGGTACTCTGCCCACTTTGACCCGCGAGGAAGCCAAAGCGAAAATCGAAGAGGCCGGAGGCAAGGTGACAGGATCCGTCAGCAAAAGGACAAACTACGTCGTGGCGGGCGAAGAGGCTGGCTCGAAGCTGGAAAAAGCGCTAACGCTGGGCGTGAAGGTGTTGGATGAGTCCGGACTGCTGCGAATGATCGGGTGATGCAAGAACTCGCCGCGTTATTTGTTTCCTGGGGGCCATTAGGTCTATTCCTGGTCGCATTGCTCGACTCCGCCGGCATTCCACTGCCGGCCGGGGTGGATGCGCTCGTGGTCACGTTATCGGTGATGCGCCCGGAAAGAGCCCATTTTCTGGCGATATTGGCGGTGATTGGATCGCTGACCGGGTCGATGTTTCTGTATTATCTGGCGCGGCGCGGCGGCCAGAGGTATCTGAACCGGTACACGATTTCCGGGCGTGGCGCAAAACTTAAGGTATGGTTTTTGAAGTATGGTCTGATTACCGTATTCGTGCCTGCGTTTCTTCCGATTCCGTTGCCTCTCAAAGTGTTCGTCATTTGCGCCGGGGCTCTGGGCGTACGTCCGCCGGTCTTCCTGGCTGTGATGCTGGCGGCGCGCATTCCGCGGTATTTCGGCTTGGCAATTCTCGGCGCAGAGCTGGGCGGGGATTCCGCCGCGTTTCTCCGTGACAACGCGAGTCTGTTTCTGTTAGCCGCCGCCGGATTAGCGATCGTTCTGACATTTTTTGTAAAATTTCTCGATCGCTATCGAACCGCCGGCAGAGACGCCGCTTAACCCTCCTCTTTCTTTGGATGCAAATGAGAAAATGGGTGCTGGCGAGGGGAAATGCTAACCAGCGAAAACTGTACTTTTAAATTACCTTTATTTTTTTTAAAATCAAGCTTGATTTGATAGAGAATTCGCTTTATTATTGGCGACCACTAGGAGTAAAGCGATGACGAGCAAGATGCTATTCGTTTCCTCCGACGCCGAAAACGCAGGATGCCTGTTGAAGATCCTGAACCGGGCTTCAATCGATCTGGACTACGCGACGGACCTGCTGGAGGCACAGCGCCTGTTCCGGCGCAACCGGTATGTTGCCGTCGTCACCGCTGCCGAACTCCCGGACGGAACGTGGGAAGACGCCCTCAAGCTCGCACAGGAGCTGCCGTCCTCGCCACCCGTCATTGTCACGTCGCCGTTTGGCGATGCGGAGCTATGGGCCGAGACTCTCGGACGCGGAGTCTACGACCTCTTAGCTCAACCGTTCGATGCCGCCGAAGTTGTCCGCATCCTGAAGAGCACGCTGAAAGCGGCCGCTGCCTGCGCAGCGAGCCGTTAGCTGCCCAGCGGAGCCTTTCTCAGAACAATCCGCTGCCGTTCCATCTACAATGTGGATATGTCGCAGGCGACTGACGCATTCGTGTGGGAGAACCAGGAGCGCTTCCTGGATGAACTAAAGCAATTTCTAAAGATTCCGAGCATCAGCACTCTTCCGGAACACCGCCCGGATATCGACCGGGCGGCGGAGTTCTGCGCCGCAAGTCTGAGGAAAGCGGGGCTCGAAAACGTCGAAATCATTCCGACAGGCAGACACCCGCTGGTGTATGCCGACTGGCTGCACGCTCCCGGCAAACCGACAGTGCTTTGCTACGGACACTACGATGTACAGCCTCCCGACCCGCTCGAAGAATGGAAGACTCCACCATTTGAGCCGTCGGTCCGTGACGGCAACCTTTATGCGCGCGGTTCGGCGGACGACAAGGGCCAGATGCTGATGCACATCAAGGCCGTCGAAACGTTGTTCGCGGTGAATGGCACGCTGCCGGTAAATGTGAAGTTCCTGATCGAAGGAGAAGAAGAAGTCGGTGGGGCATCCATCGCCAAGTACGTATCCGCGAACAAGGACAAGTTGAAAGCGGACGTGGGGCTGGTCTCCGATACCGCTCTCTACGCAGAAGGAATTCCGACGCTCTGTATCGGGCTGCGCGGGCTGGTCTACTTTGAAGTTACAGCGGTGGGAGCCGGGCGCGACCTGCATTCCGGGCTGTACGGCGGATGCGCGCCCAACCCGGTGTTTGGTCTGATCGAACTCCTGGCAAAAGCCAAAAACGAAAAAGGTGTGATACAAGTACCGGGCATCTACGAAGACGTAGAGCCTCCGGCGGCGGCAGAGCTCGAGAGTTGGAAGAAGCTGCCTTTCAACGAAATCGATTTTCTCGAGCGGGAAGTGGGCGCCTGCCGGCTGACGGGCGAGACGGATTTTTCCGTGTTGGAGCGCATCTGGGCCCGTCCGACCCTGGAAGTTCATGGAATCGCCGGCGGCTTTACAGGGACCGGCGCAAAGACTGTTATTCCGGCTAAGGCAACCGCGAAAGTCAGCTTCCGGCTGGTGCCGAAACAGGACCCTGAGAAGGTGATCGCGTCTTTCCGCGAATGGGTGCGCAAGAACACGCCCGATGGCCTTCAGACCGATGTGACGGTGTTAAGCGCCTCGCCCGCGGTGGTGGTGAATCCCGACCATCCCGCGATCCGAACCGCGGCGGGAGCGTTCTCCGATATTCTTCAACAAGAGACGGTCTTTATCCGATCCGGCGGGTCGATTCCGATCGTGGGCGATTTCGCAACCCACCTGGGCATTCCCACCGTATTGATGGGCTTCGGTTTGCCGGACGACGGCTTGCATTCACCCAATGAGAAGTTCAAAATCCAAAACTACTATAACGGCATCATGACGGTAGCGCACTTTCTGGAACAATACGGCGCCTGATCGCTGCCTGTATTTTGTCTGAGGGGTTTGACTGCACACGACTATCGATGAGACATCCCCATCCGAACGCGTAGCCCGTTCAGCGGGAGTTGTCTCGGCCGCTGTGGCTTTGAGCCGGATCAGCGGACTGGTGCGCGAAGTCCTGATGGCGGGCCTGTTTGGGGCCGGCATGGCGTACGATGCCTTTCTGCTGGGCTTCCGGGTGCCGAATCTGGCGCGGGACCTCTTCGCCGAGGGAGCGCTGTCGTCCGCTTTTGTTCCGACCTTCACGGCCTACCTGGCGAGGAGCCGCAGGGAAGCGGCAGAGCTCGCGAACCAGGTGACAGCGGCCGTGTTTCTGGTCATCGGAGTGGTCTGCCTGGCCGGGATCTTTCTCAGCCCGGCGATCGTCAGTGTAATGGCGCCGGGCTTCTCGGAGGTGCCGGGGAAGTCCGAACTGGCTGTTCACCTGATGAGGATCATGTTTCCTTTCCTGCTGCTGGTGGCTCTGGCCGCGCAGGCAATGGGAATTCTGAATTCCTGCAACCAATTTGGTGTTCCGGCGCTGTCCTCCACATTTTTCAACCTCGGTTCGGTGGCATTCGGGCTGGCACTCGGTTTTTGGTGGGGACCGTCGCTTGGCATCTCTCAGCTTGAAGGGATGGCCTACGGAGTCGTCATCGGCGGCGCGTTACAACTGGCTTGGCAGCTCCCGGCATTATGGCGTGCCGGCTTCGCGTTCAAGCTGCGCTTCGATTGGTCGCACCCGGGATTGCGCCACATCGTGCGGCTCATGGGCCCCGCCATTTTGGGCGGAGCCGCGGTGCAGGTGAACATCGTGGTGAACACGATTTTCGCCTCGCAGATCGTGGATCCGGTGCGCGGCATGGACGGGCCCACCAGTTGGCTGAATTACGCGTTTCGCTTCATGCAACTGCCGCTTGGGTTGTTTGGAGTGTCGATTGCGGCGGCGACCCTGCCGTCGATTTCGCGGAGCATCGCATCAGGTGACATGGAGGAGTACCGGACAACGCTCGCCCGCTCACTAGGCATGGTTTTTCTGCTGACCATTCCCTCGTCGGTGGGCCTGATGGTGCTGGGCGAGACGATGATTGGCGCCGTGTATCAGTCGGGCCGGTTCGAAGTATACGATACGCGCCAGACCGCGCTTGCGCTGTCGTATTATGCGATCGGCCTGAGCGGATATGCCGCCTTGAAAGTACTGGCGCCCGCCTTCTATGCCCTGGGCGACGCGCGGACGCCCATGATGGTGAGCGTGCTTTCCATTGGCATGAATCTGGGACTGGCGACAATGCTGGTCTACGTTTGGGGGATGGGGCACGCAGGTCTGGCACTTTCCACATCGCTGGTGGCGGTGTCCGGTTTCGCCGTTCTGTTTGCGATTCTCCACCGGCGTATCGGGGGTATACACGGTTGGCATCTGCTCGGCGGCTTCTCACGTACCCTGGTGGCGGCCACGATGATGGGGGTGGCGGCAGCCGGGATACACGCGGGGCTGGTGTCATTCCTGGGGATCTCCAAACTGGGCCGGTTGTTGGATGTGGTCATCACGGTGCCTGTCGGGCTAATCGTTTTCTATCTTGCAGCCAGACTTATGCGAGTTCCGGAGCTTACACTCGCCCTCCGGGGCGTGTACGGCTTGTTCGGGAAACTGCCCCCAGTGGAACGTGC
>CAADGY010000293.1 GCA_900696665.1 uncultured Acidobacteriota bacterium
ACCTCAAAGCCCATCACCAGCCTCCTCCTACCGAGGTTCGCGCCCTATTGAGCCGCGACATGGCGAAAGCGGAAGCCAAAGCGCGCGAGTACGGACTCGCAAATTGCCGCGCGTACACCGATGTCGAGGAGTTGCTGAAATCCTCCGATATTCACATGGTGTCCATTTGTACGCCGCACCATTTGCACGTGGAACAAGGAGTGGCGTGCGCACAGGCGGGCAAGCATGTGCTGGTGGAGAAGCCCATTGCGCTGGATTTGGAAGGTCTCCGCAAACTTGAAACCGCCGTGCGCGAGAGCAACGTGAGGAGCGTCGTCAGTTTTGTGCTGCGCTGGAATCCTCTGTATGAAACGATCAAGACGATTTTGGCGGATGGAACCATCGGCGAGCTGTATCATGCCGAGGTCGACTACCTGCACGGAATTCCGAAAAGCTACAGCGGCTATGAATGGATCAGCAAGCGCGAGTACGGCGGTACGGCGCTGCTCACCGGAGGCTGTCATGCGGTGGACGGACTCCGCTGGTTCATAAACAAAGAGGCTGTGGAGGTCTTCGGCTACGCGAACTTCAGCAGGAGCAACCCGATCGGCTATGAGTACGAACCCAACAGCATCACGCTGGTGAGGTTCGCCGACGGGACCACGGGCAAGGTAGGCTGTTCCATTGAATACATGGCGCCGTACACGTTCAGTATAGTATTGATGGGCGAGGGCGGGGTCATGCGCGACAATCGCCTGTTCACGAAACGCTGGCCCGGCCAGACCGGTTGGGCGGCGATTCCCACCATTCTTCCCGACAGTGGCGCCGTCACGCACCATCCGTTCATCGGCGAGATCGATCATTTTGTGGACTGCATTCTCACGGGCAAGGAATCGCACTGCAATGTGGCCGATGCCGTAAAGACGCACGAGATTTGTATTGCGAGCGAGATGTCGCGACAGGAGGGGAAGCCGGTCCGGCTTCCACTGTCATGATGAGGAGCGCGGTGGTTTTGTTCGTTCTGCTCTTTGCCGCCATGGCGGCGGCGGCGGATATCCGTTTGGGACTGGTGGGAACGGATACGTCGCACGTCATTGCATTCGCGGGAATGCTGAACGATCCTTCGGCGCCCGGTCACGTTCCCGGTGCGCGTATCGTTGCCGCCTATAAAGGCGGAATGCCGGACAATGCCACCAGTGCGAAGTATATCGGCCAATATACGGAGGAGTTGCGCACGAAGTGGGGCGTCGAGATTGTGCCGGACATCCCAGCGCTCTGCTCCAAGGTGGACGGAGTTCTGCTGACCAGTGTGGACGGACGGGCGCACCTCAAAGAGGCGCGCCAGATATTTGCCGCGCGGAAGCCTGTTTGGATCGATAAGCCGCTGGCCTCCACGCTCGAAGACGCCCGTGAAATTGCGCGGCTGGCGAAAGAAGCCGGAGTGCCGTGGTGGACCAGTTCCAGCCTGCGTTTTTCCGATATGATCACGGCGTTAAAGGGGCCAGGGATTACTGGAGCAATAACGTGGGGCCCCGGCCCGTTCGAGGAGCACCACCATCTCGATCTCTCCTGGTATGCCATCCACCCCATTGAGATGCTCTACACCTTGATGGGGCCCGGTTGTGTGGAAGTGACACGAATCCATACCAGCGGTGCGGACGAGATTGTGGGCCGTTGGAAAGACGGTCGCGTGGGGAGTGTGCGGGCATTACGCCCGTATGGCTCCTATGGGGCCGTGGTGTTCAAAGGCAAAGAAGCGCTACAGAGCGATCCGAAGGCCGCCACCGGCTACCGTCCGATGGTTGTGGAGATCGTGAAGTTTTTCGGGACCGGCGTTGTCCCCGTGCCGCCCGCAGAGAGCCTGGAGATTTTTGCGTTCATGGACGCGGCGTTGCGCAGTAAGCAATCCGGCGGTAAGCCCATGCCGTTGCGCTGAACTGCTACGGGCGGTCGCGCAATCCGCGAAGGTACGCCTTGTAGGCGTCGAGAATCTTCTTGTCCGTAGCGGCTGTCATGAGCATAATCCGGACGCGCGCGCGTGCAGGCTCTCCGGCCTTCAAGGTCCGGCCGAAAAGCGAAAAGTACATCGAGTAGTGGCCTTCTGCCTGATGGGGCGTCGACACGGCAAAACAATCCTCGGGAGGCGACATCATGACGATCGTTAGTCCTGAGTTGCCTTGGCGGCGAATACCGACAGGTTGTTCAAGCGCCGGCCGGATCGCCCAATCGACGGGGCTCGGCGGAATCTTCCAACGGCCATCCTGGATCATCTTTACGGCTTCACCGTCGCGCGGGAACATCTGCCATACTCCCTCGGATCGCTCCGCTGGAATGAACGCGGGCTTGCCGTCCGGACCGCCTCGCGCATACACCAGCGATTCCGAAAATCCTTCCGAAAAATACTGAGCCTCGAACACCTCGAAATCCGGGATGTCCGTGGAAGAGAGCACGCGCGTCTCAACGTCGAGAGTTCCAGGCGCCGCCCACCGGTAAACCGCCCACATCTCGAAAGGCCGTTCGGCGTCCGCGGGCCAGTGCGCCTCTACAGAACCATCCCCGGCGAGTTTCGCTTCACTGGGCCAATACCACGCGCCGGGTCCGTATCGTTTGTTGGTGGAAAAAACTCGATAATGTCCCGCCAATCCCATGCTGCGGGTAAGAGTAGCGCCCGAAGGGATGTGAACCACCGGCAACAAGCCAACGGATTTACCGCCTCCTCGCAATTTTCCGGAAAGCAAACCCGTATCGAAGGTGAATTCACCAGCTCCGGCGGGGACAAATCGCAGGCGTGAGCGGTCCGCAGGCACGGCAGAGGAGGCACATAGGATAATGACGAAAAGAAAAATGATGGTGGTTATGCGGGAGCGTGTCATGACTTGGTTGAACCGCCGACCAGTATACCTCCACACCCTTGCCTGGCGAGGCCCGGGCGCCTGATGGATTCCAGCCGTGTCGCCGCGGCGCTGGAGCGCTTTCGCCTTACCGAAGCGGAAATTCATGCCTGGGTGGAGGTGTCTCCTCGAGAGCCGTTACACGAAGGCCTGCTCAGTGGTGTTCCGTTCGGCGTAAAGGACATTTTCGAAACTCGAGGCTTGTGCACAGCGTACGGCGCGGAAATTTACCGGGGCCGCAATGGCATACGAGACGCCGCCGCCGTCGCCCGGTTGTGCGAACAGGGTGCGGTGCTTTTCGGGAAGACCGAGACCACGGCATTTGCTTATTTCGACCCGGCCCCCACGAGGAATCCGCGAAATCCTGCCCACACGCCGGGCGGAAGTTCGAGCGGATCGGCGGCGGCGGTTGCGGCGGGTGTAGTCCCATTCGCATTGGGCTCGCAGACGATGGGCTCTATTATTCGACCAGCGTCGTTCTGCGGGATCGCAGGTTTCAAGCCTACCTATGGCGTGCTGCCGGTGGATGGCATGATGCCGTTTGCGCCTTCACTCGATACGGTGGGGTTCCTGGCGGAGAGTACGGCGGTTTGTAGACAGGTTTGGCATGCCTTGGGATTTCCGGTTGGCGCGCCTCATCGCATCCGGTTCGCGGTTTGCGAGGGTTTGCCGGTAGTGCTGCCGGAAATGCAACTTGCGTTCGACCACGCAGCGAGCCTGCTCGTCAGCAGCGGGTACCCCTTGGAACTCGTACAGCTTCCCGTTCCCTATAAGGAACTGTTAACCGCAGTCCGCCAGGTGAACGACTATGAAGGCGCCCGGTCGCACTATGAACGGTGGAAGGAATTCGGAACGCGCCTTGGCGAGAAACTGGCTGGACTGGTGGCTCGCGGGGTCATGATCTGCGAAGAGGAGTATCGCCGGCAGTTGCTCCTGTTGCGGGATGTGGGCTCAAAGGTAGATGCAATGTTCGGGGACGAGGTAGTGCTGCTAACTCCCGCCGCCCCCGGGCCGGCGCCCGTCGGGCTCGAATCGACAGGTGACCCGGTAATGAACGCAGTGTGGACCGGTCTGGGCACGCCAGCGTTATCGATCCCCATGCCCTACGGCACCGGGCTACCCTTGGGCCTACAACTGATTGCGCGGCGCGGAGCCGAAGCTGCCCTGCTTCATGCCGGCGCATTGCTGGAGGAGGTGTTCGGCAAGGTCCTGATCCTGTGTGGTTCTCCTCGTGGCAACCTTCGCAAAGACAGCGGCCAGTTTACGGCTCCCCCTCTAACGCGAGGGGCAAGCAAACGTCCAGGCCGCACTCCTCGCACTTGAATAGTCCTTCAGACGGAACTTCTCGCTATATCGGCCCACTTGTCCACCCTGCAAGTACAGCCGGGAAAAGCAAGCGGGCCCCGGCGGAGCTTTCGTGGATTTCCAGCGGCGGCTTTATGCGGAAATACGGTAGCGGCCCGCTATCAGAAGGCCCAGGCCACCCACTATCATCATCCAGGTCGACGGCTCCGGAACAACAGAATCGTCTCCCTGCGACGGATGTGTGTAGAAGCTCAGGTGAGACACTCCGTGCTTTCCTTTACCAAGCCCGGATGTATCCCACACATCCGATGACACTCCTGGAACGCCATAGTACAAGGCTTTGAAGCTATTACTGGCCTTGACGACGACTAGAGCGATGTTTGCCGCCGATTCCCAGGCGCCGCTGAGAGACTCTCGTTTGCCCTTACGGGTTAGTGCATGCACCGTCACTCCGTTCTGAACAGCGCCGTCGAGAACTGGGTCGAATTTTGTGAGCGGAGTTAGCAGGGTAGAGCTAAACAATGGATCGAGTGCGCTCAAATCCATTAGCATTTGTTCGTACCCGGCATGACCGGGCTGGTTGTTGCCACGATAAACATTGGTGTACAAGGGGGCGGCGCAGGTCGCAAGAGTGAAGAGCAGGACACAAGCCAGAGACCGAAATACGATATTCATCATTCTCCTATCCGATACGTCAAGCCAAGGTTCAGAATGGGGTATAGATCACAGCGTTGCCATAGACAGGCGGAATTAGTACTGCAAACGTAGTACTGGACCCGTTAGGTATCTACGTCCTTACGATGAAAATTCGGGCCGGCGTCAGGAGATTCGGCTGGCAGCGTTGGCGTGGTGGGCGGTGCGGGGCTCGAACCTGCGACCTCCTGCTTGTAAGGCAGGCGCTCTGACCAACTGAGCTAACCGCCCACGCTGTTACTTCTTGATTCTACTATGCTTGTGGCTATCGGACTATAGTGCGCAGACGCAGAGCGTGATTGCGGATGGCGCCCGGGGATGTCTCGAGCTCATATCCGTCACCGTTTGCCACGGTATGGGTGGCGCTTTTCAGGGTAGCACCTTCGTTCCACTGATGAG
>CAADGY010000294.1 GCA_900696665.1 uncultured Acidobacteriota bacterium
CTATGCTGAGTTGTACGAACTGGTAAATGGTTGGAGTGTGGCACGCCGGCGCGAAGTCGTGGAAGTCGCTTTGCGTTCGCAAAGCAGGAAAGAAGAATTGCTTCGCGGGTTTCGAAGCGGTCCATTTGTATTCGATATCGCGATGGATATTGGAGCGTACCGCGACCTGCATCGCCATAGGCGCTGCCAGCAGTTCCGCCAGGAATATTCTCCCGTGCTCGGATACGAGACACCAGAGGCGATCGTGGAAGCAGGCTTGGCAGACACCTACGAAGCTGCTTTCGAGGAAGCGTACAATGCGTTCCGCCTCCTGCCCCAGACCGGACGCGAGTATCTGCTGCCGTTTGGCACCGTAGGACGTTTCCTGTTCAAAATGGATTTTGCCGAAGCCGAATATATATCGCGCTTGCGAAGCGGCGTGAAAGGCCATTTCAGTTACCGCAAAATCGCGTGGCTGATGCGCGAAGCCATGGCGGAAGTGGAACCGGAACTCGCCACTTTCATGGAGGCAACGCCTCCCTGGATCGAAGACCCGCTACAACGCTAATCTGTTCAGCCTGTCATCTTTTCCGATGTAAAACTTGCAAGCTGCCGTTCTGCACATTCGAGTATCCCATTACAATTCAATGATTTTGTGATTTGGCAGAATACCTGCACGTATGCACGGCAGAGGAGGGTTGAATGCTGGGACCCCTTGAAAGCGGGACTTCAAAGGCCCCGCAGGCTCGCGAAAACGAAAAAGCAAAGATGAAAATTGGAGGAAATAAAGATATGAGAAGCTTGAAAGCATTTACGTTGGCGTCTTGCCTGGGCCTGTTGACCCTGTTAGTGCCTACGGCTAACGCCGACACATGGAACAAGAAGACGATTCTGACGGTGAATGAGGCGATATCGGTTCCGGCGCCTCACCAAAAGGCGGGAATGATCCTGAAGCCTGGCAAGTATGTCATCAAGCTCGCGGACTCCCCGTCAAACCGTCACATTGTCCAGATTTTCAACGAGGGTGAAAATCATTTGATTACCACCATCCTCGCTATCCCGAATTACCGGTTGGAGCCCACCGGCGACTCGAAATTCACTTTTTGGGAAACCCCGGCCGGTCAGCCGAAGGCATTGCGCGCGTGGTTCTATCCAGGCGACAACTTTGGCCAGGAGTTTGTCTATTCCCCGGCACAAGCTACTGAGATTGCAAAAGCTTCGGGAGAGCAGGTTCCAATGACCGAGGCCGGCCAGGAGTCGTTCTCCAAAGCTGAAGTGGCGAGCGTCGATAAGACCGGCACTAAAAGGGAGTTGGACCGCAAAACTTATCAGCCAGAGCAGAAAACTGCCCAGCTACAGCAGCCGAAGCCGGAAGTGCGGGAACAACCTCAGGCAGCGCAACCTCAACAAGAGCTTTACGCACAGAACCGTATGCCGGTAGAGCAAAGCGCCCATAGGGAGTTGCCGGCTACTGCCAGCCCAATGCCTCTTTTCGGTTTGATCGGACTTGGCGGTTTGAGCGGAGCCTTTCTGGTACGTTCCATCGCGAATCGCCTGAAGTAGGTGAGAATTGTAGTAGCGACAAAACCTGGTGCTCTCAAAGAGCGCCAGGCCGTCGCTCATTGAGAGCTGTTTCATGAGAGTGCTCACCGGAATCGCCCCCCTGTTGTTCCTGGCAGGCGCCTGGACACAACTGTGGTGCATTGACTTTGAAGAAACACCCCCCACTTTTTCGTCTGAAGTGGAACTGGTGCTTCTGGACGTGAGCGTTAAAGACTCCGACGGCCGTTTCGTTTCCGGATTAACAGAAGACGACTTCATCGTGACCGAGAATGGCGTACCTCAAAAAATTACGTCCTTCGTCGCATCCGATGCGCCTGTAACGGTTGGCCTGGTAGTCGACATGAGCGGGAGCATGACGCCGAAACGATACGAGGTGATTCGCGGTGCGATCGAGTTCGTTCGCGCCAGCAACCCGGAGGATGAGGTCTTTGTCGTTAACTTCAACGACGCTCCCTGGCTTGGGTTGCCCGAAGGTACTCCCTTTTCATTCAATATCGACGAATTGCGTGGAGCTCTATCTCTAAAACCGCCGCAGGGCCGCACGGCCTTATATGACGCCCTCAGTATGGGACTAAAGCATTTGGAACAGGGCCGGCAGGAAAAGAAAGCGCTGGTGGTGATCAGCGATGGAGGCGATAACGCCAGTCAACTGAGCTTTGCAGAGGCTCTGAGGCAGGCGCAGGAGTCGATGGCGACCATATACACCATCGGGATCTACGACCTGTATGACAAGGACCGCAATCCTGGCGTCCTTAAGGAGCTTTCCAGGACCACTGGAGGAGAGGCCTTTTTTCCAAAACGGGTGGAGGAAGTACTGGAAGCATGTCAGAAGATCGCCAAGGATATACGCAACCGGTATACGATCGGCTATGTTCCGCACCATGCGAAACACGACGGATCGTTTCACAAGATCCGCGTGGGAGCCGTTGCAAAGAATCGAGGCAAACTAACGGTTCGCACCCGAGCGGGTTATTATTTGCCGGCTGAGCAATCGGCGAAGACACAATGAAGGTGCAGGCATGAAACTTCCAGTCGTTTTAAGGGCGCTGCAGCACACTTTACTGGTTATTGGTCTGGCTGCGGCGGGGATCTATGGATATGTTTGGATCGGCACGCAATGGCTTCAGTCCCGTGACAACCAGGCTTTAGATCGCGCTTTGGCGAGCAAAACACGAGAAAAGCCGGTGGATCAGGGTATAGACACCGGGCTCATAGGCCGCCTCAAACTGCCCCGACTCGGGGTGGATGCCGTTGTTCGAGAGGGCGTGGATTCCAGGACTCTCAGGCGCGCGGTGGGCAGAATTCCCGGCACAGCGCTACCCGGCGAGCCAGGCAACATAGGTTTGGCCGCGCACCGGGACACGTTTTTCCGCGCCCTCAAAGGAGTCCGGAAAGACGATCGCATAATACTTGAGACGCTGACCGGCACTTATGAATACAAAGTCGACTCGACGACTATCGTCTCCCCAAGCAATATTTCCGTGCTGGACCCCACAGACAACCCCAGCGTGACGCTGGTTACCTGCTATCCCTTTTACTACGTGGGCAAGGCGCCGAAGCGATTTATTGTGCGTGGGCACCTGGTGGCAACCACGCAGACCACAACGAATGTAGCGGACGGCTCGAAAACGGAACTCAGCAAGAAGCGACAGCTTCCAAGCTCTTGAGCTTTGCTGCAAGAGTAGTTCTCTTCAGGCGAAGGATTTCGGCCGCCTGCTTCTTGTTTCCTCCGGTTCGCTTTAGAGCCTGTTCCAGCAGGCTCAGTTCGAATCGCCCCACTGTCGCTTCATAATCCAGGCCTTCCTCGGGGACTGCCACAATCGCTCTGTCCTCCGGCAAAAGGAACTTTCGAGGCGGCGGTGGAAGACGAAGATCGGAAGACTGCAGAAACAACCGGTCACCGCTGAGGGCGACCGCCATTTCAATTGTGTTTTCCAGTTGGCGCACATTGCCGGGCCAGGGTTGTCCGCAAAGCTGCTCTACTGCTTCCGGCGCGATACGTTTGCGAGGCAGATTTTCCTGTTCGCAGGCTTTCTGAATGAAATGCTCCACCAGCAGCGGGATATCTGTGGTTCTTTCACGCAACGGCGGCGAAGCGAGGGGGACCACGTTCAGCCGGTAATATAAGTCTTCCCTGAACCGCCCTTGCCGTACGCGCTCCAGGAGATCCGCGTTGGAGGCGGCGATAATGCGCACGTCCACGCGGAGAGTCTCCGAACTCCCCAATCTTTGAAATTCTCTCTCCTGCAAAACACGAAGCAGCTTGGCCTGGATGCTAACCGGCATATCTCCGATTTCATCCAGAAAGATGGTGCTGCGGTGGGCCTGTTCAAAGCGCCCGGCCCGCTGGGTAACAGCACCGGTAAACGCGCCCTTTACGTGGCCGAAAAGCTCGGCCTCCAGCAGATTTTCCGGCAACGCGCTACAGTTCACGGAGATCATCGGCAAGTGAGCCCGGGGGCTGGCCATGTGAATCGCGCGGGCAATCAGTTCTTTTCCGGTACCGGTTTCACCAGAGATCAGAACGGTGCACTTTCGCGGGCCGATCAAGCGAATCACCTCTGCGACTTTGCGAAGAGCGCGGCTCCTGCCCACCAGCAATCTGCGCCACGGCTCTTCGTTTGGTTCTTCCGTCACCGATGCCGCCTGCTGCCGCAACTGATCCAGAACCTGGTTGGATTCGGCAAACCCGCTGTCCGCGCCGATGACGGTAAACGCGCCAAGCTTGACCAGGCCCACAGCTTCCGCCAGAGAGACCGCTGCATCCTGAATCACAACCGGAACCGAGGCGTTGATCCGCTGGATCTCGTCCAGGAGCTCCCCAGCCTGCCAATCCCCAATCGGCGTCGTGGCAAAAACTGCCGAGTAGCTATTCTGCCGGAGCAAGCTCAACCCCGATATCGGGTCGTCCACGAACTCAGCCGATACCGCCCATTCGGGCGGCGTGCCGGCTATTCCCCCAGATCTGATCCAAAGCAAACGCATCGTCCGCTACTTCCATCGGACGACTCGTGGAAATCTTTAGCGCTTTCTTGCCTTAGTCCCACATAGGGTCAAGGCCTGATTACCGAAAAACAACCAAGTCATGGATAGCGATATCGGAGCCTTGCGATTCGCCGTAAGGTTCTCCCCGGACTACCAGCCGCAAAGTGTGTTTACGGTTGCGCAGTTTAAAGGCGTGCCACACCGATTCGTCGCCCTTGGGGCTGTTCTCGTCCGGGTACACGTCGATCGTCTTGTGCAGCTTACCGTCGAGATAAACATCCGCGCGGCCGCCCTTGGGTAAATACGGTCCCACGACGATAGCGCCTGTGCCCTCAAACTCGATGGTGGCTTCGGCGCCCTTCTCAGCGGACATCTTCATGCTCTTGTCGTCCCGCCAGTTTCCTTTCCACTGCCAGCGCGGGTCCGAGACGGCGACACGCTCAACGGGCGAGCCGTAGTCGTCCCACACTTCCAGCTTGGCGGCGCGGGGCTGTTGGATCTTGATAAGGAGGTTCTCACCGTCCAACTTCCCGCCATTTCGCTCCGCAAGAGCGATCGCCTGCTTTTCGGTACTCCGGCAAATGGTGCGGAAAGTGAAATCGGTGTAGCTGAACTTCTGATCCGCAATGGCGGGGATGCCGCCTTTCCATTCTTCCGGGATCGCTTTATATCCGAGCATCACGCCGAGAATCCCGGCGGCACTGGCGGGGTTGCAGTCTGAGTCCTGCCCGGCGCGAGTGGAGATCTCGATAGTCTTGCCGAAGTCGCCGTTCCCGTACAGCATGCCGAGAGCGATGTAAGCGCCGTTCAGTTTCGCATCGATATTGAACGGCCTGAGGGCTCCCGCCGGACATGGCTCCCGCTTGTTCCACTTCTCCTCGATCAGATGCCACACTTTTTTCCAATCCTGAGGATATTCCTTCGACCAGCGGAGCACGTCGGAGATGAGCATCGCGTAGGGACTTCGGGAAGGGATGGTCCGCAGACCCGCCTCGACAATCCTTCGCGGATCGTTCTCGAAGAACGCCGCCGAATACATGCCGGAGACGAACATTCCTCCGTAAATTCCGTCGCCGTGGTTCATAACGCGTCCCGCGCGCCAGCAGATCTCGTTCGAGGACTGCGGCATGCCGGGCGCCATCAGGCCGATAAAATCCGCCTCGATCTGAAAATCGATGTCATTGGCGTGTGCGTTAAATTCCGGTGTCCCGGATTTGCTGGCGGGCACACCCCGTTTCAACGCGCGGCGGGCGGCCAGGTTGGCATGCCACAAAGCATACTTGGCATCCCGGAACATCTCGCCGAAGTCGTCTGTGGTCGCGTCCAGGCCCTTATCGTCGATGACCTTGGCGAAGGTCATGTCCACGTATAAATCGTCCTGCCGCAAGGAATTCGAAATCCGCTCCGGCGTCCATGGCGGCAGATCGCCCTCGATGATCTTTTCGAGATACCGGAACTCCGTCGGAGCGCCGAAACTGACACCGATCATCTGGCCTGCCCACCCGCCCTCGATTTTGTCCCGGAGTTCAGCAAGTGGAATGCTCCGGTGCCCGGAGGGCTGAGACCGCACGACGGTCCCGGCACACATTGCTACGACTATTACGATCAAAATTGCGCGATTCATACCCATCCTTTCCCAACCCGGCCCGCTTCCGCCGAAGCCGCTAGAGACATCTTAATCTTATCCCGCGGAAAGACGGCGAACCTTTTCAGGCTGTCACCGTCTTAAAATGGAAAGAACTACTTTCTGGGTAAGAGGGACTCTCATGCCGGAAGACACTGCTTTCGCCACCACTGGAGTAAGTGTCGAGGCTGTGTGCATGCAGTTGGAACGGCTGCTGGCGAGCTCCGTTCTAAGTGGATCCGCCAGTCTCAGAAAACTATTGCGCTACGTGGTTGAGGAAACGCTCCGTGGCCACGGAAATCAACTCAAGGAGTATACGCTGGGCACCATGGTTTTTGGCCGCGGTGAAGCGTATGACCCCCGCATCGATCCAATCGTCCGGGTTCAGGCACGTAATCTGCGCTCTAAGTTGAAACAGTACTACGAGTCCGAAGGAAGACTGGATCCAATGATCATCGAGTTACCCAAGGGCGCTTACTTGCCATCTTTCACCCTTGCCCCGGTGTTGCAGGAGCCCGTCTCCGTGTCCGTAGCACCGCGGCCTCGCATGAAGTGGCTCTGGATCGCCGCGATGACTGTCGCCGCGGTAATCGCCAGCCTGCTGCTCTATTCCCGCGGCGGACTTCCGATGGTATCGGGCCGTACGGTGTTTCCAATGCCCCGTGAACTGTCTCTCGGCTTCCATTCGCCTGTCGACCCGGACGCGCGCACTTCCTATCTTCAGGGTCTTTACCTGTATGAGCGGATGACAACCGCAATGCTGAAAAGGAGCATCTCGTATTTCGAGAACGCTATTATGCGGGACCCGGACTACGCGCTGGCTTACACCGGTCTTGCGGACGCGCATAATGTGCTGGCTCAGTTTGGAGAGATACCCCCTTCCGAGGCAATGCCGAAGGCTCGAACGGCTGCACTTAGAGCGCTTGAACTCGATCCCAACCTCGCCGAAGCCCATGTCTCGCTGGGCGCAATTCTGGAGGCTTACGACTGGAACTGGAACGAGGCCGAGCGCAGTTACCGGCGAGCGATCGAATTGAACCCGCAACTGTCGGCCGCCCATCTTTGGTACGGAATGTTTCTGCGAGACCAAGGCCGTCAGGCGGAGGCCTTGCCGGAACTTGAGACCGCCTACCGGCTCAACCCCACGGCCCAACTGTCAAGCTTGAACATGGCTTTCGTTTACTCGGCACGCGGCGACCGGAATGCCGCGTTGAACCAGATCCACAAGGCTCTGGAAATCGATCCCACTTGCGCCAAAACCTATATCAATCTCGCGCTCGCCTACCATACACAGTCGCGGGCGGAAGATGCAGCGGCGGCTTTCGAACGTGCCCACGAATTGAGCGCGGCGGAGCCTCGCACGCTTGCCAGGCTTGGAGCTGTTTACGCAACCACTGGAAAAATGGACGAGGCACGGCGCACGCTATCCGAAGTAGAACATCTCGCCGGAACTCGTTATGTGTCTTCTTTCGATCTTGCGCTGTTGCACGCCGCGGTGGGCCACACCGAGCGGGCCGTTCAATTACTCGAGCGCGCCTACCAGGAACGCTCCGCCGGCATGATCTATCTTAGAATGGAAAAAATAGGCGAGCTAAGATCGCACCCTCGTGTCCGCGAACTTGTAAGCCGCATGAGGCTTCCCGGCTGAGGCGGTGCTTTCAGAGCCGCGAAGGTGGTAGCGGATGCGGCAGAAATAGGCGTACCGTATCGTTCGACAGCAATGTCCACAGGCCGTAGACACCCAGTGCCGTGCCGAACGGCATGTTCAACAGGTTGATCGCGGATAGGATGATTGCCAGAATACGCGCCCAATTCTTGAACTGAAGCAGACCAGCTCCGGCGATGACCGCCGGCAAGCTGAACAGCAACACGATCACGAAAAGGATTCCGCCGATTCCGCCGAGAATCGGAACCGCCACCCATGCATCGGGAGCCGATTCCGCCATGCCGGCCAGCCCGGCTATGCCGCTAAAAAACACCAATGCAGCCAAGCCGCCCAGCACGCCTAAGCACCCGAAAACCAGGTACAGATATCCAAGTATTCTGACATGTGTTTCCATATCACCGCTTCTTCGGATGAAACTATGCTACAGGGTCCGGGTCACTTTTTGAAGCGTGCGCGGTTTATCGGGATCGAGCCCCTTCTCGGCCGCCAGATGCGCGGCGAATAACTGCGCCGGGATGATATACGGAATGGGAGTATAGATCTCCTCTACCGCTTCACCTTTCTGCGCCAGCTTTACCGGCACCGCGACCACGTGCTTTGCAACGGTCAAGGCGGCGTGGTTGCTCTTATCCGTGATAACCAGGGTCTCGGCCTTCAGACTCTCCAGCTTCTGTAACATCTCCTGTATCGAAGGCCAGGTGACGCCCGGCGGAGCAAAAAGGAACATTGGGAACGACGGCTCCACCATCGCGATAGGTCCGTGTAGAAAATCGGCCGAGGAGAACCGCTCCGCCACCACGTAACAGGTTTCCATCATCTTGAGGGCGAACTCGAAGGCGTTCGAATAATTGAGGCCGCGACCCACAACGACCGCATGATCCATGAACCGGTAACGTCCTGCGCGCGCAGCGATCTCCGGTTCCAATTTCAGGGCTGCGTGAGCCCATTCAGGAATGCGTTTCAGCGAGTCCGGCCGGATGGGCGCTCCCAGGGCGTAGGCCAGCAGATACATCGACAATAACTGCCCGGTGTAAGTCTTGGTCGCGGCTACACTCTTCTCTTTGCCGGCGCGAACCAGAAAAACGTGATCCGCCATGTTGGCCGTGGTGCTGTTGGCCTCATTGGTTATGCCGACAGTCACCGCTCCCGAGGCCTTCGCACGCTCCAGGACAAAATTTGTGTCGGTCGATTCACCGGATTGCGAGATCGCGACCACCAGCGCGTCTTCGAGTGAAACGGAGGCGTTGTACAAAGTCAGAATGGAGGGCGCGGCCAGCGAAACGGGAACACCCGTCGTGATTTCGATCAGGTAGCGGCCAAATAACGCCGCGTTATCTGACGTGCCACGCGCTGCCAGGACGATGAATCGTGGGGGGTTTTCAATCAGCCTCTTTCGAAACCGCTCCGCGCGCGGCAACTCCGTCTTAAGCGTCCGCTCCAGCGCGGAAGGCTGCTGGCGGATCTCGTCCAACATTTTCGACATCGACTTGAGAATATCAGAACCGATGCAACGGCTCTAAATTGGAGCGATGGGCCGGGTGTCGGTGCCCACCCAGAATGACCTGGTGGCAATTACTTCGCGCGGTGGCAGCGTGAGCAGCTTTGGTTTCAGAACCAGCAGGACTTCATTCGCGGTTTTGTCGTGGGTGTTCTGGCGTACCAGCGGACCCAGAATCGGAATACTGGACAAACCGGCCAGACCTGTGATGGTTTTCGCTTCGGAGGAGTTTAACAAACCGCCTACCACGGCCCATTCGCCGGCCTTTAACCGTACGGTCGAAACAAACCGGCGTGTGGAAATCACCGGAATGGCATTCAGGGTTTCACCGGTCAGAACCTTGTATTCCGCTTCCAGTTCGAGCGAAACTTCGGCCGCTCCGTGTACATGAGGAGTGATTTTAATCTCCACTCCCAGGTCTTCGAAGTTGAACGTCGGAGGAGGGGTATAAACTTGGCCCGTGCCGCTGGTATCGCCGTAATACCCTCCGGTGATGATCGGATACTTATCACCGATGTGCAGCGAAGCCGGCTGTCCATCCACGCTGCGAATTTCTGAGAGCAGCAGCGTCTGAGAGTTGAACTTGCTCATACTGGCAAAGATCTCCGGATCGGTGATCCCGATCCCAAACAGTGTCTTTCCTCCGCCGAACGTGAGGAACCGCTTGAATCCACTCGGAATAGAGGGTTTCGAATTCCATAGCTTGCCAAAGGCGGCAAGAGGAAACGCCCGCTGAAGATTCAGGCCGTAGCTGAGCGACGAAGACTTGTTGACTTCGAGAAATTCCACCTCCACGGAGACCTGTCCCGGCGCGGCCAGCATCTGGTGGAAAAGCGCCTGTGCGGGCTGGATCTTCGAAACGCGATCGCGCATCACCACGATACGCCGCTGCGAATCGATCACGAACTTGGGAATTTCCATGGTCTGCTGCACGGCGCGAGCCAACTCCTGCGCCTCCTGGATACTGACCGGTTCCGGAATAGGAATGATAGCGGCAACCGCCGGCTCGACCGCGGCCCGCTTCTGCGGATTATCGTTCACAGCGAGAAAGAGCCGTTCGCTGATGGGAACGATAAAGGATGCGCTGGCGGCTTCGAGCGCGCGCAGAGCCTCCCGGAAACCGGCATTCTGAAGCGTGAACCGGATGGGCGGAGACGGTTTGAAGTCGCCATCGAAAACGACGTCAAGGCCGTAGGCTGCCGCTACCTTTTCGAAGAGTTGTTTGGAATCGAGCTTCAAATCGAAATCGGTACGCGTCAAGGCGGGACGTAACTCCGGTGGCGGCAACAGTTTCCGGGCTTCCTTCAGTTCCAAATCGGTCAGGTTTCCAAGCAGCGCGTCCGCATCGTCTTGCTCCGGGTCAGGGAGATTCGTGAGACTGGTGTCCATGCTCGCGGCTACCGGTGAAGACTCGAGCACGGCCTTGGTTCGCAGAGCCTGGCTGCGAGCCCAATACCCCCGGTTTCCCGGGTCCACGGCGGCGGCGGCAGCGTAGAGCAGATACGCGCGCGCCAGTTCACCCCGCTCTTCGGCTTTCCGGCCTTGGCGATAGAGATCCCGGGCGGATTGCGCCATTGCTGTTCCGGCCAGGAGCAGGCAAATGAGTAGACGGAGTAACCCCAAAACCGAATGACGAAGGAATTCGGTCCGGCGTGCATAAACTTTCGGGCGGCGTGAGCCGATTAAGGATGTATGGCGGCAACCGTCCCGGCACTCGGCACTCAATTCCGGCCGAAGGCACCCCAAACCTTTGAAGAAGCTGGAGTTTCGCAGACGCTTGTAACGGACCTGGTACTGAAGCGCACTATGTTGCAGGGCTCTGCCACACTAGGTGCGCTGAGCGGCGCCTTGAAGCTTTCGCCGGCTATTATCGAAATGGTCTTCCGGCAGTTGCGGCAGCAACAGCTCATCGAAATCAAGGGTATGATCGGCAACGACTACCAGTTTGTACTGTCCGGCGCCGGACGTACACTGGCCGCGGATCGCTTTCAGATCAACCAGTACGCCAGCGCATGCCCGGTTCCTCTAGCCGGCTATCACGTGGGAACCAAGGCACAGGCGGCGAAAGTGGAATTGGACCGTAGAAGCATACGCCGGGCGTTCAACGACCTGGTGCTGACAGACCGGGTGCTGGATCAACTGGGTCCGGCGCTGATTTCCCAGCGCGGGATCTTCCTCTACGGACCGAGCGGCAATGGGAAAACCAGCATAGCCGAACGCATGTTGCGCGTATATCAGGACGCGGTGCTGATCCCTCATGCGATCGAAGTGGACGGTCAAATTGTCGGCGTCTATGACCCGGTGGTCCATGAGAGTCTGGAGTTCATGGATCCGGATATCGATCCCAGATGGGTGGTCTGCCGCCGCCCGTGTATTTCCGTGGGCGGAGAACTGGTCCCCAGTATGTTGGAACTTCACCTGGATAGTGTTTCCGGTATCTATGCCGCACCGCTCCAGATGAAGGCGAACAACGGGCTGTTGATCATCGACGACTTTGGCCGCCAACTGATGTCTCCTCGTGACCTGCTGAACAGGTGGATCGTTCCATTGGACCGCCGCGTCGACTATCTGACACTGCGCTACGGTGTGAAATTTCAGATTCCTTTCGAGGTGCAGGTAGTATTTTCGACAAATCTGGACCCGCATGACCTGGCGGACGAGGCCTTTCTCCGGCGCATCCAGAACAAGATTTACGTCGAGCCGGTTGCGGGAGAGGTTTTCGATGAGATTTTCCGGCGTGTAACCACTAGCAGACGCGTTCCCTGCGAAGAAGACAGCGCTGCGTTTCTACGCGAGCTTTCTCTACGGGAGGGCAGGACGGAACTGCGAGCCTGCTTTCCGCTGGATATCTGTAACATCCTCGAAGCCGTCGCAAAATACGAAAAAAGGCCGGTTCAGGTCAATCGTAAGGAACTTGAACGCGCAGCCGGGATGTATTTCGCCAAGACCGAAGAAGTGTAGGCGGGGAAGGTCTGGACCGGTCCGGCAATTATAATGTAGGAATGTCCTCCAGTACGCTGGTGCTTCCGCCGCCGGAAGTCGTAGCCAAATATGAGCCGGTCATTGGATTGGAAGTCCACGTTCAACTGGCGACACAGACGAAGATCTTTTGCGGTTGCCCCACCAGTTTCGGTGCCCCCCCGAACACGAATGTTTGCCCCGTTTGCCTGGGGTTGCCGGGGGCCTTGCCGGTCTTGAGCCGGCAGTCTGTCGAAATGGCGATCCGTGCGGCACTCGCCCTGAATTGCCAGGTACGGCCGGTTTCGCGTTTTGCCCGGAAGAATTACTTTTATCCGGACCTGCCCAAGGGCTATCAGATCTCGCAATACGACCAGCCGGTAGCCGAAAACGGCTCTGTCGAAATTGTTGTGGACGGCAACGCGAAGCGGATTGGCATCACACGCGTACACATGGAAGATGATGCGGGCAAGAGCATCCACGAGGGTTTCCGCGATTCCGACCGCTACACTTACGTCGATTTGAACCGTTGCGGCACGCCCCTGATCGAAATCGTCAGCGAACCAGACATGCGCAGTTCCGAGGAAGCCCACGCCTTCTTGACCGAACTCAAACACCTCTTGCAGTGGGTGGAGGTCTCAACCTGCGACATGGAAAAGGGGCATCTTCGCTGCGACGCGAATGTTTCCGTGCGCCGTCACGGTGCCCCGCAATTCGGCACTAAAGCCGAAGTGAAGAACCTGAACTCTTTCCGGTTCTTGAAGATGGCTCTCGACTACGAGATCGCCCGGCAGATCGCGTTGATCGAAAGCGGCGGCAGCGTGGAGCAGGAGACGCGCCTCTTTAATCCTGATACGGGCGAGACTGCGGGCATGCGCAGCAAGGAACACGCGCACGATTACCGCTACTTCCCGGAACCGGACCTGGCGCCACTGAGAATCAGCCAGGATTGGCTCAGCCGTGTAGAGTCAGAAATGCCGGAGTTGCCCAATCGCCGGCGGGAACGGTTCCTCGCGGAATACGGCATCCGCGAATATGACGTCCAGGTGCTCACCTCCACCCGCGCACTGAGCGATTACTATGAAGAAGCTGCGTCGAAGTCCAGAGATCCAAAGGCAGCGGGCAACTGGGTAATGGGCGACTTGATGGGCGCCCTTAAGTCTGAGGGGAAGGAGATCTCAGAGTCACCCGTAAGCGCGGCGAACCTCGCCGAACTGGTGGACCTGATCGCCAGCGGCGAAATCTCCGGCAGACTGGCCAAGGAGATCTTCCAGAAAATGTTCGCTACGGGAGAATCTGCGAGAGCCATCATCGATCGCGAGGGCTTGCGGCAGGTCAGCGACACCGGAGTGCTGGACAGGATGGTGGACGAGGTGATCGCCAACCATCCCAAACAGGTGGATCAGTACAAAGGCGGCAAGACAACCGTTCTCGGCTTCCTGATCGGCCAGGTGATGAAAGCTTCCAAGGGGCAGGCCAATCCGGGGGCCGTAAACGAATTGCTCAGAAAAAAGCTTTCGTAAAAAACTTCGTCTGCTTATTTACCGCCGGGTGACTTTCACGTCCCGCACGCGGTGGGAATGGAAATCGATGCGGCATGTATAGCGGAACCATTGCCGGTCCCGTCCGCGCCACGCAATCGCCTCTCCCTGTATGACATCGCGCTGGTCCACGGCCGGTGACGCGAAATCAACGTCCCCGCCCTGATAGCTTGCCTGAATGCGTGTTGTTACCGCATCCATGCAAACCCGAAGCGTGTCATTATTGCTGAAAGAACTGCCCGGCCGCGATCCCGGACGGACGAATCCGCCTCCACTGTCGTAGGCGCCGCCGAGTCCGCTGGCACCCGACCATCGAAACTCGATTGTGTATTTGTCGTCGCCGCCCTCGGAGTCCCTAACCCGGAACACGGCACGTCCGGAGCGATTATCGGGGCGGGCTGTCAAATCCACTCTGCCGCGGCCGTCCGTCTTCCGGAAATTGAAGTCCTGAACGCCGCCAACCGGGAGCGGGCTTGTGCACTCCGAACCGGCGTCGGTACCTGCGCGTCCTCTCAGCGTACGGATCGATACCTGGTTTCCGTACACAATGACTTCCGCTTCGTCATCGATCCGCACACGAATCTTGCATTCTCCCGAGGAACGATTCCAATCCGTCGAATCAAACCGGGGAGTGAAAGTCACGTCGCCGCTGCCAAACTGCGCCGCCGGAGCTTGGAAGACAGTGAACGCTGTGCAAATGAGTACAAAAAGTGTGATCTTTGGATCCATAGAAGTAACCCCATGCTAGGCCGTCATCTTTCGCTTTCTGAGTTCGTCCACACTCACCGCCAGTATAATGACTGCGCCGATAATCGCCTGCTGAACATAAGGGCTGATGCCCAACAAGTCGCTGCCATTCGAAAGCAGTCCCATAATGAACGCGCCGATGAGTGTGCCGATAACGCTGCCCTCACCGCCGCGCAGGCTTCCGCCGCCGATCACGACGGCTGCGATGGCCTGCAACTCATACCCCTGACCGGCGGTAGGCTGGCCGGTCATCAACCGCGACGCTTCAATCATACCCGCAAGGCCGGTGAGCATTCCTCCGATCGCATACACGGCGGTAGTGTGAAACGAGACGGGAATGCCACTGTAATAAGCCGCGTCCGGGTTACTTCCAATGGCGAATGTGTAGCGCCCCAGCCGCGTGTGCTCCAGCGTAATGTGAACCGCGAGTGCGCAAGCAAGTAAAATCCAAAGCACAAAGGGCACTCCCAACAGCAGGCCTTCTCCCAGGTAGGAAAACGCTTGCGGGACGTTATGAACCGGCAGGCCGTTGGAAATGATGAGGGTGATTCCGCGGATAATCCCGAGAGTGCCCAGGGTCACGATGAAGGGATTGATGCGAAGCCGCGTCGTCAACAAGCCATTCAAACACCCCCAGAACATACCGGCGATAATGCCGATCGCCACTCCGGCGACAATGGGCTGACCTGCCGCCATCGCCATGGTGCCGGTCAGGCCGCCGAACGCCAGAATGGCGCCGACGGACAGATCGATGCCGCCCGCGACGATGATCAACGTCATTCCGAGCGCCATGATGTTGATGACGGCGGTCTGGCGAATCACACTCGAGAGGTTCGTATTCGTCAGGAAATGCGGCGAGGCGATCGAAAGTCCGATAAAGAGCAATGCCAGCGTTACAAACGGCAAGAGCCGTTGAATCATCGCGAGTTTTCCTCCGTCCTGCCGGAACTATGTTCGAGCGCAGCCAAGCTCATGATCTCTTCCTGTGTGGTTCTACCCGGCAGTTCTCCAGTGATGCGTCCCTGGCGCATGACGAGAATCCGGTCGGCTACCTGGAGCAGCTCGGGGAGTTCGGAGCTTACCATCAGAATGGCGGCTCCCGCACGGGCGAGTTCGTCCATCACTTGAAAGACCTCGACCTTAGCTCCGACATCGATGCCCCGTGTAGGTTCATCGAACAGGAGAACGCGCGCGCCTCGCGCTACCCATTTCGCGATGGCAACTTTCTGCTGATTTCCGCCGCTCAAGCGGCCCGCCAGTTGTTTCGGAGAATCCGCCTTGATACGCAGCCGGTCCATGTACGTCCGGGCCACACGTCTCTCCTTCGCCCCGCTCAGGAATCCGAATCGGCTGACCGACTTCAGGTTCGCCATGGTCAGGTTGTATCCGGTAGGCAGCAGGGTTGCCAATCCTGTTTTCTGGCGGTCTTCCGGAATCAGGGCGATGCCGGCGCGCACGGCGTCACGAGGTGAGCGTATCTGTACTTCGCGCCCCGCGACCAGGATGCGGCCGGAATCCATCGGGTCCAGACCGAACACCGTGTGGCAGAATTCCGTGCGGCCGGCGCCAACTAAGCCGGCCAGTCCCACGATTTCACCGGCGCGCAGCTTCAAACTGATGTCATGCAGCAGCGGCGCACGGTTGATATTTTCCACCTGGAGAAGAACGTCACCGGGCGGTAACGGTTCGCGCCGGTAAATGGCTGTTACTTCACGGCCCACCATGAGTTGAATAATGCGCTCCGTGGGAAGCTCTTCGAGTGCACCGGAGTGTACGGTTTCGCCGTCCCGCAATATCGTGACGCGGTCTCCAACCGCGCGCAGTTCTTCCAGGCGGTGCGTGATATAGATGACGCCCATTTTGCGCTCGCGGAGCCCGCGGACGATGCGGAATACTTCGTGTGTCTCGGCTTCCGAGAGCGATGACGTGGGCTCGTCGAAGATCAACAGGCTGGAGCCGTGGCAGATGGCCCGGCAGATTTCCACCATCTGCTTTCCGGCCGGACTCAGGTTCTCGACGCGCCATTCCGCGCGGAGGGGAAACCGGTGCTCCTCGATCAGTCGCGCGGTTTCCTGCTGCATGCGGCGGCGGCGGACCCAACCAAACGGGTTGCACAGCTCTCGGCCCAGAAAAACGTTTTCGGCGACAGAGAGGTGTGGCGCCAGTAAAGACTCCTGGTGAACCATGGCGATTCCGTTGGCCGCTGCTTCGGCAGGTTTACGAAACTGCACCTTCTGGCCGCGCCAGATGATTTTGCCGCCGTCGGGGTCTATCATGCCCGCGACAATTTTCATCAGGGTTGATTTGCCGGCGCCGTTCTCACCCAGCAGAAGATGAACCTGCCCGGGCTCTACACAAAGGTTTCCATCGCGCAGCGCGGCTACTCCGCCAAAATGTTTTCGGATGTTCTTGAGCTCGAGAAGCACAAAGGAAACAATAAGTTTACATGAAGTGCCGATGAGGTGCGGATCGCCCGATGTACGCTGCTCTCAGCCGGCCGGCTCATCATCCAGGTCCGATACGGGGTTCTCGAATTTCGTGTACTCGCGAAGGAACACCAGCTTCACTTTTCCCGTCGGTCCGTTACGCTGTTTGGCGATAATCAATTCCGCGAGGCCCCGCAAGTCTTCGCGGTCGGGCTTGTATACCTCTTCGCGGAAGATGAATCCCACCAGGTCGGCATCCTGCTCGATGCTGCCGCTTTCCCGCAGATCGCTCAATTGCGGGCGGTGGTCGCCCATCCGCGTTTCCGTGGCCCGGCTGAGCTGGGACAGTACGATGAACGGAACGCGTAGTTCTTTCGCCAGAAGCTTCAGCCCTCTCGAAATAGAGCTTACTTCAACGTTCCTGTTTTCAAACCGGCCGCGGCCCGTCATGAGTTGCAAGTAATCGACCACCACCAGCCCCAGGCCATGTTCCGCTTTCACGCGCCGGAGTTTCGCGTGCATGTCGAGCAGATTGACGGATGCCGTGTCGTCGATGAACAGCGGCGCTTCCACCAGGTCCGTAGCGGACATCTGCAACCTCCGGCGCTCATCCTGGCCGAGATAGCCCATACGGAATTTCTGCTGATCCACCCTGGCGCCGGCACAGATCATCCTGGTGAGCAGCGATTCCTTCGACATTTCGAGCGAGAACACTGCAACAGTACGTGGCGACTCACCGCCGGCGACATGTTGCGCAATGTTCATGGCCAAAGCCGTCTTACCCATCGATGGCCGGGCCGCGATGATGATCAGTTCCCCTTCATGCAGCCCCCCGGTCATCTCGTCGAACTTCCGGAAACCCGTGCCCGTGCCCTTAATTCGCTTGCTGGGGTCCAGAAAAGCGGTCAGGCCGCCCTGGAACTCTTCGATGATCTGGCCGGGACGCGCCAGCGCGTTGCCATCGCGCGATTCGCCAAGCCGGAGAAATCCCTCCTCCGCTTCGGCAAGAATACTTCCGGCTTGTTCGTCCCCGACGAGACACCGGTTGATGAGCTTCTGCGATGCAAAGATGATCCGCCGGAGAAGCGATTTCTCCTTTACGATGCGAACGTAGCTTTCCAGGTTGGCGATCGCCGGCAAGCCGTCGTCGAGCGATACCAGGTAGCTGATCCCGTCGACACTTTCCAGTTGATTGTGCCGGATCAGTTCGTTCGCGAGCGTGACACGATCTATGCGTTCACCGCGTTCGTGCAGTTCGTTCATCCGGAGGAAGATCCGGCGATGCTTCTCAAGACTGAAATCCTCAGACTCGAGAATGCCCGCAACCTGCACGTAAGCCGATTCGTCGATCAGAATGGACCCGAGCACGTATCGCTCGGCATCCAGGTTTACCGGGAGCCCTTTCTCTAACGCGACATCAGCGGATGACATGATTCGGAAGTCCCTACGATAATGGTTTTGCCGGCGGACGGCAAACCAAAGTTAGCACCCTCTGGTACGAACCGTTTAGCTTGTGAAAAAATCTGTGAAAAACTTTGATGTTCTTCCACAGCCACGCCGTGTTGGAAGCGCCTTTCTGCATGGCCACTTACAAACAGAGCACCAGAGTTTTCCACAGTTTACCGCAAAACAGAACTGAACTCGTATGTTTTTACCATTTTTCCCGAAGCATCATTTCAGGATTTGAAACAGGTTGCTATAATCGTCCGTCCAGAGACGGATGTTATTGCCCGCGGTTAACGGAACCGAAGCCATCCGTACTTCCGGCCCCCCATTGAACCGTGGCGACAACATCAGAACCCACGTAGAACCGAAAATTTCGTGATCCTTGTCGTCCTCGGTATCCACCAGGAGCGCCTCTTTCCCGGAAGCGGCGGCCAGATTGTAAACCACCGGCTGCAAGTCGAGGTACTGATTGCTGATATGAATGGCCAGAATCCCTTCAGGCTTCAAGTGCCGCCAGTAGATCTCGAGCGCTTCCTTGGTCAACAGATGGACCGGAATGGAATCTCCAGAAAAGGCATCGACTAAAAGAGTATCGAACTGTTGCGAGCCTTCGCGCTCCAGTGACAGCCGGGCATCGCCCAGCACCAAATCGACGTGGGCTTTGCTGTCCCGGAGGAAGGTGAACTCCTCCTTGGCCACCTGGACGACAAGGGGATTGATCTCATAGATACGGTAGTAATCGCCCGGCCGCCCGTAGCTCGCCAGAGTGCCTGTTCCCAGGCCGATGACACCTACCCGTTGTGTGGAATTGCGTGTATTGCGAATGGCGATTCCCGCCCCTGAGTTCGGGCCGTAATACGTGGTGGGCCGCATACGGCGTTCCTCAGCAAGGTACTGTGCGCCATGGTTGATAGACCCGTGCAGCAGTTTGCGGACGGCGAAATCGCCCTCACCCTCGTCGGAAACCCGTAAGACCCCATAGAAGTTTCGTACAAACACCTTCGTTCCTTCGGCCACGGCACGGGATTCTCCGATGACAAACACTACCAGCAACAGACCAAGCGCCACCCAAGTGTAGTAGTACAACCTGGCCCGTTTCCGGAAAACAATCAGGAACAGCACCGCCGCTAACACCAGGCTGACGGGTAATTCGAAAAATCCTTTAAACACACGGGGCGCCACGACCGCGACGAAAAGGCCGCCGATCGCCCCTCCCGTGGCAATTGTCAAATAAAATCCGGTGAGGTACCTGGGCGGCGGCTTGGTTCTCGCAATCTCACCGTGGCAGAACATGCATAGAAGTAAGAAGCCCGCCGCCATCAGCGGTAGCAGATACTCGAATTCCGGCGCCGGCTGCCGGTACATCACATAGCACATACCAGCCACGGCGAGAGGCACCAGACCGTGAAAAATCGCCGGGCTGTACCAGCCTTCGCTCTCGAAACAGAGAACGAAACTCGCCAGGTACAATGCCAGTGGCAGAATCCATAGAAACGGTACAGAGGCAACATCCTGCGTCAGGTGATTTGTCACCGAGAGCAACAACGCGGATGCACAACTCGCCAGCACCAGCCACAGAGCCCATGTATACCAGCGCGGTGGCGCAGCCGCGTCCGATTCCGGCTCGACCGCCGGGACAAGCCCCGCCAAGCGGGCGCGGTATGCCACCACCGCGCAGACGATGGCAAAAAAAACATAGAAAGCCGCCCACGTTCTGGCTTGAAGTCTGGCTGAAACGAATGGCTCGATCAACACCGGATAGCTGAGCAGCGCCAGCATGGAAGCAAAATTGGACAGCGCAAACAAGCGATATGGTTTAGCCGGCTGGCATGTCCTGGCATACCATGCCTGCAGCAGAGGACTGGTGGCCGAGAGCAGGAAATAGGGCAGCCCTATCGACGTGATCAGCAGAGCCAGGATCAGCCCGCTTGGGTCTTCGTACCCGGCGGGCTTCCATCCGGGATTCGGCGTGAATGGAATCAATAAGAGGCTGCCAGCCAGAAGCGTTGCGTGCACTAGAAACTGCCGGCGCGCATTCAAATAGCGTACAGACCAGTGAGCATAAAGATAGCCCGCCAGCAACGTGAACTGAAAAAACACCATGCAGGTGGCCCATACAGACGCCGAGCCGCCAAACCATGGCAGAATCGCTTTTGCGATGATGGGCTGGACAACAAAGAGCAAAAACGCGCTTATAGAAATTGTTAGAACGTACAACAGCATCGATTAAGGGAACTCAACTCAACGATAACATCGCAGTGCCGGACCTATGCCAAACTGAAATGAATAGATGCCCAGAACCCTCTTTCCCTGTTGCTTATTTCTGATCGCACCAGCGGTACTGGCCCAGTCCGGTGGCGTGCTGAAAGGCAAAGTAGTACTGGATCCAAGCGGGGAAGCAGTGCACAGCGCGACCGTCATGATCGTTCAACTCGGCAGGTCCGTTCAGACTGATACCGAGGGAGCGTATCAGTTCAATAATGTGCCTCCGGGAACTTATGACGTACTCGCGCATCTTCATCCCCTTGGAGATCAGAGGCAGCGCGTAACGATAACCTCCGGCACGGTGGCCACGGCGAATTTCAAGCTCCGGCTTGCCGCGGTGCACGAACAGATCACAGTGACCGCTTCGGGAAGAGAAGAGACGGCACTTGAGGCTTTTCAAACAGTCACTTCCATGCAGACGCTCGAATTGACCGCCAAGAGCGCTCCGTCGCTGGGCGAAGTGCTGGAAAGCGAACCCGGCGTGGCGAAACGCAGCTCGGGTCCGGGGACGACAAGACCGGTCATCCGTGGCTTCGACGGGGACCGTGTCCTGGTTCTTCAGGATGGAATGCCGGCCGGCACGCTCGGTTATCAATCGGGCGATCACGGCGAACCGATAGACGTGACGTCACTCGAGCGGGTTGAGGTTGTGCGGGGTCCGGCAACGCTGCTATATGGCAGCAACGCGATCGGTGGTGTTGTGAATGCGGTTACTTCCCACCACCAGGTGCACCAGCATCCTCACCCCGGATTGCGTGGTCATCTGACGGGCATGGGCGGCTCCAACAATGGACTCGCCGGAGGCAGCGGCGGGTTCGAGTATGGCTATCGAAACTGGCTCCTCTGGGGCGGCGGCGGGCGGCAGCGCACTGGTGACTATCATGCGCCGCTAGGAAAGATTGAAAACTCACAAACCGATAATTCCCAAACCAATGCAGGCCTCGGTTATTACGGCAGTAAGTATTTCGCAAGCCTCGGGTATGGCTTTCAAGATGGCACCTACGGCATACCGGCGGACATGGAGGACCTGCTGCATAGCGAAGAGGACCACGACAGCGAACATGGGCTTGTCGATCTGAAGTTCCAGCGCCATAACGTCAGAGCGGGAATGGGCGTGAAAGATTTCTGGTCAATGGAGCGCTTCGCAATGACGCTGGGCTACACCGACTGGCATCATCGCGAGATATCTTCGGGCGAAGTACACAACCGCTTTTACAACAAACAGTTCTCCTACCGCGGTGTGTTCGATCAAAAGAAACGCGGCCATAATTCCGGCAATTTCGGCTTCATGGGCCGTTACCGCGACTATAAAGCGATTGGAGAAGAAGCGTTCGCTCCACCGGTAACACAGACCGCCTTTGCCGCGTTTGTGCTGGAGCAGTTCAGCTTTGAAAGATTCCGCATCCAACTCGGCGGACGTATCGAAAACACCGGCTACACCCCTTCGGGACTTCGGGACCGTTCCTTCACAGGTGTCTCCGGAGCCGCCGGTATTCAGCTACCGCTGTGGCACGGAGGCAGCTTTGTAACGAATTACACGCACTCCTACCGCGCACCCGCGCTCGAAGAGCTGTATTCCTACGGGCCGCATGCCGGCAATCTGACATTCGAGATCGGCGATGCAAATTTGCGCCGGGAATCCGCGGAGGGGCTCGATGTGTCGCTGCGGCACGAGCATTCCCGAATCAAAGGGGAGGTAAATTTCTTCCAGTACTGGATTGGAGATTACGTTTATCTCGCACCGACGGGTGGAATTCAGGACGGGTTAATCGAGGTTCTCTACCGGCAGGGTGACGCGCATTACCAGGGAATAGAAGGCCGTATTGATGCAGGAGTCTGTCCCAACCTGTGGCTGAACTTGGGAGTCGATGCGGTCCGCGCAACCCTCACGAGCACAGATATGCCCCTTCCTCGAATCCCTCCCCTGCGAGGCCGTATCGGGATGGATGTCCGCTATAAGGGCTTGAGTATCCGCCCCGGACTGCTGCTTACGAATCAACAGGATCGGATCTTCCCTACCGAAACCGCGACAGCGGGATATGGGGTGATCGACCTTGCGGCGTCGTATGTGTACACGCAACGGCACGCTATGCATGTATTCGGAGTGGATGCTTTCAATTTAGGGAATAACCTATACCGCAATCACCTGTCTTTCATCAAAGAGATTGCACCAGAGATAGGGCGAGGCATTCGTGCCTACTATACAATCCAGTTTTTTTAGAAATGCCCGCCTCCCGGCGGTCTTGGCACTGGCGGTATCCGCTTCATTCGGACAACCGCTCAGCCGCGAAACAGTACGCAGCCATGTAAACGTTGCCAGTATCGCGGGTGAAGGGAAACGCGAAGTATTCAGCTCAGACCGGCTCTTTGAAGCACCAAACTGGTCACCCGATGGAAGGTACCTGGTGCTGAACTCCGGGGGCAAACTCTGGCGGCTGAAGGCCGAAGGAGGCAAGCCGGAACTGATTCCCACTGGTGCAGTGAATCGCATTAATAACGATCACGGGATATCGCCCGATGGGAAATGGCTTGCCATCTCGGCTGGGCCGATTTATGTGCTGCCATGGGCCGGGGGTGTTCCAGAACAGGTAACACCGCTTGCTCCCAGTTATTATCATGGCTGGTCTCCGGACGGCAAGACGCTGGTTTACTGCGCAAGGCGTGACACTAACTTCGATATTTACGCCATCGGCGTAAGTGGCGGCCAGGAAGTCCGCCTCACCGTCAATGCCGGCTATGACGATGGACCCGACTATTCCCCGGATGGCAAGTGGATCTATTTCAATTCGGACCGTTCCGGTAGCTGGGATATCTGGCGGATGCCGGCCGCCGGAGCGGGACCGGACGATAAGGCTGCCGAGCGCACCACCAGCGATGAAATGGAAGACTGGTTCCCTCATCCGTCGCCCGACGGGAAGTGGCTCATCTTTCTCTCTTATGAGAAAGGGACAAAGGGACATCCCGCCAATCAGCACGTCGTCGTTCGCAGGATGAGCCTGTCACGGGACGCCTCTGCCGCTCCGGGGATCGCCGAGGTGGTGAAACTCTTCGGGGGCCAGGGTACGCTCAACGTGAATTCGTGGTCGCCGGATAGCAAGCGCTTCGCCTATGTAAGTTACTCTCCGAAACCGCGCTGAAAGAAGTGCGGTCACAAACCAGCGCCTGCACCTGGCGGTCCAGGCAATTACCGTATTCGCAATAAGTTAGCATGTACTCCAGCCAACCCGTGCACGTCTTGTTTCCAGTAACCGTTGCTACGATGTAACTGGCATGAAGAAAGACGAGTTAGCGCAAAAACTCGCCAGACAGACACACCTCAGCAAAGCCAAGGCCGCCGATGAACTCGACCGGGTGGTCCACGATATGATCCGGAAGTTGAAAAAGGGTTACACGGTTGCATTGCCGGGAATCGGGACCCTGCAGACTGGCAACCGAGACTCGAAGCGCGAGCTTCCAACGAAGGAATCCTTCGGCAAAGGCCCACGGAAATGAGCCAGAAGACGCTGTCGACCGAAGATGTGGCTCTCGCCGTGCGGCGTTGCCTCACAGCCGGCAGGACAGTTGAGATCGATGGGATCGGGACGTTCCGTCCCACCGCGGATGGCGGCATCGAGTTCGTACCGAGGCAGGCCAATCGTGTTTTTCTGGCTTACGTGGAGGAAGACGCCGCGGAAGTCGAGCGGTTGTACCAACGGTTGGAAGCAGCCGGGCTGGCTCCGTGGATGGACCGGAAGAAACTGCTGCCGGGGCAGAACTGGCCGCGATCGCTCGAAATGGCCATCGGTATCTCGGATTTTTTTATCGCGTGTTTCTCCAGGAAGGCCGTGGCCAAACACGGGCATTTTCAGGCGGAGCTCCGGTACGCGCTTCAATGTGCATCGAAACTGCCACTGGATGAAATCTTCGTGATCCCGATCAGACTGGACGAATGCACTGTGCCGGCCCGCATTACTCGGGAAATTCAGTACGTGGATATGTTCCCGAACTGGGAAAAGGGCTTTCAGCGCGTGCTGGCCACGATATCGCAAAGCGAAAAATCGTTGAAGCCGCAGCTCAGACTTGCCGGATAGTGCCGCCCGGCCGCAAGGGGTACCATCAAAGTATCATTCGCACGTTTGTACTACTGCTGATCGCCTGCATCGCGGGCGCCGCTACGCTGGTTTTGGACGTTCGAACCGGGCGCGTGCTTTTTGAAGACACGGCGGGTACCGTAAGCGCTGCACCGGGTTCTGTGTTGAAGCCGTTCGTTGCCATCGCGCTTCTGGAAACCTCAACCTTTCGCCCGGCGCAGCGCGTCGCCTGTGCCCGGCAACTACAACTCAAAGGGCGCAAGTTCGATTGTTCTCACCCCGCTCTCGCCATGCCGTTGGACCTTTCCGCGGCGCTCGCCTATTCCTGTAACAATTACTTCGTGACGATGTCACGCCGCCTCGAGCCGGTGCGGCTCGCCGCCGGGCTGCAACGCTTTGGCTTGAACGCCGAAGTGGCGGGAACCGCGGATCAACTTGCCATGCAGGCAATTGGACAGTGGGGGATAGAATGCACGCCTGCCGAACTCGCCGCTGCCTACCGGCGGCTGGCCCTCTTCCGGCGAACGGCCGGGGCCCGCTACGTGCCTTTGTGGAGTGGCATCGCAGGAGCAGCCGAGTTCGGCACTGCGCAGCTTGCAAAACCGGCGGGCCTGCGCATCGCCGGAAAGACCGGCACGACGTTGAACCGGAGCCGAACAGAAACCCTGGGCTGGTTTGCCGGATGGGCTCCGGTCGGGACACCCGAATTCGTTGCCGTCGTGCTTGCGCGAGGCAGTGGCGGGCCGGATGCGGCTCCGGAAGCTCGCCGTGCATTTGAGCGGTTCGCTGCGCGAGGAGTTCATTGATGACGCTGGCGGTCGTGGTGCTCCTGCTCGCAATGAGCGCACACGCACAAGCGGCTGCTAGCGATTATCGCGTTCGCCTCTTCTGGCTGCATCCTCCCTCAGAACTGACGTTAACGCCGCGCGGCAGCGTGCATTGTAACGGCTCGCCCATCGCTGCACCGTTGTTGCTCCGGGCGTCGGCTGATTCCGTGCAAAGCAGCCTGCCCAGTTGCAGAGGGCAGGTGGTAAAGATCGAAGGAACGCTCACTCTGAAGTTGCCAAATGGCGTCGCTGGATTTTTCCATCCGTTGGAGATCCGATCCCGACGCGGGCGGCTTCTGCTAACAGGCACAATCCCCCTGGAACAATATGTGGTGTCCGTGCTGCTCGGCGAGAGCAGCGTTTTCACTTCGGATGAAGCATTGAAAGCGATGGCGGTGGCGGTGCGAACTTACGCGGTACATTACCGGGGGCGTCACCGCACGGAAGGATTCGATCTTTGCGACACCACACACTGTCAGGATTTGAGGATTGCGGAAGCGCCAACGCCGCGGTTGACCCTGGCCGTGGAAGCGACCGAAGGGGAATTACTGTGGTATGGCGGCGCACCGGCGGCCACTTACTATCACAGGCACTGCGGCGGCTCGACCGAGGACGTGGAGAGCGTCTGGCCGGACAGACACGCTCCGTATTTGAAACGGCAGACGGACACCTTCTGCCTTTCACGGGGACGCGCGCCGTGGCGGTCGGAAGTGTCCGCCGGCAGTCTTGGCTCCGGACCACCGTTGCGCATTCTGAGCCGGACAGCATCCGGACGCGTGGCGGAACTTGACTGGAATGGACAGCGCATCACGGCAACCCGGTTCCACCAGAGAATCGGCGAGTTGTTTGGATGGACCTTGTTGCGCAGCAACCACTACGACGTGACCCGGAGAGGCGAACATATGATCTTTCAGGGATTCGGCGCCGGTCATGGAGTAGGCCTGTGCCAGGCAGGCGCCGAAGAACGGGGCAAAGCAGGTAGCACTTACCGGCAGATACTGGCGTTTTACTATCCGGGCACTAAGCCCGGAATCAACGCGCAGGGATTTGCGTGGGTGCAAGGGCGTGGCGAACTGGTGGATGTTGCGGCAGAATCCAGGCACACGGCCGCGGATCTAGCCGCGCTGGCCGACAGGGCACTCCAGGAAGCGCAGCGTAGGACGGGATTGCCGCTCACGTTCCGCCCTATCCTACGCAGCTATCCAAGCGTGGCTGGATTTCGCGATGCCACCGGCCAGCCGGGATGGGTTGCTGCGAGCACACGCGGAACGGTCGTGCGCATGCAACCCGTTGCGCTGCTTCGTTCGCTCGGGACGCTGGAGGTGGCGCTGCTGCACGAGAGCCTGCATCTGCTAATCGAATCGAATGCACACCCGTCGCTGCCCGAATGGTTCCGCGAGGGACTCGCGCTCTGCCTCTCGGATTCCGATGTAGCACGACACAAAAGGGGCCGCACGGCCACAAAGGCCGAGGCTTCGCATCGCGCCACCCACCGGCAGGCCAAAGAACGCGTCGAGCGGTTACTCCAACGTTTCGGGCGACAGAGGGTGCTCAGGTGGGTTCACAGCGGGCTCCCCGGAGAGGCGCTGCATCCATCCGGAGAATAAAAGCAGCGAGGCAACCAGCAGCAGGTAGGCGAGGCCAAAGCGCACTGCCATGCTCAGGGTCTGGGCGGTCATGCCGGAGAGCGGCGGGACCCACCATATCAGTTTCCAAGGGATGTAAATTCCCATAGTCACAACACCCGCGGCCGCTACCCAGTACTGCCATCGCCGGATGAGCCATGCGCGCGTGGCCGCGAACCAGGGCAGCACGGTGAACACGATCAACGCTCCGATGCCCCAGAGCCACAACGGATTCACACGGGGTGCTGAACCGCTCAGCCAGCTTCCACCGAGGAACATCACCAGCAGGAGCAGTACAAACGCCATTCCGCGCCGCCATTCCCGGCGGCCACACAGCCGGAGGGCGAACAGCGCCGCCAGCAGCCAGCCCGAACCGGCGATGATGGCGGCCGCGAGCAACAGCGAAAGCAGCAATTGCCAGACGCTCTGCTCCGGAATTCCGAGCCAGAGATAAATCAGCGCCGCCACCAGCGCATAGCCGGTGACCTGTATCGTGAGCAAAGGCCATTTCCGGCGAACGAAGCCGAGCATCACCTCACCTCCAGAGTGCGGCTTGGAGTAGCCGCCGAATGCTGGGGCTCATACATCGGCTGCACACGCGCCGGACTTACTCGAAATTGTCCTGGATTTACAACCTTTAGTAAGTAAACATGTTCAGCTTGCCCCTCCGGGAAGTAAGTCTGGAACAGAGCCGCATGATCGTCGTGAAACTCGCGCCTGGCGTACCAGCGGCCCCACCATCCCGGCTTTTCGCTTAGCTCGTACAACTCGTCACGTTCGATGAACTCCGCTCCTGCTGGAATGGGATCTTCCATCATCAGATATTTCCATTCGTGTCCGGCGACCGTGAGCCGCACAGCGATCACGTCACCGGACGCCACCGGACCGGTCAAAGGCTCCAGCCGGTAAACGATCCGGTCTCCGGTGTGCTCGGGAACCAGGCGGTAGTATTCCCGCGCAATCCGTAGCGAGGAACCGGACGCCGATGCCGGTGGCTCGGGCATGTAGTAGACGGCGCGGACGCTCCAGTACAGTGTGCCTGTCCCCTGTTTTGTAACGCGAACCCGGTTGAGTCCCGGATTCAACTGGTCCGATGCAATGCGCAACGGCCCGGCGCCCGGCGAGAGCGCCTCCGCCGCGGTGAATCGTCTCGTCAGCACCGGTTTCTCGTTCACCAGCAGGGCCGCCGTGAAGTCCGGCTTCAATTCACCGCTCAGTTTCAGGTAACCGGTGAGACCATCAACCACCATCGCGGTCTGTTTCGTCGACGACCAATAGTAGCCCTGGTTCCGATGATTCACCAGGTAGACCGCGGCGCGGCTCAACAGCGAACTCTCCGGCCTTTGCTCCGTCAAAAACTTTACGGCAAACGCGGTGGCCTCCACCGTGCTGTCCATAGCGACGCCGAGCAGAGGGTCGCGCTCCATTTCCCACCAGGCTTCGGCGTCCGTGGTCCTCACGGTCTGTTCGAGTACGCTCGCGATGGTTTCCGAACGGCTGTCCCGTCCGCGGCGCAATCCCAGGCCAAGCAGTGCCAGCCCGTAAGGGGATAAGCCGTTGCGGTTGCTCCAAACAGCATCGAGCAGTGTCTTGTCGGGCGCGCCTGCTTCCGCAAGCGCGTACGCCACATACGAACGAAGATCCTCAGAAACTCCGCGCAGCGCCGCGGGATTGGTTCTCAACCATTGTGCGGCGCGATTGATCGTATCCGAGCGCACACTGTAGCCGGCAGCCTGGGCGCGCGCCAGGCCGGATAATACATAGGCCGTCATGAAGACTTCGCTGTTATCGCTTTTCCACCATCCCCATCCGCCATCTTCATGTTGATAGTCGTAGAGGCGCTCCAGACCCGCACGAACTTTCTTCGCCAGTGCGTCCGCATCGATACTCGAACGAAGTCCCAACTCGGAAGCCGCTCGCGACACGAGCACGTTCGGCAGAAAACTGGACATGGTCTGTTCGGTGCAGCCGTACGGATAGGACGTAAGGTATTCCAGCGCGCCAAAAATGGTCCCCGCGACCGAGGGGCTCACGGAGATCTCGATGCTGCGAGCCGCAGGATTGGAGGTGGCCGGGAACGTCAGGTCCGCTTCCGATTGTCCCGTAGACGATGACAGGGTTCCGGACTTCGATTCGGACAATTCCACGCCGAAGGGGTTCACCGGCACCGTCAACTCGAGCGCGTCCGATTCTTCATCCGTCAGCGCTTTGCCCAGTAGCACAGCCTTGCCCGGAGCCTTGGCCCGCACGCGGAAATCAGTCTGCACCTCACCGCGGCTGGGTACCGTCATGTCGCGGGCGGCGCCCCCTATCATCTCTATGCCTTTCACATCGAGTGAAATGCGAACCGTCTTCTGCTCTTCCAGGTAATTCTGGACAATGGCCCGGATGGTGACCTCATCGCCTTCCGTGAAGAATCGCGGCGTTGCCAGCCGCAGAACCAGGTTTTTGCGGACGATAGTGCGCTCGATAGCGCTGCCAACCTTGGTATCGGCGGTGACGCCGCGCGCTGTAGCGCGCCAGGTGGTGAGCGAATCCGGGTACTCCACCTTGACTTCCGCGCGTCCGTTGGAATTCGTGCGCAAATCGGCGATCCACCGTATCGTATCGGGAAACAGCTTTCGGATCTCCGGCTCCACAAACTGCTGCGGCTTAAACTGGGCTCGCGCCGCGGACTGACGGATGCGCGCCAACTGCATCCGCCGCTTTCCGGCTTCCCCATAGAAGAAATAGTTGAGCGACGAGTCCGTGCTCACCTGGTTGTAAGCCCTGCCGTAGAAGAACGAAACGATGTCCTGTGCAGCTTCGCGGCGAATGGCGTAAATCGCCTCGTCGACCACCCCGAGACTGAACTCTGCCGCCACGGGCCGGCCCTGATGGTCAGTAGCCTCAATTGTGAACGTCCCGGATCCGCCGGGCTTGAATTGCAATGCGGAAGATTTGATCGAGACCTTCAGCTCCTGCTGCACCGGTGGAACCCGGACGCTCTTCGTGCCCTGATAGAACTGATTCTCGCGGACAAACGTAGCCGTGACATAAAAGTTGGGAGCGAATTCCGCGCGGATCGGCATGTCAATGGTGAACGCCGGCTGCCTGGCATGAACAAGCTGCGAGCTGTGAATCGTTCCACTCTCGGCGGTCACCCAGACCCAGGCTTCCGGTACTCCCGTCACGATCAGCAGGCGCGCGACGTCGCCGCCGCGATACGACTTTTTGTCAGGAATAATCTCTACACGCTGGGACCGCTCGCCGTACCATTCGGTGCCTCCGCTCACCCATAGCCATGTCCGGTCCTGCACGGTGCGTCCTTCGGGCGTCGTCGAGCTTACGCGGGCGATCAGCGACCCTGCTCGAACCGCCAGCCCCGCGCGGGCGTTGCCACTGGCATCTGTCTGTCCGCTAGCGGATTGGAACACGCTGCTTTCCTGCCCGTCTCGCTGCTCCATAAGATCTACGCGATACGGGACATTCGGAACCGCTTGCCCATCGTAGTTCCGTGCTTCAATCCGGAATACAGCCGTTTCACCGGGTTTATACACGTATTGTTCGGGCTCGATGTGTACGAAATACGGGCCGGCGGTCCCCAGCACGAATCCAGTCCCGGAAATCTCGCGGTTGGCGGCATCAGTGACGCGGGCCTCGATGCGATAACGCAGATCGTGCGGAGCCGCTTCGGTCCGAAAGCGGACGCTGAGCTTTCCGGACGCGTCGAGAGCGCCGGTTTGCTCAAAGATCTGTTCGCTTCCAAACCCGTCGTCCTGAAATCGGGGATCTTCTGAGTCGAATTCGTCCGCGTAATCGGGAGGGAAATATCGCGCACGGTGAACGACCCACGTCACCTTGGCATTTGCTACCGGCTCGCCAAAATAGTAGCGTGCTTCGATGGCCGCCGATACCTCTTCGCCAAGCAGTACCCGGCTTTTTCCCGGCGTAACCCGAACCTCGTATTCGGGCTTCAGATACTCCTCCACATGAAACCCGCCGCTTCCGATGTAGGCCTCGCCGCTGCGTAGTTCCACCGAGTGATAGCCTAACGCCGAAGTTTCCGGAAGCTTGAACTCGCCATGCACCGTCCCCATCGCCGACGGCGTCACATTGCGGCGAAAGACCGGTTTGCCTTCCGGATCCTGAATCTGTAACTGAAACGCGCTCCGCGGCGGAAGCTGATAGCCCTCGGGCGATCGCAATCTGAGAATGGCGCGGAAGTAAACCGTATGACCCGGCCGGTAAACGGGGCGGTCCGTATAGACATAGGCCGACATCTGCCGGTCCGTTCGCAAGTTCCAACCGTAGAGTGCTCCGGCCGCGAAGTCGTCGCGATAAGTGGCGAGCATCAGAACATTTTCGGGATCCGCTAAAGCGACGGCGGCTTCCGCCAGACCCTCGTCGTTAGTTTCGAGTTTGGCTTGCTGCTTTTCCTCCGACCAGACAACGATCTGACATCCCTTCAACGGAGCGCCCGTCGAACGATCTACAACGCGCGCGCTGATTTTGCCCGGCGATCCTTTGGAAATGACGGCGAGGTTCGTTACGGAGATGATGGTGTATGCCTGTAAATTCCCGTTCGTTGCTTCGACCAGGTAGACACCTTTCTCCTTCACATCCACGGGTACAGTCTGCGAATCCCAGCGGTTTCCCCGCGGAACACTCTGTATCCAGACGGAAACGAGTTGCTGCTTGTTCAGCACCGGCACGTCCGCGTACTCCGTAGCGGTAGCCGCGCCGCGCTGTACGCGCTGCTGATTCCGCTCAGCGAGCGCCGTCCGTATGAGCCGCCGCGATTCGGGCGGGTATTGCTGCCGCACGACGTTGCGAAGCCAGGTGCGCGACCGGTATTTCCAGCGGTGGAAACGCTCCAAAAGAGTCAACTCGCGAGGAGGACGCGGAGGTTGGCCGCCAAACCGGTGAGGATCGGGCAGGTTTACAAAGAACTTGATCGGGTCCTTCACACGGTATACACGAAATTGCAGCGTGCCGACACCCTGCGCCCATAACCGTATGGTGGGCTTTTCGCCCGGAGCGAAAGTTCTCTCCGTGCTCAGCGAAAAGTACTCCCGCCCTTCGTCCAATTGCGCCACAGACGGCACGCCCAGCAACAGGAATGCTGCACCAACGACCGCCGAACGAATCTGCATCAATGAGTCCCTCGAAGTATATTCCAACGATACACACCAAGAAAGTTGGTGTTGCCGGGTACCGGACGCCATCGGGGAGAAGGATGACGATTGAGTTCGTCCAGGGCGGGGCGGCGAATCTCCCCTTTCTCTTCGCCAATGGGACCGGTATGGTAGACGACGCGGTTCAACGAGTCCGGCTCCAGTTGACTCTTCCCCAGATAGATCATCAGGTGGAACGGAAGGTCCTGTTCCAACTGGCGGAAGAAAAGCATGTCACCGGGTACCGCCCGCTGCACGTCTCGCGAAATAAAGTGCGAATTCAGGCGCATCAGCGTTTGCGCATCGGCAAATTCGGCGTATGCCGGCCCGTTCAGATCACCAGACTCAAACGGACCGGGAAGGATCCGGAACACTCTCGGTCCCAGGGGAGTGTGCGGCAAGTGGTACTTCCCCACGTCGGGCGCCGAGGGCAGGAACGGAACGTCAAGCCTGTCGGCCCACTCTCCGTCGTGCTGGCGCAGCGCTTCACGATAGGCGAAGCGGGCCAACGCAGCGCAGTCGTCCACTTCCCCCGGTAGCCCGGAGGGCTCACGGAAATACTGCGCTTCGGCGATGAAACAAAACCATCGGCGAAAGGCGTTGCGGTCATCTAAAGAGTCGAGACAAAGAAAGTCGGGCGTACCATCGCCTGCACGATCACCAAAGAAAGGAAGCGTCTCGATACGCAAGCGCACCGGACAATACCCTGGCGCGCGCGCTTCCAGGAGTGCGGTTCCCGGCAGAATCCTCGCGTACACACTCGAACCGGCAAGCCGCACCGACCTCGCTCCTTCCAACACTCTGAAGGAAGCCTTCAACTCCTCGCCGGATTGCGAGCGCACGCGCAAGATCGAGTGCGAAAAACCATCGGCAGGCAGGCGCTCCGGCGAGGCCTCGAAAAGGAGTGTCCCCGATCCTTCGCTAGAGCACCCGGCGAGGTTTACGGCCAGTGTGGCGGCAACCCCGAGCGGCACTGCCACGAGCAGACGCGCGCGCCGGCGGGGCATCCGAAAATGAGTGAACGCCGGTGTCAACTTAAGCGCCCTCCCGCCGCCAATCCCTTTCGAGACCTGATGGCATAGAACAGCAGGCAGCCAGCCGCCCCGATCCGTTGGCGTCTGCCGACTCCCGGGCTGCCGTGGCGCTGTAGCGATCGTGGAGTCATAATTCACCGCTTCGGCTGTCTTGTCATTCTCGCCCATAAGGCAACCATCTGGTGTGCGGCGCGCATAGACAGGGGCCGCCGGAGGCGCTGGAATTCGTCTTGTATCGCGTGGAAATCCGCCACCGCTTTTTCCGTCTTTGCTTCGAGGTGGTTCGCGTGCGTCTGTAACGCCTCGATCCGCTGCTCCAATTCATCGATGTACCTCCGGCCGTTCTCGTGGATCGCAGTGTTCGTATCGCAGAGTTGGCGGAACAGGCATTCGAGTTCGGCAATGCGGCGGTCCTTGGAAGTGAATAGCCTCCGCAGTGCGGGCAATGCCGAAGGGTACCGAGCCGTGGAGGGCGCGTCAGGCAGGAGCGAAGCGGCTCTCCGGCGCATTTCTCCGAACTCGGCCAGCAGTTGCCTGATGCGCTTTCCGTCTGATGGAGCACGGCGGTTGCCTTCGCGCCAGGAACACCAGCGTTGCGAGCAGCCCGAGGCGGCGTAACGCCCGGCGATGATATCGCTGCGCTTGGCTACCGCCGCCGGTGAATTCCACAAACGCGACAGCGGAGTTTCATACAAATTACCGATGGGTTCGGACAAAAAACAAAGATGCACGTTTCCGTTTTCGGCCACGAAAAGCGTGGTCCAAGGATTCGGGCAAAGCGCAAAGCCGTCTCTGCCGCGGTCGAACACGCCGCTCTCCGGATACAGGCCGCATTGCTCCTCTTCGAGAAACGAAGAGTCCAGGCCCTGCGCGTCAAACAGCACGCGAACTCCGCTGACACGGATCATTTGAAAGGCGCCCCGATACCGGGCGAACGCGCTCTTCAGAACCGAGTGAACCTCCTGCACTTCGGCCGGGTCCAGAATGGCTTCACGCTGTTCCAGCCCCGGCTCCCGCGATGAATTCTCCCGGTTGACCTCCATCGTCTGCAGGGCGACCTCGTCAATCCCGAGCTCACTCATAAGCTCGAGGTAGTCGGGAATCTCCCGGAAATTCGACCGCAGGATGACGAAGAACGAATTCAGGGTTGGCCAAGCGGTTTCGAGCCGCCGCTTCCATTCCTGGACACGAGCCACATTCGCGAGAACCGTTGCGAGATCCGCTCCGCGGCGCAGCCGCGCAAAGGTGTTGGCGTGCGCTGCATCGATGGAGACGGTAACCGCCCGGAACGGCGTCCGGACCATCCGCTCGGCCCACACGTCATCGATGAGCGTGCCGTTTGTGCTGATGCTCAACAGCGGGCGGGCCGCTACCGAAGCAACGTCGTCGACCAGGTCCTGAAATTCAGGAATGGCAAACACTTCGCCGCCTTGGATTCTCAGCGTATCCAGGTACGGATACATCGCCATGAATTCCCGGCGCAGTTCCCGCCCGATGGCGGCGGGCCGCAGCAGGTTATCACTGTTCTTTGCCTGATAGCAGTGAACGCAACGGAGGTTGCAGGCATTCCCCAACACAATTCCAAGGCATCTTGGCTGCGAGAGCAGGTGGATGTGTTCCAGGTAGTATTCCACCTGATTCAACCGCAGATTCTCGCGGTAGACCGCATCGTCCGGCTGAACAGGGTTGGGGGAAGCCCTCATGCAGCGCTACACTTGAGCCCCCGTAGCCACCCATTGGCCGGACTGTGCGGACTCGAGAACCGCGTCACAAACACGCTGCGTCTGTAGTGCATTGCGGAAATCGGGCTGAGTTGGCCGTCCCGATTCGATGCCGTCCACGAAATCAGCCAGAGCATTCAGAAACGTGTGCTCGTAGCCGATGGTGGTTCCGGGCACCCAATACCGGCTCATATAAGGATGCTCGGAATTGGTCGTATGAATTTTGCGCCAGCCGGTCAGGTGTGACTCCGTTTTCCTGCCGGACTGAAGCTGCTTGTACTCGAAGAATTGAAGATATTCCGGTTCCTCGAGATCGAAGTAGATGCTGCCCTGCTCGCCATTCAGCTCGAACGTGTTGAAGTTCTTGCGTCCACGCGCGTAACGCGTCGATTCAAAGGTACCCATCGAGCCGTTCGCAAACTCCGCCAGAAACATACAGGCATCGTCTATTCCCACCGGCTGCCGCTTGCCCGTTTCCACATGCTCACGCTCTTTCACGAAGGTTTCGGTTTTCGCGACGACCCGTGAGATTGCTCCGTTCAGCCACATGGCGGTATCGATGGAATGCGCCAGAAGATCGCCGGTAACACCCGAGCCGGCGACATCCACGTCTAGGCGCCACAATGCAGGCCCCCCCTGCGGCACGTCTTCCGAGATGGTCCAATCCTGCAGATACGTTGCACGATAGTGAAACGGCCGGCCCGTGCGGCCTTCCTCGACAATCTGTTTCGCCAGTGAGATGGAAGGCACACGGCGGTAGTTAAACCAGACCATGTTCGGGACACCCGCTTTCTCCACGGCTTGCACCATCTCCTCGGCTTCGGCAGTATTCATCGCGAGAGGCTTCTCGCACAGCACCATTTTGCCGTTTTGCGCGGCCGCAATAGCGATATCGTAGTGTGTGTTATTGGGTGAGGCGATGTCGATCAGATCGATATCTTTCGCCTCCACTAGTTTTCTCCAGTCCGTCTCCACGCGCTCATAGCCCCATGTTTCGGCGAATGCCTTTGCCTTCTCGGGCTTCCTCGCGCAAACCGCCTTCAGGACCGGGCGGTGCTCGACGGCAAAGAAATCGTTCAACCGCTTATAAGCATTCGAATGAGTCCGCCCCATGAAGCCATAGCCGACCATTCCCACACGCAGTTCCTTCGCCATGTCCGATATCTCTCCCTTGAGGTTTGTGCTCAACCGTACTTTTCTACGAGCTGATCCAGCCTGGTTTTGCAGCGCGCGGTGGCTTCCCACGCATCGGGCCAGAAGCACAGATCGATAGTCCACCAGTCGTGCGACAGGCGAGCCGCCTTCGTCAATTCCGGCATGATACTGTCGAAGTCGAGAACGCCCAATCCAAACGGCGGGTGCGCGGATGTCTCGTCGTTGCCTTCGGCATCTTTGTGGCAGGTGTTGTCGGAGTCGATAACATGAATATGGTTGATGCGCCCGGAAAGGAACCGTATGAATTCCACCTGGCTGGGAAACGTCTCCTTTTCGCCTTCCTGCCGCACACCGTTCACGCCCACCATTTGCCCGTGGCACGTATCGTACTGAATGCCGAAATTGGCTTTATCTACCGCATCGTGAATCCTGACAATATCGCCCGGCTTGTTGAACGCAAATCCCGGTTCGAATTCCCAGGTGACGTACTGGCCGGCATCGGCGGCGATATCGCTGCACTCTTTCCAGGTTCGAACTACTCGATCCATTGCCGTCTTGTAATCGATCTCGCGATGGATGGTCGGAGGTTGCACACAATCGACGCGGATACCCTGAATTCCCACGTCGCGCGCGAACTCCGAGTTCTTCCGGAATTCGGAAATGTATTTTGTCTGATCGTCCGTGTTGATCAGCTTTTCGCCCCACAGATTCGCAGCCATACCGCTGAATCCGAGCCCCCGTTCTTTCATGCGCGCAGCAAGCTCCCGCCGCCGCGAGGGCTCCGGCATGGCTCCAGGCCAGTTGTCGTCAGGACCGTTCGGGTTGCCGGGATTCGGATGGGGTGGAAACGCGCCAAGCTCCACACCATCGAATCCGAGGGCCTTCAGCTTATCACACACGGTTTCAAAATCAATAGGATTGCTTGCATAGGGGCCGATGGTGAAGGCCCATGAACCGATCGAAGTACGTTTGCTCAAACTATTCCTCCGCTGGTGTATAAGATACGCGGCATCAACTGCCACGAGTCCCACACGATCAATACTGGAATATCGCAAATGGGTTGAATATACAAGCCGAAACGGATGGCCGGCGGCGCCTCTTTTCCGGCCCCCTGCGCTCAAGCGATAGAATCGTTGTTGTTCGGAAATAGATATCAGGGTCCTTTTTACATATCCATGAGGGAATGGTTCACACCGCTAATCGTCTGTTTTGCGGTTGCCGCAGCCGCGCAGGACGTCGGCATGGGCCGCCGGCAAGGAAGCGGAAAGCGCTTCGAGGAACCTTACACGCTCAACGTTCAAACCCCGCACGTAAAGTGGGCCAACCCGCTGCCTGGCGGACCCATAAAGCTGCTCGCCGTGCCTTCAGTCAGCGAGGGACGTACTCTGGTGGAGCTGATGCAAAGACTGTCGCTGGACGTGACTTCGGTCACCATCGACTCTGCATTCGACAGAAATAAATGGACGATGTGCTTTGGACGGGACTGCGGCGCCCGCGCCGAAAGAGGCGACCTGAGTCTGATCTATTCGTACCTGGAACAGGAACTGGCATCAGCAAAGCATTTCGATACGGTCCTGTTGCAACTGAACCATGGCTGGGAGGCGCTCACACCCAAATCCCGCGAGGCGCTTCTGAAGCGCGTTCGCGAAGGCGCCGGATTGGTGCTGCTGCGTCCCATGGAGAATGAGTTATCGCCGCTCGCGCCCGCCGCCGCGCCCGCGCCTCCATCCAGACCATACAACGAAGTCGAGCCTCCGTCCGCCCCGGCCGGCGAATGGAAGCGAGTTGCGGAGCACTACATTACGAGGGGCATCCCGGTTGAGACCTTCCCATTCGAATACCTGGAGGAATACGCCTACCGCCCGGCTCCGGGAGCTACGGTGCTGATCGAATCGGCGGCCGGCCGGCCTATCGCGGCCACGACCTCATTCGGTAAGGGGCGGATTGTAGCGTTCGGGTTCCAGAATCACGGCCTGAGCTGGCGGATGCCCATGTCCGCGAAAGGCTTCGTTTCGGATCTCCAGTGGGAGTATTACTACGCGATGCTCTTGCGGGCACTCATTTATACAGCGGGAAGAGAGCCACAGGTTCGGTTCGTTCCTTCCCACTGGCGGCTGAAAACCGCCGATGGGGTGGTGAAACGGTCCGGCACGGGCCGCCCGCCGAAATCGCTGGGCACGATCCCCGGGCTATACTTCCTCGAACAGCAATCCGCGTCGGATTTCGAGATTTCCGCCATTAAGCTGGGTGCACTCGACAGGGTTGAGCAGCTCCAAAGCGATGCCGGCGTAATTCGAGAAGCCCAGACGGTAAACGTCACTTGGAGCGCTGAAAAACCGGCGCGCGTCGAACTGACGGATGGCTTCGGCCGCGTCATCGCCCGCTCGCAGGGTGCGAATAGCACGGCTCTCAAGGCAGGCCGGCCGCTCACGCACTCCGGATTTATTGTAGTGACCGCGGGCACAGGCAGCGCCCGTCTTCCCGTGCAGTTCGCCGCATCCTCGCGCGAATGGAGCGACTACGAAGTGATTATGCCGTGGTACGGACCCGGTTCCTACCAGCCCTGGATTCCCGCATTGGACGAGCAGTTCCGCCAATTCGGGCTTACCACGCTGGCACGTCCCGACCGGAACTTCAAAGTAATTGCCAGCGCGGGGCTGCACGACACCTTCGGTGTTTATGCCTATCGAAACCAAAAGTACGTCGCACGCAAGAACGCGTATGCGGAGACGAAAGACAAGAAGTACCTAACGCGCGATGTCGTGCTGCAATCGCCGGATTTCGAGAGAAACCTGCGCCGCGATCTTGAAAAGAACCTGAAGCCGCTGGCGCCGCTGCATCCACTCGCTTACTATCTGGCCGACGAATCGTCGCTAACCAGCTACACAGACCCATTCGATGTCGATTGGTCGCCGGAAACGCTGGCGGCGTTTCGTTTGTGGCTTCAAAAGGAGTACTCGTCTCTGGACGCGCTGAATGCATCCTGGGAGACCTCCTTCACCCGATGGGGCGATGTGGTCCCCATGACAACCGAAGAGGTGCAGAAGCACGGCAACTTTGCACCGTGGACCGATCACCGTGTTTTTATGGAACAGGATTTCGTGCGTGTGCTTGGCAGAGCGCGGGACATGGTTCGCGAGGTCGACCCCGGAGCTCTGGCTTCCATTTCCGGCACGCAGGTACCTACCGCGCACAATGGCTGCAACTGGTATGAGATCGATCAGCGCATGGACTATCTGCAGCCTTATTCCGGCGGGAATCAGGACGAGATGCACCACCTCTTCCGACCGGGAATCAAGCTGACCGGATTCACCGGTTACGGTTCCACCGGAGCCGCCGCGCACGAGCAACAATGGCGCAGGCTCTTCTACGGCCACACGGGTGCGTCCATTTTCTGGCACTACACCATACTGAATCCGGATTTGTCGTTCAGCGAGCAGGGACGGGCGCTTTCGCAAGCGTTCGGCCGAATTCAGCGCGGCATCGGCCGCGTGTTCATGAACTCGCGCGTGCTGGAGGATGGCGTCGCGATTCACTTTTCCATGGCGAGTATTCGAGGCGCCTGGATTACGGACGGCCGTATCAGACCCGGGGTGGGCAATGTGATGGGCAGTTCCCAGGCTTATGCAGACCTGTTTAAGCGCCGCGGCGCCTGGGCAAGGCAACTCGAGAGCGACGGTATACAGTTCCGGTTTCTGGCAACACCGCAGATCGAGAACGGCGAACTCGATAAGTTCAAGGTACTGATCCTGCCCTACTCGATCGCACTTTCAGACCGTGAAGCTCGTGCCATTGAGGCGTTCGCCGAACGTGGCGGCACCGTCTACATTGATGAACAAACCGGCCGCATGGACGAGCGCGGCCACTGGCGGAAACCGCAGTTGTGGCAGGGGGAGCGAAAGGGCTTTGTGCGCCGGGCGGTGGGCAAGATTGAATTGAAAGCTCAATTCGAAGCGCCAAGGGGTGCGCTGGTTACAGTGCGCCAGTTCGGTTCGTCGCGCCTGGTAGGTGTGCTCCCTGAAGAAACCGCTCGGGTCAAAGCGCCACGTACTCGCAAGGTTACCTATGACCTGCTGAGAGGCTGCAAAGCAGCCGCCGAGGTGGGCGCCTCCGCGGAATCGCCGGCGCTCTTCATCGAGCGAGACACCCAGATTGCCAGGCTCTCCATCGATTCGGCGCTGAACTTGCAATTAGTAGATGAAAAGGGTGCGCCCGTGGACCGTTCCGTGGTCCGGGCGGAGGTGTTCGACCCCGCCGGAAACCTGGTCCGGCACTATTCGTCGAACGTAGACGTGGTGGACGGACGTGGAAAGTTTGAGATTTCGTTTGCGCTAAACGACGCCGCTGGGAACTGGAAAGTACGCGCACGCGACGTGATCAGCGGGCTGACGGCGGAGCAAGTGGTCAGGCGCTAACGTCACACTTACGGGGCGGTCAGAACGTTCCCTTGGCGAGCAGTGCGATCTCGTCATCGCTTAACGCCCGGCGGAAAATGGCAACGTCGTCCATCAGGCCCACGTAGTTGACGCCCAGACGGATGGCACCGTTCGATAAGTTCCACTGGAAGGACTCTTTAATAGCCGGCGTGCTGCCCCGCCGCTCACCGTCGAGATACAGCCGCGCGGAACCGTTTCCTCCGCCGAGCCCGCTGAATGCAATGGCTACATGCGTCCATTTTCCGCGGGCGAACGGCGGCTGCTCGACGACGATCAAGCGTTTATGGAATGCCGGATTTTTGTCGGCCGGGGTGTTGCCCGGGTTCCAGTCCTTCAGGTTCCCGAAGACACCCAGACGAAAATGCCTCGGTTTCTCGTCTCTTGTGAAGTCCACCCAGATGGCGGAGTCGTTGTATGCTTTGTCCGTCACCTGGATCGGATCGCAGAAGCCCGGCTCCAGGTCTGTTTCAGGATCGAGGCTCAACCAGAAAGAGATCGTCCCGGACCAACTCGAAGGATCGAAATGGATGTTGCGCTCGGCCTTGTAAAACACGGCTCGCGTGTTCTTCTTCAGGAAGTGCAGCGCATCTCCCGAGTGTCCCTGCCCTCGCGCGAGCACAACATCTTCGGGAATGCCGGGTTGAGCCGATGCCTGTTCTTTGTAAGAAGGTGCGGTATAGAGCCGCTTGTCCCCACCTGCGAAAATGGCATCCGTCGAGCTGTTGAAGGTTGCGTGCAAAGTCAAATCCTGTTTGAGGTCTGCGGCGAAAGCCATCGTTGCCAGCGTAGCAGGAATGTACCAGCGCATTGGTAAATTATGGCGCGGTATCAACCTTGCGGTCGACCCGTTTCCATATAACCCCCTTTCAGACTGTGTATGCGGTTTTCCCGCGAACAGCTTACTAATGATCTTACTGGCGCGGCTTGCACAGCGTACACACGGTTCCACGCAGTTGATGCAGACCCATACGATAGTAATGGTCAGGCGTCCACTTGATCGACCGCGCCACCCGTTGTCCGCCCCGCCGGTGCAGCCAGCACAGCCGCCTTCGGTACAAAGTCGTCCATCGGTGAAACCCACTTGTGCAAGTCCCGTCCGGAAGCAGTTACCGCAGCCCCGGATCACGGGATTTAGCTTGCCAATGATCTGCTTCACATCTTCACCGTGAAATGACCGGCTCGGCCCTCTCAAACATGTTTCGGCTGATGACGCGGCTACTGCGGTCACCCTTTCGGCGCTTCGGCGCTTACCCGGACAGGACTTGCCCCTGCTAGAACATCGGATACCCAAGGCGCGCAACCCGGATTCATCCGTAATAAGATAACTAAGCACTTTCAGCCATGCGTGAAACTACCTACTGGGAACGAACAGATACATTTGAAGAGAAATTGCGCCTGCTCGAAGCCGCCTACCGCAAAAGCGACTACCGGTTGGTGCGCGCTGTCGCCGATTCCATACGGCAGTCGGTAACGCTCGAACAGCAGCAGCAGGCGTCACTCGGAGAACCGGTATTAGAAGCGGCCGGCTCTTCTTCCACCGCCGAACTCCCCGCATCCTGGCGAGAATGGGCACGGGGCTGGTCGCATTACAGGGTTCTGGCGCTCGACGAAACCGTAGCTGTGCCCCGCTCCCGTGAACCTGTCGAACTGATCGCCGCCTTTCCGGCGGACCAGGTCGCTTCGGCCCGGCGCGAAGTCCGGGTAGCGTGCGTCGACGGAGGTATTCCCCGGGAAGTCCCCTCGCAGGTGACCGAGGAAGTGCGGCGCGGCTCTCAAATTCACTGCCGCATTACTTTTTTTGCCGATTCACCGGCGCACAGCCGGACACACTGGCTCGTGTTGCACGGCAACCCGGACGCCGAACTTCCGGACTATCCCACTGATCTGCGCGTGACCGGCGAGGGCTTTGGTCTTGACTTGGAGAATGAATATTACCGTGCCATGTTGTCGAAACAGATGGGACAACTGGAGCGGCTCGTCTACAAGCGCGAGCATGGCCTGGAATTATTCGCGGGCGGCGAGGGGCACGGAGAGCCGCCGGGAATCGACTGGGCTCACGATTACGTGACATCCGGCAATTTTCAGAAACTGCGGATTACGAACTGGCCCTCCTGTCCCGATTACGAGGTCCTGCGCGGTCCGCTCTCCCTCACCGTTCGCCGCTGGGGGTTTCCATATTCCACCGTGCATCCTCTTTTCACCCCCGCCCGTATGAACACGTTCGTCGAATACCGCTTTTACGCGGGCACACCGTGGTTCATCAAGACTGGTTACATGCAGGTGCTCAAAGAGATGGAGATCGGATACCTGCGGGATGATGAGTGGGTCTTCTCCGGTATGTCGTTCACTGACATCCTATGGATGGGCGCGGACGGCAAGCTGAAGACGGGCCCGGTGGACAAAGGGTCCGCGGAGAATCTCTGGTCGGTCGGCTTTTTCAATCGCGATACCCGTGACGCGTTCATCGGAGTGTTCCTGGAGCATACGGCGGAAAACGTGGGCGGCCTAAAGCATACTGGTGCACCGTTGTTTTATTACAAGTGGCACGGACATGTCTGGAGCCGCGCGCTGTATCACAACGCGACGCTTCCCGCCGGCGCCGTTTTGCGCCAGAAAAACGCTTATCTGACGCTGCCGTATCCTGCCGCGCAAGGTGCGGAAATGGTTGAGCGATTCCGTCACCAACTCCTGAATCCTCTGCTTCCTTCCTCCGCTGCTTTACCATCGGGTACGCCGGCGGGTGCACCTGCCGGACGTCTCGCACGTCCCGGTGAAGCCGGAGACAACTCCATCTCAAAGAAGTTGCTGTGGGGTGCCCTGGCAGAGTGCCAGGACCAGCAACTGTATACGTCGCGGCCCAGCGTCGTGGATCTGGGGCTGGTTTATGATTTGCGTGTTCGCGGAGATGTGGTTTTCGTGTTAATGGCTATGCCGCACCGCGGGCGCCCTCGCATCGGCTATTTCTCATACGGCTCGGGCGGAAACTCGACGCCCGTTGAACAGATGCTGCTCAAAGTTCCAGGAGTGCGCAAGGTGGTTGTCGAGCAGACGTGGGAACCTCATTGGGACGCGAATCGCGTGACGCCCGAAGGCCGCCGCAAACTGGGCCTGCCGGAGGTCTAAGCCTCCCCGGCGTGGACTATCGGCTTCCGGACGGCGCCGCCTCGCCGACGCAGGCGCCGGCAGACAGCCATTCGGCCCGCTTGCCGGCTATCTCTTTCCATTCGGACGAATGCAGGTACCAATCGCGAATCACCGCTTCGACGGATACGCTCAGTTCGCGCTTACGATACGCATTCCAATACCGCGCGGCTTGACGGTCAAGATCCAATACGACGTGCCTACGTGCTTCCCGCCGGCGCGCACCCCATTCCGGAGAGCGCCCGAAACCCAATAATTCTACGAGTCCGGCTGGCCACCTCAATTCCGGCAACATCATCAACCGGGCGATGGTCCCACGCTCCTCGACGCTCTGAACGCTGTTTACAAACGATTCGATGAAGGCGGCTTCCGCCTCGTACGCGGCAAACTCATCGGAGACGCCAAGCAGAATGAAGTCGCTTCTGGTCAGGACTGCGGCGGCACGGTTCGCGTGAAATCCGCGCTTCCGGTAGCTTGCGACATGCGACAACTCGTGCACCAGCGTGGAGGCGGCATGCAACCGGCCAGTGGCCCGGAAAGGATCGATATACATTACAAACCGGTGTTGATCGTTCCACTCTTCCGCCGTATGCCCGGACGCGCCATTCAGGCGCGCCAGGTAGAGCGGGGTTGACGAAAGTAGCACCGGCACATCCGGCGGGGCGAATCGGTCGAGAAGTGCGCGAACGTCGGCTTCAGTTGCCCGGGCATCACGTTCCCGCGCCCAATCCTCTACCAAGGTCCGCCGTCGCGTTACAGGATCAAACCGAACCAGCGCCCGACTCAGCCGCAGTTTTGGCAACGCTTCCTTACGCCACTCCGCCATGTTCTGCCGGGTGTCCGCGAAAACCGTCCAGACTTCCGGTGGTTTGCCACCCTCTGGGTCAAAGACTCGAATGCCGGGTTTTCTCACTGTCCATTTTCCGCCGGCCTTTTCGATGAAATAACCTGGCTCCTGAAGAAGCGCTTGTATTTCGGAAACCTCCGAGGCCGTGGAAGATGACGGCCATCCTGCGGCCTGCACCAGCAGCAAAGCCAGAATCACGCCCGCAAATTGCCATAGCGTCATGTCGTTCCTACTAAGGTAGAACGGGTCACGGGATAGCTGCCTCGGAGGCACCAATCTGTCAGAAAAGATCCAAAAACACCAAATTCTTGACTGTCCCTCAAGACGCCTCTATAATTTCTCACATCGACTGAACCATGCTGGTGTTGGGGATTGGGGGGTGACCGCCATTATGGGGAGGAACACGAAACACTTAAGGGGAGTTACTATGAGAAAGCTGATCTCTTTCTGGCGTTCCTGCCTTGTGCTCACAGCATGTACAGGTCTCTGTTTAGCACAGGACTACCGTGCGCGTGTGCAGGGTAACGTCTTGGATCAAACCCAGGCGGCGGTTACCGGCGCCAAAGTAACCTTGACAAACCAGAACACGGGCGTTGAACTCTCGCGCCTTACCGATAGCAGTGGACGTTTTCTGTTCGACTATGTGGCGCCGGGCACTTACACCATTCGCATGGAAATGGCCGGTTTCAGCCCGTTTTCGCAGGAGAACATTACCGTTCTTACCCGCGGAGACGTCACCGTAAACGGTACGCTCAGCGTCGGCGGCATCACTCAAACTGTCAACGTCTCCGAGTCCGTAGTGGCGCTGGAATTCAATACCTCAACCATGTCACAGACGGTTACTGGAAAAATGCTTCAGGATCTCCCGATCCTTGCACGCAATCCGTTCACGCTGGTGTTGCTCGACCCAGCCGTGGTGAACCGCTATTCGACGGTGGCCTACCGGAATCCGTTTTACATGCAGGCCGCTAATGGAGTGGATGTAGGCGGAGCTACGGGCGGGCGGAATGACATACTGCTCGATGGTGTGCCCATTGGTGTGGACTCGCGCGGATCGTATTCGCCCTCGATGGACTCCGTGCAGGAAGTCTCTATACAGCAGAACAGTGTGGACGCCGAATTCGGGTTCAGCGCCGGGGGAAACATGAGCGTGTCCATGAAATCCGGCACCAACGAATATCACGGCACCGGCTATTACTTCGGCCGCAACCCGGCACTCAATGCTTTGGCCAACCGCTATACACGGAGCGAAAACCTGGTCCGCCAGCATATCGGTGGCGGTACCATCGGTGGACCCATCTTCAAGAATAAACTCTTCACTTTCTTTTCGTACGAGAGGTGGAGCAAGACAGAGCCGCGGGAAGGAACGCGAACCCTGCCGACCGACCTCGAACGTACAGGAGATTTCTCCCGTTCTCTGAATGCGGTGGGCGGGCTGCGCACGATTTACGATCCATGGTCGACACAGTTTGACGCTGCTACCTCAACAGCGACCCGAACTCCATTTCCGAACAACGTCATTCCAAACAGCCGCATCGACCCGTCGGCGGCGATCGTAATGGGTGATTTGTGGAAGCCGAATGGACCGGGTGATGACATTACCGGTACCAATAACTTCAAGATCACCTATCCGTGGTGGACCAAGTATTACAACCTTTCGAACCGCACGGACTGGAATGTCAACGATAAGTTCCGCATGTATGCGCGGTACAGCATCTTCCGCACCCGGCTTGACAACAACAACTATGGAAACTCCCCCGCCACTCCCTCAGATAATGGCGGCCTGATGGACTCGCTCAATGCAGCCGCGGATGGCGTCTACACGATGAATCCCTCGACGGTGCTGAATGTGCGATTTGGAGCGACGTATCTCGAGGACGACTACGATTCGGATTGGGCCAAGGTTGGCGAGGCGGGCCTCCAGAAAGTCTGGCCGAACACTCCCTGGTACACGTCCTACATCCAGGGCGTTCCGGCGATTTACTATCCTGCCATCAGCGTTGCTGGCAAAGGAGGCTTCGGCAAGGGCAGCACCTGGTTTTACCGGCCCCGCAAGTACAGCGCTTCCGGTACGCTGGCAAAGGACCGTGGCCGGCATTACATGAAGTTCGGCCTGGCATACCGCCATTCCTACGGCACCAGCGTCAATCCCAACCTGATGAACTGGATCTTCTCGCCGAATTACACAGCTAACACCTTTATCAGCCCCAACACGCTGCTTTCCGGAGACAGTTGGGCGACGTTCCTGTTGGGAGCTATCGACAACAGTTCCAACGCGAATTTCAAGACGCCCCAGAACATTATCCGGGACCAGTGGGGCCTGTTTTTCCAGGATGATTTCAAACTGAACCGGAATCTCACCTTGAACCTTGGCCTTCGTTATGAATACGAGACCGCGCCTGTGGAGGAACTCGACCGCATGTCGCGATATCTCGATCTGACAAATCCGATTCCGGAGATGCAGGCTGCTCCTCCGCAAATGCCTGGAGCCGCGACGGCGATTCGCACTGCGGCTCCCATTTATAACGGTGCATGGGTGTTCACGGACGAGAACAACCGCGCACTGTACCGCGCGCCGAAAACCATCTTTCTGCCACGCGTCGGGATTGCTTACAGGCTGAATGACAAGAGTGCGCTTCGCATCGGTTATGCCCGTTACGCCATTCCGATGGTAAACGCCATCGGCTCTAGCTGGTATGTTCCCGTTGACGGATACAATGCCACCAGCAACCCGCTGCCCTCGGTCGAAGGCATTCCGAATGCGAGATTCAGTAATCCGTTCCCCGCGGAGTCGAATCCGCTCATCCCGTCGGCGGGAAAAAGCTGGGGACGTTACACAAATCTCGGTCAGGGAGCGGTATGGTTCCAGCAGGATATGAAGGCGGGAATGAATGACCGCCTTAACGTCACACTTCAACGCGAACTTCCGACTGGAATCCGGGCCGACATCACCTATTTCTATGCCTATACGCATCACCACCAGGCGCCTAACATCTGGGGTGGCACCGGTACCGTAGATAACACCATCAACATGTACGACCCGGCGCTCAACTACCAGTACAAGGGTGAGGTGGACAGGCGGGTCAACAATCCGTTCTACGGCTACATGACACCCGACACGTTCCCCGGTTCGTTGCGCAACCAGCGGACGGTAACGGTAAGAAGCCTGCTCTCCCCATATCCGCAATACGGCAGCCTGATGGAAGCCTTCTGGGACGTATACTCCAACCGCTACCACGCTTTGCAACTCAAAGCAGAACGTTCGTTTGCCGCCGGCTACAGCTTCATGGTCGGTTACAACTACAACAGGGAAGCGACAACCGAGTTCTTCAATGACGACGACCGCTACGCGCAGCGATTGACCTGGATCGGCAGCAACAACCCGCGCCACCGGATCAGTTCCGCCGGGACATTGGAGTTCCCATTTGGCAAAGGCAGAAGGTTCGGGTCAAACCTGCACCCTGTGCTGAACGCCATCTTTGGAGGCTGGTCTACCAGCCATATTGTGATGTGGAACTCCGGTCCGTTCCTGAGATGGGGGCAGCTGAATGTAACGGGCGATCCCATCATCGACAATCCCAGCCCAGACAAGTGGTTCAACACCAGCGCATTTGCGGTCGCCACACCGTACACACCCCGCACAAATCCGTGGCAGTATCCGGGGCTGACGGGCCCTGGCTACTGGAGTTGGGATGGCACTCTGGTGAAGTACTTCCAGTTAACTGAGCGCTTCCGGTTGGAGTTCCGCGCTGAGGCGTACAACGCGCCGAATTCGTTCATGCTCAACCAGCCCAACCTGAGCGTGACGGACGCTCGATTTGGCAAGAGCATCGGTCCGGCCGCTGGAAATTTCGGACGTGAGGTGCAGTACACGGTCCGCGTCCATTTCTAGATTCCGATAACCACTCCCTCGCGGTCGTAGCTTGGAAACGAATGCTGAGCCGCAACCGCCAGGGGGTGGATGCGCAAGCACCTTCTGGTTGATGGCGCGCGGCTCCGTAACGCTTTGTTTCGGAGCCGCGACGGCATCGAATCAGAACCTCAAACACATTCCAAACTGGATTGTACGGGGGTTTCCTGCGCTATTGATGCGTCCGACGGTGGCAGGCACGCTGATATTGCTGGCCGGCAGACCAACATTCGCGTGATTGAGGAAGTTAAAGAACTCAGCCCGGAACTCCAACATCGTTCCCTCTGTAACAGCGGTGTTCTTGAAAATGCCGGCATCCCAATCAAAGTAGCCTGGACCAAAGAGCATATTGCGCGCGGAGTTTCCATATAGGAACGGCGCCGGGGTTGCGAACGCCGCCGGATTGAACCACTGCGCAATGGAGCGGTGGCCAGGGGTCGGATCGCCGGCAATATCCGCCCTGCTGCTGGGCCAGCCCAACGTAGTGCTGGTGAATGTCGCTGAGAACGGCTCACCCGTGTCCACACCGGCGATGCCCGTGAGCTGCCAGCCGGTGAGCAACTTGTCAGCCACGCCGGTAACAGAATTGAGAAATGTCTTCCCTCTGCCGAAAGGCAGATCGTAAACATAGTTGGCTCGCATGGCGTGACGGCGGATGAAGTCGAGATTGCCGCGGTCGAGGCGAGTGTTTCGGTTATCCATCGGCGCAAGACCGTACGTCTGCTCCCCCAGCGCTTTGTTGTACTGGTATTCCAGTTGGAACGATAAACCGGAAGCGAAGCGCCGGATGGCCGAGAGTTGGATGCCATGAAGAATCGAACTTCTTCCGGATTCCACATAAGTGATGGCTCCGAACGGTTGATACGGCCGTCGCGGCTGTACTACCCCAGGACGCAGGCGGCGGATCGTTCAAATTGAAGGAACGCTCCAGGTGCGTGCCCATGTTGCCGATGTAACTGGCACGCACAGCCGTGTTGGGCAGCAGTTCATATTCGAGCGTGAAATTCCACTGCTGGTGATAGGGAGTTCTGCGGTCGCGCGAAAACGTCGCCAGCGTAGGGTTGCCCCCAACGGTACCCGCGCCGGGAAACGCATTTGCGAAAGTAAGGCTGGGCATCGGTCCCGCCGCCGGCTCGAAAGTCTCAGAAACGCGGAAATCGCACCCCGGCTCTACTCGCCCGAGTTGTTGCATGGAGCTTCACGTCGCTTAGTTTACCGCCCCGTACTCCATTGGCGTCTGCGGTAGAATCTCCTCCATGCGGGGGCTCACTGCCTGGTTAGCTCTTGCGCTGGGACTGCTGACCGTGAGCGCCTACGGGCAGCCGAATCAGTCCCTCGCCGGACTGCTGGAGCGCCATCGTGCGAATCCAGATAACGCCGAGGTGTGCCATCGGATCGGCATCGCCTACTTGAATGCAGAGAAGCTTGAAGATGCAGCGGCGTTTTTCCGGAAAGCGGTTGCGCTGGCGCCCTCGTTCGTTGCAGCGCGTAAGAACCTGGCGACGGTTCTGTGGTTCCTGGGCCTCTATGGGGAATCCGAACGCGAATTCCAGACGGTGTTAAGGCAAAGCCCGAAAGATCCAGTGCCGCATCTCTACATCGGCTTAGCTGAATTAGGCCGCAAGCGATTCCTTTCGGCAAGGCAACACTTCGTCCAGGCGGGCCCTCTGGCGTCCGATAATCCCGAAGCGCTTCCCGCCGTTCTTGAGGCGCATCTTGCTACGGGGGATAAGACCTTCGCCGCGGGGGTGATCGAGAAGTTCCGGCAAGCGTCCCGCCCGGATCCGGAGCTTTCCATTCGGCTCGCGGGTGTGATGAACCGTTATGGCATGTACCGATATTCGGTAACGTTGCTCGAAGGAATCGCCGGAGCTCAACCGGGTAAAGAGGCCGCCTTGCTATTGCTGGCCGAGGCCTACGACAAGCAGAATCGGCCCGGGAAAGCCTACGAGCTTTTCGTCAAGGCGATCGATCATAACCCGTCCGCCGAACAACCATACCTCGCCCTTGCTGATTTCGCGGCCGCTCACGGCAATGCGGCATATGCACATAAGACTTTGGCTCGAGGGCTCGAAACCATTCCCGGTTCGCCGCGGCTGATTCTGCAGCAAGGAATCCTATGGGCCATCGAAGGAAATCGGGAAAAGGCAATGGAGCGTTTCTCCGCAGCAGCCACGACCGATCCGAAGTGGAATGTACCGGTGCTCGCAAAAGGAATACTGGAGCTTGAAGCGGGTAACGCGGGCGCCGCTGCGGCGGCTTTTCGCAAAGCTGCGGTGATTGCTCCACGGGATCACCAGGCTGAGTATCTCTATGCTACAGCGCTCAGCCGCTCCAGTGGCCGGGCACGGCAGGATGAAATTGTGACCGCGCTGCACCGTGCACTTGCGCTCAAACCGGACGATTCGAGATCAGCGCTATTGCTCGGCCAGACTCTCCTGGCGCAGGGCGATGTGAAGGCCGGAACGGTGCAATTGGAGAAGGCGCTTCGACTGGATCCGGAGAACACCACGGCGCAATATCAACTCGCGGTCGCTTACCAGAAGCAGGGGCGCAAGGCTGAAGCCCGAAAGCTTTTCGATCGATTCCGGCAGTCGAAAGCGAAACAGCGCGAAGAGGAGAGTGTCCAGGTGCAACTCATGAGGATCATCGAAAACAAATCCTCCAAAACGCCATGACTCATCGCGCAATGCCGGCGAGTGACCGAAGCACGCGGCCCCGGTCCACACCCGCCGGGTGGTGTGCTTTCAACCTTCGAAAGATGTTCATTTCCGCCGCGGCTTTCTTCACCAAACCTGTTTTGCGGTAGGCCAGGCCCAGGCGGTAATGCGCCGTTGCCAGGTTTGCGTCCAGTTGGATCGCGCACTCCAGATTCGCTATTGCGGCTCGCATTTCGCCCCGCTCCATCGCCAGCACCCCCAGTTGTTGGTGTGCTTCCGCGAGATTGGGGTCGAGCTGAAGAGCTTTCTTCAAATGAGAAACCACCACTGGCGGAACGTCTTGCCGCAAAGCTCGGGAGTTCTCATACAGCATTATCGCGTAGTGGTAGTAAGCCCAGGAATCCTTGGGATTCCCAGCCAGGTATTGCCGGAAGCGCTCACGAATCTTCTCCTGCATCGCTCCCGCCGATTCGTACGCTTTTCCGAGCAGGTAATATGTCAGTTCCGCAGAAGGCTCGCGTTCCACCGCTTCAAGCAAAGCTTCGGCGGCGGACTCGTACTGTTCCGCTAGATAGTACGAGGAGCCAAGCCCCAGACGCATACGCCATGACTCCGGGAAATCGCGGACGCCGCGAGCGAAGACCGCCACCGCCGCCTCTACCGACTCATGTTGCAGCAACGCATTCCCGTAGTCGAAGCGGTAGACTTCGCTCCCGGCTTCGAGTTCGGAAGCGCGGCGGTAGGCCTGTGACGCTTCAATTGGGCGCTGCCTGGCTTCCTCCACCGTAGCCAAGAGGTGAAAGATCTCCGCATCGGCTCCCGACAGTAGCGGCCCAAGCACCTCGGCCGCCCGGTTCGCATTGCCGGTTTTCAGGTGAGCCAGAGCCAGGTTAAAAGACACATCGCGTGACGCGCCTTGCTTGTACAGGTTTTCGAAAATAGGAATAGCAGTGCGATACTCGCCGTGCGAGGCCAGCAAAGCCGCTACCTGCGCCAGGCGTGGCTCTCCCGGCCCGAGGATCGTTTCCAATCGGCGCGTTGTTTCCTCTGCTTCTTTACTTTGTTTGAGCAGCAACTGGCTTTCGAGTACGCCGATGAGCGCCGCCGCGTCGGACCTGTTCATCTTCAATACAGCTTGAAAAGATGCCAGGGCCTCTGTAGGACGGTTTTCGAGCAGTGCAATCAGACCCAGGTTATAGGTCGCGGCCTGGTTCGCAGCATCGAGCTTCAGCACGGTTTCAAACGATGCCCGCGCCTCTTTCAGCCGCTTTTGTTGCAGGTATGTCGAGCCGAGATAGCCGTGCAAGTGCGCGTTGCCAGGCTGCAATTGTGTCGCGCGATGAAACCGGCGTTCGGCTTCGCTGAAATCCCCTTTCATGGTGGCGACGAACCCGAGCAAGGCTTCCCCCTCAGCCAGATTCGGCTCCAATACGAGAGCCTGCCGCGCCGCGTTCCCGGCAGCATCAAACTGCCGCAATTGCAGTTGGCGCTGTGCTTCGGCAATCCAAGCCCGCACATCCGGCGACGGTGCCTGCTGTGCGGCTGCGTAGAACACGCTCAAAACCGGTACGCTAACCAGGCTGATCCACCACTGCCGCATACCAGAATCACTGAGCGGCGCCGAGGCGGTGAACCTCCCGCAGAATTCCGTTCACCAGTCTCCGCGCTTCTTCCATGCGAGCCGGCACAGGATCCTTCGGAATCTTCGTCCGGTCGAACTGTTGCGTCGCAAGCTCCATCGCCCGTGCCAGATCCTTTTCCGCCTTCGCGGGGAAGCCCGCCTCACGGCCCGCACGGCGTAATTTCTCCAGGCCCGTACGCGCCAGCCACAGGCATTCGTAGTCCTCTATGCCCTCACGCAGCATTTCCCAACGGATGCTGTCCACGGGGCCTTGCTCGCCGGGATAGACAAAGAACATATCGCCCGAGTGCCATTTGTAAAACGGCTGATCCCACAGCGTCGCGGGCCAGAAGTTCCATGCCCAACGGATATAGCCGTCAAAATCCCATTTCCGGATTACCCAGCCGAGATATCGCGCTTCGAGCGGCTGTGAAAAAAGGAATGTATTCGGATACAGCGGCGTCACCGCGGTGTACAACAACGTGCGCTTGCCGGCCTTTCTGCGCGCCGGAATATCCGGCAGTTCCGTGCCTGAGTCCGGCGTGTAATAGCCATAATGGAAGGCCAGTTCCCGAGACTCGGCCATGTACTTGCCCTTTTCGTCGCCGCCGCTGATCATCAGCTTCAAATCGGGCGCCACTTCATGAAAGAACGGGATCACCCGGTCCAACACCTCGGTACTGATCTCGTCGAACGCCAGAAACGTTTTGTCCAGCCAGCCCTTGGCGCGAAGATGATCCTGAAGCACGCGTGCGAACTGGCCCCACACGTCCTTGTACTCCGGCGAGCCGGCTGGAAGCACGATCTTCCGCTCCGTCCTGGCCGCCGTATCCAGGTAGGTGATGGTGGCATGATCGGTGTGCGGCTGCACCAGCGGCGACCAGCACTCGATATGATCGCGGATACCCGCCCGCAGGCAAGTGGTAACGAAGCGGTCGAAATTGGAAAAATCGAATGACAGCCTGATCGCCTTGCCGGGCTCGAGTTTGCCGTCCGCACGCCATCCGATGATCGTGCGGACCGCAAAGCCCGTATCGCCTTCCCAGGGATCGTCCACAATAAACGCGGTAATTGTTTTTTGTCCATGCGCCGCCAGGTTCTCGATATAGCGTTCGAGCCGGCGCCAATGCTCCTCCCCCCAGAGAGGAAGCTTCTGAAAGCGTGCGATAGAAGAGGGATCGAAGAGGATATTCAGGAAGAACCGGAAGTCCGCCGGATCGGGTAGCGTTGCCGGAACCACGCCCAGCTTAAGGCGGAACGTATCCACGGTTCTTCCGTCGCGCAGCAGTTCGAGTGTACTTTCGTAGGCGCCGGGCCGGGCATTCGCGGGCACCTTCAGATCCACCCAGACTCCCTGGCTTTGATATGGCCGGAGCGCAATGGAGTCCACTTCCCATAAAGGATCCGGCGTGTATTGCGCGTTTTCGTCTACCGGCATCAAGCCCGGATACCGCACGCGTACACGCACCTCCAGTTTGTGCCCTCCGCCGGCGAATTCGCCGGCTCGCACGGAAACAGACTTCACTGCGTCTGGACTTCGCAACCCAAGCTGTATCACGGCGTGCTCGTTGCGGCAGACTTCGATTTCGATGGCACGCTTCTCCTGGTCACGCCCAAAGCTGTTCGGAAAAACGTGTTGGTGCGCATCGGCCACCCACGTCTGAAAGCGTTCTTCCCATTGCGGCGCGGGGCGGCCGGCCCACTGTGCCGGCACGCATGGCGTAAGCAGGAAGAATAGAAACAGGGGTCGCATCATGGCAGCTTTACGCTACCACAAAAACTTCAATCCGAACTGAATAATGCGCGGATCTCTCGCGGCCCGGATTCTGCCGAAGGCGGACGAGTTCACCGTGGTTGTGACAGTCGTGAAATTCACCTGGTTAAAGGCGTTGAACAACTCCGTCCGGAATTGCAGCCGCAGCGGTTCATGCAGCGCGAAGTTCTTGAGAATGCTGAAATCGCTGCTGTTGAATGCAGGCCCGCTGATAAGCCCCCTTCCAGCGTTGCCATAGGTCCCACGCGGCACCTGGTTAGTGGGTACAAACGCGTCTGTGTTGAAGAACCGGTCCACCATCGCCCCACGGCTGCCGTGGCCGATAACGATGTCGTCCACTGTCACGCCTGGCTTGAGTTGAGCATGCTGGTCGCCGAAAGTGCCGTCGAGTGCGACGTCATCTCCCATGAGAAACGTGAGTGGTCCGCCGCTCTGAACAGTATGAATGCCTGTCAGCGTCCACCCGCCGAGCAGGCTCTGTGCCACCGGACTGTTGAAACGGATCGGCGGCGTCCACAGCCACGATGCAACAAACGCGTGCCTCCGGTCCCAATCCGAGCGTCCGCGCTCATCGCGCAGATTGAATGGATTCGCCACCGTGGCGCCGAGGTTATCCGTCGAACTCGAGTCAATGGACTTCGATAGTGTGTACGAGCCAAGCACCGATAGCCCATCACCGAACCGCTTGGTGATCTGCGCCTGGAAGCTGTGATACCAGCTCCGAAAATCGTTGCCCAGCATGAACCCCTGCGTGCCCAGAATGCCAGGCTCGAAGATCACGCGATCATTGATGTTCTGGTCGGACGGAGGCGAGCCGTCCACGGGCGAGTTGATAAACTGAGCGGGGTTGTAAGTGCGCAGCGCGGGTAGCTTAATCCCGATCTTGCCCGCATATGCAGTTTCGAACATCAACGAGGGCGTCAACTGGTGCTGAACCGATAAATTGAACGACTGGATATACGGTGTCCGCAGTTCAAGGCCGGTAAACACTCCGCCGATAGGGAGCGGGAACAGTGGGCAGTCGTAGCCGGGGTACCCCGAAATCCGCACGCAACCGAAGCTTCCTGTCGTTTCCGCGGGAGGAGGTGTTCTCCCAACCGATCCGTAGGGGTCGTCCAGGCGTCCGCTGAACACACTCGAAAAGCCCGCGAACGGCGGATTTTCCTGCGCCAGCGAATCTGCGTTGATGCTTTCGTAAAACACGCCGTAGCCCGCGCGAACAGCCGTTTTGCCGTTTCCGAACACGTCCCAGGCGATGCCAACTCTCGGTGCAAAGTTGTTCAAATCCGCGTCAGCCAG